>DATJRE010000398.1:0-14111 GCA_035505095.1 Bryobacteraceae bacterium | reverse complement strand
CATCATGAACTGGGACCACCTGGACGCCGGCAAACCGGCCCCGCCGGCTCCCTCGACCACGGTCCCCGCTGGCGGGCAATAGGCCGCAACTCCGCATTTGGCCCGCACCGGGTCTGAGGTCGCCGAGAGCCGCAAAAAACTCAAGCGGAGCCAGGCCGCGCTGGCGCGCAATGCGGGCATCGGCTGGGCAACCGTCGAAGCGCTGGAAAACGGGCGCGCCGGCGAGTCGGGCTTTGCGAAGGTCACCAAACTGCTTGCCGCCGTGGGTCTGGAAGTCTGGACCGACGCCGCTGAAACGGGATTGCTCGACCGGGAAGGCGCGCGCGGCAGCACCTTCGCCTAACCTGCCGGCCACGGTCAGAGCCCGTGCCGTCTCCGTCACCATGCCCGTGCGCCTCCCGTCCTGGAGCGTGCCCTTTGGCCGCCGCCGGTTTTCGAGATGAATTTGCCCGAAGGCGCCCCGCGCGAACGGTTCCGGCGAAAACCGTCGCCCAGGGGGCGCGCGAGTGAGTGGCCCGGCAGCAGACGCCGAAAGGCGTCGCGGTGCCCCGGCCGCCCGGGCGGAATTCAACCGCCGGCCGCCGGGTATCGGGTCCCAAATGGCCGGTGACAAAGTTCATCAGGCTTTTTAGTCTTTATTTTCAGTCACTTCAGAAAAATTCGGCGGAGGCGCCCCAAGTTCGCCTGCTAACGTGGAGGCCGTAAGAGGAAGTTCGCTTCACTGCTTACCTAGATTATCCCAACTCCTTCCACGACTCCCCTCCCGCTCTTTTGGAGCGTTCCTTATCCCCGACCGGACTACCTCTTAGGAGCAGGCGGGTGCCCTACGGCACCCCTCTGCTCCCCTTAATCGCCCGCTGCATTCCCCGTTGGCAGAAATTCCACCACCACCGAGACCCGCCGGTTGGCCGGATCTTCGGAATTTGCCGGGTGCAACAGTTTCCGGTCCGCAAAACCGCGCACTTCGGCAATTTGCCCGGGCCGTACCCCGTAGGCCAGCAGCAAACGGCGCGCCGCGTTGGCGCGGTCCGTCGAAAGTTCCCAGTTGCCATAGCGGCCCGCGCCCGCGCTGCCCCGAAAGGGCCGCGAATCGGTATGGCCTTCAATCGCCACGAGGTTGGGCATCTTGGCCAGTTGTGCGCCCAAAACCCGCAGCAATTCCTCCCCGGCCTGGGTCGGCTCGGGGCTTCCGGACACGAAAAACATGCCTTGCTCCGTTTCCAGCAGGTCGATGCGCAGGCCCTCCCCGGTGACGCTGAAATGCACATGCCCTTCGATGGCTGGAAACTCCGGCATCTGCCGCAAGGCCTTCTCGATCTGGTTCTGTAAGTGGGCCAGCGAGTGGCGGTTGAGCGCCAGCCCCTCGCCCGAATTCGACGGACCGGCGCCCAGCTTGTGCGTGTAGCCGCGCGGGTCGAGGAAATAGCCGCTGATCGACGCCTTGACCTTGGTCGAGCTGTTCATCATCCACAGCACGATGAACAGCGCCATCAGGGCAGTCACGAAATCGGCGTAGGCTACTTTCCACGCGCTTCCCCCGCGCTTTGGACGCTCGGCCCGCCGCACCGGCGCCAGCGGCGGTGCCGGCTGGGGCGGAGGCTCAGGACCCGGCGGGCGACGCAACGGATGCCTCCTGGCGGTTGGCCGGCTCGTTGCCGGGCACCGGCGGTATGCGCGCGTCGCGCCGCATCCCGGCCTCCAGTTCTTCGAAGGACGGCCGCCATTCCGCCGGAATCGAACGGCGGGCGTACTCCACTGCCAGCAGCGGCGCCGCCCCGCGGGAAAATGCTGCAATCGCCGTCCGCATCACTTGCAGAAGCTGCATCTGCACCTCGCCGTTCTTCTCCATGCGCGATGCCATGGGACTCGCCACCCCATAGCACAGCAGGATGCCCAGAAACGTTCCCACCAACGCCGCGGCCACCTTTTCGCCGACCGTCTCGGGGCTGCCGCCAATCGCCCCCATGGTAATCACCACTCCCAACACCGCCGCCACGATTCCCAGCCCGGGCAGCGCTTCCGCCACCGCAAGCAGCGCCGCCACCGGCTCGAACTGGCTGCGCCGCTGCACCTCGATATCCAGATCCATCAGCAGGTCGATTTCCTGCGGCGTGGTTGCGCCAATCACCAGCATGCGCAAGGAATCGCAAATGAACTCACGGGAGCCGCGATCGCGCAGGAACTCCGGGTGATTGCCGAAAACGGCGCTCTCCGACGGGCGGTCGATGTCGTTTTCCAACTGCATGAACCCGCCGCTGCGCTGCGCAAACACGAATACCTCGTAAAGCAGGCGCAGCCGGTCAAGGAAGGTTTGCCGGTCACGGCCGGGCGGCCGGAAGGCCAGTAGCGCGCCTTGCGCCATCTTGCGAATCACGAACCACGGATTGGCCAGCAGTAAAATTCCGGCCGCGGCGCCGCCGATGATCAGAACCTCGGCGGGTTGCATCAGAACATAGGGATTTCCCCGTTCCAGGAGAAAACCGCCCAGCACCGCGGCAAACACCAGGACGATACCTAACAGGGCCAACATAGAAAGGTTTGCCTGTGTGGAAATTGCCTGTCCATATCTTGAATTCACTTATCGGCCGGACGGCCGGAAATTCGCGGGATTTGGAGGGCGCCATCCCCGTTTGGGCCGGCGCCGCGGGTCCGCCTCAAGGCCGATGGATTGATGCAAGCGCTTAACTGGTTGTTCCCGCCCGGACCTGTGGCCCGCGGAGGCCAAACCTCTTTCTAAAACCCGCCCACTTAGCCCACAGGTAAGCGATTTACTTGGGCACCGGCACCGCTTGTGCTTACAATATGAACAGCAGGCTGATTCTAACTGAAGCACCTGGAGGGGCTTTTGGGCGCCAGCATCAAGGATGTGGCATTGCGGGCCGGGGTTTCCACCGCCACTGTCTCGCACGTCTTGAACGGCACCCGTGGCGCGCGCCCGCAAACCCGCCAGCGCGTTTTGGCGGCCATTCAAGACCTCGGTTACGCGCAAAATCATGCCGCCCGCAACCTGGCCACCGGCCGCAGCACCTTCCTCGGGCTGATCATTTCGGACATCCGCAATCCCTTTTTCCCGGAAGTCACCGCCGCGTTTCAGGAACAGGCCCTGCTCCACAATATGGATGCCCTGGTCCTCAATACGAATTACGACGCCCAGCGGACGCTCCACTCCGTGAGCCGCCTGGTGGGCCTGCAAGTGCCCGCCGTGGCCGTGCTCACCTCGCAAATCGATCCGGCTGTGATGGACATGTTGGCCGAGCGCGACATCGCCGCCGTGTACCTGGACCTCGGCCGCATCGACCGGCGCATCAGCAACATTCTGCTGGATTACGAGCACGGCATCGCGGAAGCCCTGGAGCACCTCACCAAACTTGGGCACCGGCGCATCGCTTATATCGGCGGCCCTCCCCATCTGCATTCCGCCCAGCGCCGCAAGAAGGCCTTCATGGAAAGCGCGGCTCAGAAGGGACTCGACCCCGAGCGCGCCATCGACTCCGATTTCACCGTCAAAGGCGGCTATTTCGCCTGTTCGAAGCTGTTGAAGACCTTCGAACCGACCGCCATTCTGGCCGGCAACGACCTGACGGCCATCGGCGTGCTGCATCGCGCCTACGATGGCGGCCTTTCCGTCCCGCAGGATCTGTCTGTGGTGGGCTTCGACGACATCCTGATCGCCGAGTACGCCCAGCCGGCCCTGACCACCGTGGCCGTCCCGCGGACCGGAATCGGCAAGGTCGCCTTCGAGGCGCTCTGGGAAATGGTCTCCGACCCCTCGACGCCCGGCCGCGAGTTCCGCCTGGGCACCCACCTGATCACCCGCCAGTCGGCCATCCCGCCGAAGGCCGATGCCGAGGCCGGCGGGAACGCCTAGCCCAGAGGGCAGCCGCAGCAGCGTATACTCTCTAACGATGCCGGAACATTCCGACAAGGCCCCCATCACCGAACTCTTACGGGAGTGGAGCGGTGGTAACCGGAAGGCCCTCGACCAGCTCCTGCCCCTGGTTTATCCCGAGTTGCACGAGATCGCCCGTCACCGCCTGCAATCCATGGCGCCTGGCGCCACTATGCAACCGACCGCCCTGGTTAATGAAATGTACCTGCGGCTGGTGGACGCCTCCAAGGTCGACTTCCGCAACCGCGCGCATTTTTTGGCGATTTGCGCCACCGTGATGCGCCAGATCGTGATCGACGAGGCCCGCGCTCACGGCCGCGACAAACGCGGCGGCGGCTGGCGGCGCGTCGACCTGGAAGATTCCGAGATCCCCTCGGCCGCCAACGAAGAGGGCCTGCTGGCTCTCGACGAGGCCATGAACCGCCTCGCCGCCGTGGACCAGCGTAAGGCCCGGGTGGTCGAACTGCGCTTCTTCGGCGGCATGACCAACGGGGAGATTGCCGAGGTGGCGGGCGTCTCGGTAGACACCGTGAAGCGCGACTGGACGTTCGCCAAGCTCTGGCTGGCGCGCGAAATGAAAGACGGCCTGACAGCCTGATGGAACTTGCGGAACTGGAACGGATCTGTCTGGAGGCGCTGGAGCTTCCGCCCGCCGCGCGCGCCGGCTACCTGGACCGCGCCTGCACCACCGGCGAAATCCGGCGCGAGGTGGAAAGCCTGCTCCAGCAGCAGACCGCGGCCGAGCGGTTCTTCCAGGGCGCGGCGGCGCCGGAAGATTATGGCGGCACGGGGGCTTACGCGATCCTCGAAAAGCTGGGCGAAGGCGGCATGGGAGTGGTCTTCCGCGCGCACCAGACGGAGCCGGTAGTCCGCGACGTGGCCCTCAAAATCATCCGGCCGGGAATGGCCTCGGCCGCGCTGGTGGCGCGCTTCCAGCGCGAGCGGCAGGCGCTGGCCTTCATGGACCACCCCAATATCGCGCGCGTCTACGATGCCGGGGCCACCACCCGCGGACTGCCTTACCTGGTGATGGAGCTGGTGCCGGGCGAGAGCATCGTGCGGTTCTGCGAATCGCGCGCGCTGCCGCTGAAGGATCGCGTGGCGTTGACGATCCCGGTGTGCCGCGCCATTCAGCATGCCCACACCAAAGGCATCATCCACCGGGATATCAAGCCCTCGAATGTGCTGGTGGCGCTCTACGACGGCAAGCCCGTGCCCAAGATCATCGACTTCGGCATCGCCAAGGCCATCGAAGGCGTGGCGCCCGGGATGGCCGGGGGAACCCGCACCGGCGTGGTCATCGGCACCTTCGAATACGTCAGCCCGGAGCAGGCTGAAGGCGGCGCCCGGGATGTGGACGCCCGGACGGACATTTACTCGCTGGGCGCGCTGCTCTATCACTTGGCGGCGGGCCGGCTGCCGCTCGAAAACCTCAACCTGGACCACTGCACGTACACCGAGCTGCTGCGCCGCGTCCACGAAGAGAACCCGCCGCCCGCCGGCGCCGGCGAGCTCGATTGGATCCTCGCGAAGGCTCTCGAAAAAGACCGCGACCGCCGTTACCAGACCGCCGACGCCCTGGCCGCCGACCTGACCCGCTACCTGGCGGGCGAGCCGGTGGAAGCCGGACCGCCCTCCACCCTCTACCGCCTCCGCAAGCTGGCCGCGAAATTCAAGTGGGCCATCGCCGCGGTGGCCGTTTCGTTCGTACTGCTGCTGGCGGCGGTGGGCTGGATGTTTGTGGCTCTGCGCGAGCAGCGGCAGGCCAACGAAGACGCGGCGGCGCTCCGCGAAGTGGTGCGCAAGATCATCATCGAGCGCCCCGCGCAGCTCGCCCTGGTTCCCAACCGGACCGCCCTCCGCGGGCAGTTGATGGGCGATGCCGAGGGCGCGCTGGACGTGCTCACGCGCGATCCGCGTAAGGATCCCACGCTCGAAGCCGAGATCGCCAAAGCCGACCTGGCGATCGGGCAGGCGAAGGGGCCGTATAGCGCCGTCGGGTCGGAGGGCGATCCGGCGGCCGCCGCGCCTTACGTGCGCAAGTCGCTCGAAATCTACCGCAAGCTCTCCAAGGCCAAGCCGGATGACGCCGCGCTCGCGCAAGGCAAGCTGGACGCGCTGGCCGCCTGGCTGCATTTGCAGTATCGCCTGGCTGACGGGAAGGAAGGCCGGCGCGCCGCCGCTGAGCTTCTGGCTGACGTGAATGCCCTGACCCCCGCGGTGCGCGCCAAGGTGGAGGCGCAGCGCTACCTCTCGATCGCCTACCTGGAGTTGGGGATCCTGCAATTCAGCGATGCTCAGGGCGTCGAGGCGGTCCACTCGCACCGCTTGGCCGTCTCGACATTCCTGGAGCATATGCCACCCGGCTGGCTGGCCGATCCCGCCCGGCAGGAGCACCTGGCGCACGCCGAGCGCGAACTGGCCGTGACGCTGCTGATGAGCCAAGGCAGCGGTCCGGAGGCCGAGGACGCGGCGCGCCGCGGAGTGGAGGCCGTGGCGCATTGCTCCGAACCGGCCTGCCGCATGCGCCACGCGCAATCGCTCGGCACGCTCGGCGAAATCGAGTTTGCTTCGGGGCAGACCAGGGAAGGAATTGCCGATCTGCGGCGGGGCGTGACGGAGTTCCAAGGCCTGGCCGCCGAAGATCCCGCCAACGCCGTCTTTTCCAACGCCGCGGCGCAGTTGCGCGATTACCTGGCGCTGGCGCTCGGCGGGAGCCCGGAAGCCGTGACGCTGGCCCGAAACAGCGTGCGGGTGGCCGCCGGCGCGGATGGGGCGCTGACCCGCGGCCGCGAGCGGTTGGCGGTGCACCGGATCGTGCTGGGCGCCGCGCTGGCCGGCACCGGCCAATACGCCGCGGCGGAAGGCGAGCTGCGCTCGCTGCTGAACCAAAGCCGCGGTTGGGACCTGAACTACGACCTGATCTGGTCCACCCTCCACGAACTCGCCCGGGCGTATGAGGCCCAGGGGGATTTTGCACAGGAGTTCGCCGCGGCCCGGCAAGCTTGGGACGCCGCCGTGCACATCGATACCGGGTTCATTTATGGCCGCATTCTGCGGGCCCTGGCCGCGCGCGACCTTGCTTCGGCGGCGGCCCACTGGTCCGGCGCAACACCCGCGGATCGCGTACAGGCCCGCCAATTGCTAGACCAATGGTGCGAGGGGCTCGACCCGCGGCGTGGAACGCTGGTCGGCGCCCTCGTTACGGGGCCGCCCGCTCCGGCCGAAGTGGCCGCCCTGCGCAAGCGCCTCGCCCGGTAACGCGCTCTGGCGCCTACCCGGCGGCGTGGAGCACTGGTCGGCGCCGTCAATGCGGGGCAGCCTGGTCCGGGTGAAGGGGCCACTTACCGCTAGCTGACGTGCGCGGCTTCGAAGGTGGTTAGTAGCCGGAGCCGCGGCCCGGACACGACGAAATCCTCCCCCCTTGCACCTTTTTTCTCCCGGATAGCGAATAAGCCATCAGAGGGCGGCTGCATTGCCGCCGGTTTCATCCAGGAGGGAAATGACCTTGCCGACCACTACACCCCATCTTTCGCCCGAAGCGCCGGTTGCCGGACGCCGTCACGCGCGGACGTTCGCCGCACTGCGCCGTTCGCGGTTTTATCAACCGCTTGCCGTCTTATTGGCCATCCTGCTGGTCCCGGTGTTTTCCTGGTTCCCGAGCGGCGGCGACGCGGCGCGCCCCTTCCAAGCCGAGGCGCAAACGGTCGCCAGTTGCAATTCCACCGGCACGAACTCCATCATCCAGAAGCTCTGCACACCCACCGGCAGCCCCTCCCCATATGCCGCCGACATCATTCAACTCGAATCCGATGCCGTCAACGGCTTTCTCACGCTCCACCAACTCCCCCTCACCGACTCGAACATCATCTATACCTACGGCCGCTCCGACCTGCGCGACGCGATTCGCGCCTACATCCTCTCCAGTCTGATCACCATCATCGATACGCCCGCCGCCTCGCGCACGCAGCACCAGCAGAATCTGTACAACTGGTTTCAGACGATCATCCAGGCCGACGAGATCGCTTACTACCAGAACGCGTACGATGAATTCCTGCGCTGGCAAGCCGATCCGTGCCATTTCACCCTGGACCCCACCATCGCCAGCGTTTACAACCTGAAATATGATGGCGCGCCGTTCTGCGCGGCGGAAGCCACCGGCCTTACCGGTCCGCCCGTTCCCGACGAGGGTTACTTCACCACTTTTGGACTCCTCAACTCCTACGGCGCCGCCGCGGCCAACGACCCCAACTTCGCGGCGGCGGTGGCGGGAACGTCCATCAACCTGGGCGAGGCCATCGGCATCGGAGCCGCGGTTGGGGTGGTTCTTGCCAGCGTTGCGGGCGCTCTGATTTACGCGAGCGCCGTCCTCAGCGCGGCTGCCTGGACTATCGATGGGGTCACCGCGACCGGATCCATTCTCTTCGTCGTCAGCGGATTCACAGTCACCGCCCTCGCCCCGGCCGTGCTCGCCGCCGGGCCTCTGGCCATCATCCTGGTCGCCGCCGCCATCGCGATCAACGCCGGCCTCCAGGCCGTCAGCAGCCAGCAAACCATCGACGAACTCGACGCCTTGCAGAGCGACCTCACCAACGCCCAAAACACCCCGCCCTCCCTGGAATCCTTCGTCGCCGACTCGAGCGGCCAGGGAATGTACAAGCTGGTCAACGCCCTGGTGACCCAGACCCTCCCCGAGATGGCCAGTTCGGCCACGCTGCCCATACATCAATCCACCGATCCCAGCTTCCTCATTCAGCCCGTGTCCGGCGCCTCCCAGGTCACACCCACCCTCACGTATCAGGATTGGCTCGGAAACCACTGGTCCGCCCGAACGTATGGCGGATGGTTCGTGCAGACCTGCACCAACGGATCGAGCAGCACCTGCGCCCAGACGGACAGCATTATGGCCGCGATCCAATATGTCGATTCGTCGGGCACGAAGTGGTGGGCCTCGCGCTTCGGTAACGCCTTTGTGAGCACCAAGGCCAATCCGGCCTCCACCGATGTGGCCTGCCAGGCGAGCCTCGCCACGGGAGTCACCCCTCCCACGAATTTCGCCACCTGCTCCAGCTATGTCTCGAACAGCATCCAGCTATTGGATGAAAACGGCAACCTCGAGACGGTCTCCCTACAGACCCTCCAAACGCCGGCCTTTCCCAACACCAGCGCCATCGTGTTCGCCCCCGGAACCCCTGCCACCGCCAGCATTACCGCCTCGGGCAGTCCGACGCCCACGGTTTGCATGACCGGAGGCTCCCTCAACTCCCACATCTCCCTGCCCGGCGGCACCTGCGGCACGGGCAGCCTGGAGTTGCAATTCGACGGCAGCTCCCAGGCGCCCACCGGCTCTTCGACGATCACCGTTACCGCCACCAACCTCAGCGGATCGCTCTCGCAAGTCTACACCGTGTACATCGCCACCGCGCTGCAGTTCATCTCGCCTTCCACGCTGAACGTTACCGCGGGGTTTCCGATGACCTTCCTGGTCCAGACCACCGGCTCTCCAACCCCCACCATCACCGATCACATGAACCTCTCCGGATATGGACTCAGTCTGAAGGACAATGGCAACGGCACGGCCACCATCAGCGGCACGCCCACTGCCCTCCAGCTCCAGTGCGTTCCGCTGGCGAATCAGCCCTGCGGCATCTACGCCTCCAACGGCGCCAACACGATCGTCCAGAACCTGACCATCAATACGACCCCGGCCCCCAGCGCGGTCTTGAATAATCGCACGACGACGTTCCTGGCCGGCAATCCCAACTCGGTGACGCTCGTTTCCACGGGCGCCGTTACGCCCGTCTCGTGGTTCTACCAGGCAGATCCCAACGCTCCCTGGCTCAACTTCAAAGATAATGGCGATGGCACTGCCACGCTCAGCGGCACGCCCTACCTCGACTCCTCGGGCAGCTTCACACCGACCATCTACCCGGTGGCGGTTGGGAGCATCACCATTGTCGGTCCCGGCGACCAGTACACCGTCAACATCATCCATCAGCCGGTGTTTGGGGCGGCCAGCGCCACGTTCACCGCCGGGACCTACAACCAGGCCAGCGTCTTTGTCAGCTTTGGCAATATCGGACTCCATACCACCCTGCCCAGTTGGCTGAGCTGGTACTTTTACCCGAGCGGCGCCCAATACTATGAAGCGCAGGGCATCTTCTACGGCACGCCCCCGGCCGGCTCGGGCGGTCAATATACGATTGCCATGTCCGACGGCAGCGGCGATCTTGGACCGGCCACCCAGAACTTCAACCTCATCGTGAATGAGGCTCCTCAAATCACCAGCCCGAGCCTGGCGGTAATGTTCGCCGGCCAGCCCGGGTCTTTCTGGGTGACCACCACCGGATACCCCAGCACGTCGACCAAGGCAGTCTCGCTGACAGCGCCGCCTACCGATCCCTCCGCCGGCAACGGCATGTACTTTAGCGCCACCGGCCTGCCGGCCAGCCTCACGGCCAGCAACTCGAATTCGGCCGGCTTTGCCACCGGCACGCTGACCATCTCCGGCACCCCCGCCAACGGCGACGTGGGCACGCATAAGATCAATATCACCGCGGCCAACGCCGTCGGATCGGCGGCGCAACAGTCGTTAGCCCTGGTGGTCTACCCCTACAGTCCGACGACGGCCGTCGATCTGATCGCCAGCGAGGTCCTCTCGCGCGATGCGAGCAACAACGTGGTGGCCACCGTGGTGGTGGCCAACAGCGGCAATTCGGCCGCGGCCAACGTCGCCATCACCTCGGCCAAGATCGGCACGCTCGCCGGAACGGTTGCGCCATCCTCGATCGCCTCCATCCCGGGCGCGTCCACCGGCGTCTTCACCATCACCTTCCCCGGTGGGTCCCTGGGCGCCTCGGGATCGCCGAGCACGTTCATCCTGAGCGGCTCGTATACCGGCGGCACCTTCAGCACTGCCGGCCGGATTGTGCTACCGTAGGCAGAATTCGAGGAAAGAACGCCGACCATGAAAACGCTCCAACTCTTCCTGACCGCCCTGCTGCTGGCCGCCGGTTGCGCCCGCGCGAGCGACATCACCATCAACTTGGACGAGACCACCCTGACCGGTGGACCCGGCGGCATCCTCACCTTCACCGGGACGATCACCGACAACGACTCGGCCACGGTGGACCTGAACGAGCTCGACGTGAGCCTGGCGGGCATGTTCAGCGTGGATAACACGCCGTTTCTGCTCGGTCCGCCGACCGTCGCGGCGGGAGAGACCACCGTGGACTTTACGCTCTTCACCGTTACCATCGACGACCCGTACACGGACCCGTTCGGCCCGGTGGGGGGAACGGTGACCATTGTGGGCGGGGAGGAAGTGGACAACGTCTATGACCCGACCGCGATCAACCCCCTTGGCGAAGCCGACTTCACGGTGAACGTGGCCGCGGCCGTGCCGGAGGTGGGGACGCCCTGGATGGTGCTGCCGGCCCTGGCGCTGGTGTTTCTGCTGTGCCGCCGGAGGCGTGAAGGCCCGTGCGAGGCGTCCCGGCCGGCGGCGTGAGTTGGCCCGTCCCGCCATTCGCGCGTTCCCAGGTCCCAGACCGGTTGATTTGATGCGACCGCTTGCTCCGGCGCGCGGTTCTGATCCGGGGCGGCGATGGAAACGAGCGGGCGCGCTCCAGCGGCCCCGCCGCCCGGCTTCGCGCGGCAATCTGGGCCCCCTGGATGGGAAGTAAAATAGAGGCTTAGCCCACGCTGTTCGCCCGCTGTCGTCTTTTTGCGGGCGGGCGGCGTCTTTCCACCAGGAGCCAGAGCTTGATCTTTCGGGCGGCCGAAGATGCCGACCTCATCCGCCAGGCTGCCCGGGGCAATGTGGAGGCGTATAACCTCCTGGTGTCCCGGTGGGAGAAGCGTGTCTACAATTACCTGCTGCGCATCACCGGCCACCGCGAAGATTCTCTGGATTTGACCCAGGACGTGTTTCTAAAGGCGTACCAGAACCTCACCAGGCTGGATAATCCGGAGCGGTTCGCCCCATGGCTGTACCGCATCGCCCATAACGAGGCCTACTCCATGTTTCGCAAACGGAGGCCCGAAAGCGATGTGGACGAATTGGAACCGGAAGGCGCCGGCTATGGCATCACCGTGGGCGGCAGCGCCGTGTTTCCCATCGAGTTGAGCCTGGCGGTGGCCAGCGCCCTGGAGCGCCTTTCGCCCGACCAGCGCGAGGCCGTGGTGCTGAAGATCTACCAGGGTTTCAAGTTCGAGGAAATGGCCGAGATCCTTTCCTGCCCGGTCTCGACCGTCAAATCGCGCCTCTATTCCGCGCTCGACCTGCTCAAAGATCAACTGGCTCCCGTGAAGGCACGAGGTGTGTCATGAGTTGCTCGCCATTCGATTTGCGGGATTACTTCCTCAAAGAGCTGCCGGACCCGGAACGGCGCCAGTTGGAATCCCATGTCAGAGATTGCGTCTCCTGCCGCGAGGAATTGGACCGGCTGGGGATGACCCAGGCAGCCCTCTTCTCGCTGCGCGACGAAGAGATCCCCCAGCGGGTCGCGTTTGTCTCGGATGCGGTTTTCGAGCCGTCGCCGTGGCGGCGGGCTTGGTCGGCGCTGTGGAATTCCGGACCGCGATTGGGCTTTGTGTCGGCCGCCATGCTCTCGGCGGCGGTGGTGGTGTTCTCGCTGAACCGCCCGGCCCCTGCGAGCGCCCCTGTCCGCCCCGCGCCGCCCACAGCGGCTGTGGCGCCGGCAGCCGCAACCGTTTCCGATGCGGATATCCAGGCGCGCATCGATGCCGCAGTGGCCAAGGCTGTCGGCGCCAGCGAGCAGCGGCAGGTCGAAAAGACCCGCGCCCTGGTGGCCGAGCTCGAAACCGCCCGCCAGCGGTTGAGCCTGGCCGCCGAGGAGTACGATCTGAACTCCAAGCGGCAGATCGAGCAACGAGGCGCCATGTATCATCTCGCCTCCGCTCCCGTTGAAGGGGTACGGCAATGACTCGCGGTTTCCTGGCCGCCGCGGTCCTGTTCGCCGCGGCCGCCGCCCAGGCGCAGATCGTCCCGGCGGCCAAGATCGACACCACCACGGCGCTGCGGCCCACGCGCCAGGCGATCACGGCGGTGGAGTCGCTCTTCAATACCCGCCTCTATGCGCTGGGCACGGCCAACGATCCGGTAGACATGCTGGGCCTCACGCGCGGCCTCTACTTGAGCAACTATGGGGCAGTTTTCAGCTCCGAAATCAGCCTCATCATCACCCCCACGCTCAATCCGTTCCGCAGGACCATTACCAAGGAACTGCACGACCAGGTGCATGACCGCAAGGTGAACCGGTTGCCTGCCCTTCGCGCGGCCATGCTCGAAATGGTCAAGCAGGCGGCCAAAGACCTGTCCCAGGTTCCGGACAACCAGCAGATTGTGGTAGCCGTGCGGCTGGGGTATTTGAGCTGGGAAGACCGCACCGGGCTGCCTGGTCAAATCGTCATGTCGGCCACCCGCAAGGACGCCCTGGCCGGCGCCGTGCACTCTACGGACGAGCCATAAGTGACCCCCGCCGAGCAGCCCACGCCCGCGCCGGAAATCGCCGCCCCACCGCGCTACCTGCGACTCGGCGAAATTCTGCTGGAGCGCAAGAAGATCGAGGCCGAGGACCTGGAGCGCGCCCTCGAACTGCAGCGGGAGCGCGGAGATAAGCTCGGCAAGATCCTCGTGGACATGGGCTTGATCGCCCAGCGCGACGTACTGGCCGCGCTCGCGGATCAACTCGGGCTGCCGCTGGTGACGGTGGACGGGCCGCCGCCCGCGGCGCCCGAGATCGATGGCCTTTCCGATCGTTTCCTGCGCCAGTGCCGCGCCTTTCCCATCGCCTTGGCCGACTCCACCCTCACGGTGGCCATGGCCGACCCGCTGGATTTCGACACCATCGGCGCGCTGCGGGCCTTCTCCGGGTTTCAGATCCAGACCGCGCTGGCCCCCGAGCAGGAGATCCTGGACGCCATCGACCGGCACTACGGTGAAGGCGACCGCCAGGTGCTGGGCGGCGAAGACGAGCAGGCCACCGCCGACCTGGAGCACCTCCGCGACATGGCCAGCGAGGCGCCGGTCATCCGCCTGGTCAACGCCATGATCGGCGACGCCATCGAGAAACGCGCCAGCGACATCCACATCGAGCCGTTCGAAAAGGAATTCCGCGTGCGCTTCCGGGTGGATGGCGTGCTGTTCAACCAGGAGCCTCCGCCGCGCGAACTGAAGGCCGCCATCATCTCGCGCCTC
>DATJRE010000397.1:0-31689 GCA_035505095.1 Bryobacteraceae bacterium | reverse complement strand
AATGGTTTCCACATAAGGTTCGCAGGCGCTGGCCGAAGGGCTACGGCCGGACTTCGATTCTGTACTCTCCGGTGCTTCGCCGGTCGATTCCCCGCCAGAGTCGGGGGTTACCTCTTCGCACCGACTGGCCGGTCTTGCCGGTTCGGAGTCGGGGGACACCTCACCGACCTGACTGGCCGGTTTTGCCCGAATGCGGCGACCGCGGGGTGGTCGCAGTGCGACCCCGGTCTCTTTCAAATAAGCAGAGATGGTTTCTCGGCGGACGCCGGTTTCCCGCTGAATCCGTCGCAGCGACCATCCCAATCGCCCTAAGGCTATGACTTGCTGTTTTCTGTTCCTCGCTCAAGACATTGCTCACGAGGACGGAGGATAGCCTCCTCGCGTCCCGATCAATGTCCTAGATCACGGTTTCAACTGGCCGGTTTTGAGGTGACCCCGACTGGCCGGTTTTGGGTGACCCCCGAGGAGGCGTGCGCTCCAGTCACGCATATGCAGAATTCCGTGTGCGTTCGGATCGTAGGCAATGAATACCGCCATACGTGCCTTTCAGGATAGCAAGACAGGCGGATGCGCAAGGGGACCGTAGCGGAGCGATTTGAAATCCCTCATGCGGGGAATATCGCGGCGCGTTACATCAAAGCGATCCTGGTCGAAGGTCGCGGTGATTCCCGCTTTGATCGTGAATGGTTCTTCGGTTCACGATGTTGTTGGAAAGGACGAAAGATAGGCTGCTTCGGCGGCGGACACTTCCGCCTCGGTCATCTTTGAAAATTCCTGCTCTCGCGCGCGCTTTGAGAGGCGTCCAGCATTCTGATGAAGGAAACGGAATAAGAGATCGATTGTGCGATCGGGCATATCAACAATCGCCTCAATGCGCGCGCGGAACTGATCGTACCTCTCCAGGAATTCCGTCTCGCGCGGCAAGTCCTCTTCGATCGTCTGCTTAACACATCTATAGAGGAACTCGGCGTGAGGCGTAGCGTCGAAAAAGCGATAAAAATCGGCCGTCTCGTTCAGGGCCTTGACGTTGCCGTCCGCTGTTGACTCCCAGTCGATGACTGGCAGAAGACGCCGGGAGTAGCCCTCCAACGCGGCGCGGTACTCATCGATTCGCGCCAGTATGGCGGCCGAGACAGGAAACACGACACCGGCTGGATTGAAGCCGCGTCGAGCGAGTACGTGATGGATAAGGTACCGATGGATACGCCCATTTCCATCTATAAACGGATGGACGTAAACGAAACCGAAGGACAGGACGGCGGCAGCGATTACCGGGTCCAAGCGCAGCGCCGGCCCTCGATCAAAATCGACCATGCCGTTGATCAATGACATCAGATCGTCTGGACGGGCGCTGATGTGGTCCGGAATCGGAAGGCGGGTGTCCCGATCATGTTCGCCGACGAATCCGCCCTCTTGCCGAAGGCCCAGCCGCACGAACCGCGCGTCGCCGATGACGATCGCCTGCAACCGCAGAAGTTCGTCCAAATCGATCGACCGTTTTCCTGCCTCGCCGATCGCGCGCCCCCAACGCTGGATACGGTCTTGTGGAGGGCGCTCTCCTTCGATGGCGTAGCTCGATCTGGAATCCTTCAGCAACAGAAAGGCTGCGGTCCGCGCGAGAATATCATTCGGCACGTTAGCCACAACCTCTTGCGCTCGTTGGATGAGATCCATTGCCGCGAACTCGTTGAGCGCAGGGGTCCGGAAAACCAACGGGCAGAACTCCGGTGTGCCCGGCATGTTGTTGCGGACGCGATGACGGGGGGAATTTTCCCCCGGTATAGCCCATTGTTGCTCTGGATCGATGACCGGGTCGTAGGTCCCCTTATCGGCGTCTGGAAGATCGAGCCTGGTTCCCAGGAGCCATTCGTAAAGAAACCAGATTCGGCGAGAATAGCTTCCGGTCGGTTTTGCGCGCACGATGGCCTCGATCTCGGCCTTTTCGACGGCGGCGAATAGGCGCCGCAGGACCGCGAGATCCACTCCTTCGTATTTCAAGGCGAAGGTAAGATGGCCCTCCAAGTCAGGCGACGGGGCGTGACGTGGGGTCAGGACCCGCCACCCCGCTTCATTCCGGATGCGATGGTGCTCGCCGGTGGCGGAGAGCGTTCGTGGCAGTGGTACCCGCAGACTGTAGGCGTCGATAAGGGCGGAGTAACCAGCTGGCGTTGCCCGCTCGGGCACAGCACGTTCGTGAAAAACAGTTACCGGCCCTGAAAAATGATGCTGGTCTGCCATCGTTGCCGAAAACCCGCTTGTGCTCGTGAATTATGCCTTCAGGATAAAGGCATCCGTGAAAAACAATGATACTCCATGAAAAATGCTACGGCAAGCGGTGCCTTTGTGAAAAACGGTTACAGAGTAGCCGGGAAGGTCCGCTCGGGTGCGTAAAATCGAGGTCAAGACCAGGGACAGTCCTTCACCGGGCAGCGCCAGTTTGTTCCTGCGGGTACGGCCGGATGGATGTCGTTGTCGCAGGGACGGTGGCGGTGGAACAGGCGGCACTCAAGCAGGTAGGCCTGCCGTGCTGAGCTAGTTTCGTATAGGGTGACCGTCAGATCGTAATCGCCCTGCCTGTACGAACGTCTCATCCTTGAAACTACGTCGCGGTCACCGCGCCCGACGTAAGCCCGGCGGCCCTTGCGCGTGAAAAGGTAAACGCCTGGAGAGGCCATATGGTCCGAATTATACCAGCGCGGACTGGCGAGCGCCCGTGGCCTGAATGCCGCAATCGTCGCCCAACGCAACGATCGAAGGGAATTGGCATTCCGAATGGCAGGTCCCGAACGTGGGTTCCTCGGTGATATTGCCGACGAAGTGATAGAGCTGCGCCCCTGGGTTCGGCTGATTGAGCGGCGCCAAGACGAGGGCCAGCATCTGAAGCATTTCCATGCTGGCGCAGGACATGGAAAATGCGAAGACGTTCTCGCGAGTCTTGAGCGGGTGGTCCTTCGGTAAGCCGGCTATATAAGTGGGGTCATCAAGAAGCCCTTCCCGCTCGGTCTGGACCAGACCAGGATCATACTGACCCAGACACTGTAAGCATGGACGCCCGACGGTCGCGGTATGCGCCCGCCAATCCGCGGCGGCCAACTTTCCAAGGCGGTTGGTCCGGACGGAAATACCGCCGTCGATGACGGGAATGAGGTGGGCGTAAGCGATCAGGTTCAGAATATACCGGCCCCACGGCCGGTCCACGCAGGCGAAGAGAACATCGCAATCCAATGCGGCGCGAAACGCGTCTTCCTCATACACCGCCCCGACAATAGGTTCGACCCGGAATGGGTCTGCGGTGGCGTTCGCGATCAGGTGCTTCGCGAGCGCCTCCACTTTGAGAGCGCCGATGTCGTTGCGAGTCGCATAGACGAGCCTGTCCAGATTTTGCTTCTCGACGAAATCAAAATCGATCAGCATCACGTCCTCGAACCCGGTTCGCACCAGGGCTTCGGCGACAAGGCCGCCCACACTGCCAGCACCCATGACCCCAATCCGAAGGCGCACGAGGTTGCGATGTGCGTCTTCTCCCCATGCGGATACGGTACGGACCTGCGTGCCGTTGGCGAGGGGTGGGAGCGCGATCCTGTCCATATAGGTCACATTCAGGCTGTCGCCAACGACGCGAACCGTCGCGCAGTCCTTTCTGAAGTATGTGCGAGGCGCCGAGCGCTGCCAGAAGCGCCCGCTCCAGGCGCCGTCGCCGGCGACCGTCAACCCGACGAACGGACCGCCGGTGGCCCCGAACGCGGCTGGGGCGCTGCTTTGCTCAGTGGCAACATCGTCGTGGCTCATGCCTTGCCATCGGCTTCCGAGCGGGTGGCTGTGCATGAGGGCCAGACCCGCGCCATCTGCCGCCGCCGCGGCAAGAGCCCGCTCGAAATAGCCAGGCTGGAAACTGACATTGCCGTGGACATTGCGGTCGCCCGGCTCGGGCAGAATCAGCCGGTGGATGAGTGCCGTCGTCCGGCTCCGGCCTTTACTTTGACGCCAGAGCGCGAAGCACAGATCCTCCTGGCCGTCTGCTCGCAGGAGATGGGCGATGGCCGCGTCCGCGATCGCCCCGGTCATCGCCACGCTATACGCGGCCCTGCTCATTGGGTTTCCCAGAGGCGCCAGATGTGCCCCATGTAGGCGGCCACGGTTTTCTTGCTTTCGCCCCACTTGACGAACGGGCGGGACCAATACTGCCACTCGCCACCCGCCTTGCGCTGGAACGCCGCCGAGTGCGTCTGATGGACGCCGCCAATGGGATGCGGCTTGTCGTTTGCGGCATGAATGGGCTGGATATGCGGAGAAACATGCGGGCCGCCTGGCGGGATATTGGGAAAATCCGGAGGCACGATGAATCCCAGACGAACTGATTTGCCGACGAAGCGGCCAATCTCGACGAGATAATTTAAGACCACATGATCGGGGAGGCCCTGCAGCGTAGCCGGTTCGTAGCCGAGCGCCCGCAGCCCCTCCGCGAACGCCGCTGCCCCGGTGCAGGCCGACACCGGCTTCGGCCCCGTCGAAATGATCTGAAAACTCATACAATCGTGCAGCTTGATCTCTTCGTTGCCTTTGCCCTGGTAGCTGATCTTATGGGTCCCCTGGATCTCGACCAGATAATTCGTGGCCGGGTCCTGTTTGCCGAAGTCGACGATGATCTGGTTCGGAGTCGCTTCGCGGAGACAGGTTTCGTATTTCTCGCCGTCGAGGGTGAAGTGAATCTCCCGGTGATGGTGCTCGGCCTCCTGGATCTCCCGGACCGCCTCCTCAAGCTCGCGCTCGGCGGTATGTTCCACCGCTTCCGCAGCGGTTAGATCGGCCTCCGCCCGCCGGAGGTGGGCTTCGGCCGCCTGCAAGTCATCCCAGCTGTTGCCCTCCGGATTCCCGCTAACGTCTTGATTCCCCGTCATGCTATGCTCCTTTCATCGAACTGGCGGTTATTTTCGCCTTCAATTCCCAATCGGTTTGAGCCAGATATTCCGGCCGCGGGCGGCCGAAAAATTCAGATCCATTCGACTTCCAATTGAAGGCGTGACTTTCAAGTTGCTGAGAGACATCGTGGCGGGCACTTCGGCTCGAAACCCGGAGGCAATCGGTTGGCCGATCCTGATGGGGCGGCTGTATATGGCCGCAGTCCGCCTTGTCGGCAGCGGCGATCGGGTGATCGATTGCGGCGCGTCTTCCGCGAAGGATCTTGTCTCCGAGGTGATCGAGGAATTCTACGCCTCTCCGAACGGGTGCGGGTGGGACGGCACGGAGGCGGGACTGACGCGATTGCTGTGCCGGATGGTCGAGATGAGGTTCATCGACCATGTGCGCCGCGACGGCAAGGTTGCG
This sequence comes from Bryobacteraceae bacterium, assembly GCA_035505095.1. Lineage (GTDB taxonomy): Bacteria > Acidobacteriota > Terriglobia > Bryobacterales > Bryobacteraceae > JOPF133. Next base: position 26,364 of record DATJRE010000397.1, on the reverse strand, counting down.
ATAGATTCCGAAACTCCGCTGGCGACCGCGATATGCCGCGAACTGGGACCCGATGAACAGGCCGCCGCCCATCAACTTCGCGATAAGCTGTTCGACGCCGTCAGAGGTCATGCAAAGGAGGCCGAGTTGCGGGATTTTATCCAGGCTGCGGCGATGCTCAAGGATGGGAGTATGGTGGATAAGCAGATGGCCGAGCTGCTGGACGTGACGGTAGGCGAGGTTCGCAACCGGAGAAAGATGCTCCTGCGGATCACCAGCGTCCGGAAGCTTGGCATCATCATGGGCGGGCGTGAGACATGAAGAAAAAAAAGGACAAACACGAGGCGCTCGATGCCCAGCTCGCCGCTTTGTTCGGTGATCCGTCAACGGCTGATGCTTCGGAAGTTGAGGGTGTTTGCGAAGAAGCTAACGGCAGCGCCGATCTGGTGCAGTTGGCTTACGATCTTGCGGTGCGCGCGGCCCAGCAATACCGCCTGGCGGGAAAGCCCGTGCCGCCCCATGTCGAGGCGGCCATGGCGCAGATGAAAAAGTCCACCACTCTGGAAGGCGCGTCTCCGAGTAAACTCGGTGAGATCGTCGACTCGGTCATGAAGCCGTTTCGCGGCCCGGCCACGAAGCTCGCTTTCAATTATCATCGGTTGACCGATAAATCCGAGAAGGACGAGCGCCTGCTGGAAGAGCTCGGGGAGGAGGTGAAGCAGGACTGGACGGAGGGGGAGGAACAGTGAACGCGGTTGAGCAGCTCGCGGAAGTGCTCGCGGAGCGGCTTGCGATCAGCGGTGTGCCGGATTTGGCTGCCATCGCCGGCCGAATCGGCCTTCGCATCAGGGAAGTCGAGGCGGACGGTTTCGACGGCTCGCTGGTGCGGGCGTTGGACGGCCCTAAGGGGATCATTGCCGTCAATTCCGCCATTCGCGAGCATACGCGCAAGCGCTTCACCATCGGTCACGAGATCGGGCATTATTTGATTCCGCACCATCGGGCGCTGAAGAATGTCTGCCGCTCCGAGGACATCGAGCGATGGCATTCCAGCGTTGCAACGGCTGAGCGGGAGGCCAACGAATTTTCGGCGGAGCTTTTGCTTCCGAGGAAACTCGTCGCCCCTCGTCTTGGGTTGAAAGATCCATCGCTCCACACGATCAGCCGTGTCGCCAGCGAGTTTTCCACCAGCCTGACGGCCACGATCTACCGGTATCTGGAACTGACCGATCTCGCGTGTTGCATGATCTGGAGCGAAGACGGGCGCGCGAAATGGTACGTCCGCAGCGACGCGTTCCGCCTCCCGCTGCCGATCCCGGAGCTTCCCTCCGCCAAATCATGGGCGGCGAAACTCTTCGCGGGCGAGAGCGCACCTGATGATCTCGTCGAGGTTCCGGTCGACGCCTGGCTGAACCGGTGGGATGCCGATCGCGTCCGGCGGGTTCTTGAGCATTCGATACCGCTTCGGTCATACGGCGCGGTTGTCTCTTTTCTGGAGTTCGATCTCGAATCTGAATCAAGCCTCGATGACGAGGATGGTTCTTTGTTGGAGGATTTGGACCCGAACAGATACGACAGCCGCCTGAGACGAAAATCGATGACTCGCGCTGCAAACCGCGCTTCGCATCCACGCTTGTTGCCTCAAGGACGGGAGTTTCTTCAGTCGTCCGCCCTGGGGCGGTACGGAGCTAGAGGGCCTTCCCCTTGGCTGGAGTATCGCTGATCTTGATCTTTGGCGGATCTGGCCGGACGTGTTCCCAGCACGTCATAGCGGCGTCGAATAGCTCAAGACGAGCGATTCGAAATGATTCGTCTCGATCTCGCCAGTATCGGGGGCTGGCCTGGATGTTGCGGTAGATGAGATCGGCCTCTTTCTCTATCTCCGCGGGTCTTCCCGCGCCAAAGCTCAGGAGCAAATACTGTCCTGGAGAGGAGCTTGAGGCTGTCCTGATTCTGGTAAAAGGCGGCCTGGAGAAAAGGTCCGTCTTCGCCACGCTGTAGGCGGAGTCCGTGACGAATGAGGAGCCTAAGGATTTGTGTGTGATTCTTGCTAATAGCACACGACGATGGAGTGCTATGCCAATCGTCCCAATGTTTACCGTTAACATTGGTGCCCTGTGCGAGGAGATATTCAACGAGTTTTATGTCGCCTAATTGGATAGCGACTATGAGGTGGCGGATGTTGGGCCGCGTTCTTCGGGACGCCATAGCATCATTATTATGCAGAGATGGGTACGGGGATCGCGAGGAAAAGGCCCGCGCTCTTGATAATAACAACCGGCACTGAAACTTGGCAAACGTCGCCGGGCCGCGTTTGGCTGCCTTGGCGGCGCGGTCCACTCCGGTCCCGCGTTGCGCCCCACTCACACCGGTTCGACCGCGTACGATTGCGGATTCTGCTCAAACGCGCGTTGGCAATGGGGACAGCAGAAATAAATGGTCCGGCCCTCGAATTCGGTGGTATGTTTCGCGCCGGAGACCGCCACGGTCATGCCGCAAACCGGGTCCTTGGCTTCCGACCTCGCGACCGGCACTTCCGCGGCGGCGGGTTGAGGCTGGCTCCGGCCCTTCTGGACGATCTCCGCCAGGATGCTGACGGCGATTTCCTCAGGCGACACAGCCCCGATCGGCAGACCGGCAGGGGCGGTCACCCGTGCCAGCCGTTCCGCGGAAACTCCCCTTGCGCGCAGATACTCCAGGATCTTTTCGGCTTTCGTCTTGCTCGCCACAAACGCGATGTACGGCGCTGCGGTTGCCAGAGCCGCCTCAAGTGCTTCCTCGTCCCCTTCGCCCTGGGTCGAGACCACCACGAATGTCCGCAGCGTGAGGCGCACCCGATGCAGATCCAGGGAATTGTGCAGCACCGCGGTCTCGGGAAAATTCTCCCGGCTAGCGTCGGGCGCCAGAACGGTCACCGCATAGCCGGCCACCGCGCCCAGTTTTGCCAGGGCCTGCGCCACCGCGGAACGCCCCAGAATCAGAATCTGCGGCTTCGGCAACACCGGCTCTATAAAGATCTCCACGGCCCCTCCGCTGTGGCACGTCATGGCATATTCCAAAACGCCGTCTGGCGGGGTGGGGTCGGGCGAAGGACTGATCCGAACCAGTCTCGGCTTGGCTTCGCCGATGGCTTTCAGCCCTTCTTTGATCACCGTCGGCTGGGCGCAGCCGCCTCCGATCCACCCCCAGATCTTACCGCCCGAATCGATGATTGCCTTGTCTCCGGGCTTTCCGGAGATGGGAGACTCAAACCGCACCACTGTGGCAATCGCGAAGGGCTCGCCCCGCGATCGTAACTGGGCGGCCTTCTCCAGGAAATCATCGAACATATCTCAGCCTAAGTGCCTTTCTAATTCCAACAGGCTTTCGAGCGAATGCGCCGGGGCGAACACATCCACGTGCGGCAGAGCCGCGGCCATTCCGCGGGTGAGCGGCTGGTAGTCCGGAAGTCCCAGCAGCGGATTCAGCCAGATCACCTTGCGCACACGGCTTTTGATACTGCGCAGCTCCGCGGCCAGCAACTCGGGTTTCCCGGTATCCCATCCATCGCTCAGGATGACCAACACGGTATCTCGCGAAAGCAGCCGGGCATGCCTCGCGTTGAACTCGCTCAGCGACCCTCCGATTCGGGTGCCACCCGACCAATCGGCGGGGCACGCGGTGAGTACTCGCATGGCCTCCGCCAGATTGTGCGACCGCAGCATCGGGCCGATCCTGACCAACCTGGTGCTGAAAACGAATGTCTCGGCACGGCGGAAATGCCGGTGTAGGGCGTGGGCAAATTTCAGCAGAAACATGCTGTACAGGCTCATGGAGCCGCTGATATCCAGCAGGATCACGATGCGCGCCTGCTGCCGCTGCCGGTCTTTGTAGCGCAGCTTGAGCGGCTCTCCGCCGCGGCTAATGTTGCCGCGAATGGTGCGCCGCACATCCACCACGCCGCGCGATCCGGCCGGCTTGCGGCGGCGCGAAAGCCGCCAGCTCATCTGCTTCAGCAGCCTCTGGGCAAGCTGGTCGAGCGCTGGCTGATCGCTTTGGGAGACTTCGGAAAAATCCACCTTCTTGAGGCGCGCGTAATCGCTGGCGCCTGCGATGGTGGCCGCCTCCCGGTTGGTTGGACGAACCTCACCGCCGGGTTCGCCGGTCAAAGTCCAGAATCCGCGAGGCTCCGTGAGGGCCGGCTTGCGCCGTCCGTTTGGTTCCGCCCGCTGGGCGTTCCAGAAAGCATCGAACAGCCGGTCAAAGGAATCCCATTCCTCTTTCGACGAACTTAACGCCGCCCTCAGGGCCCATCGGACGGCTCCCGGATCGCCGGGTTCCACCACGCCAACCACGTCCGCCGCCGCCAGCGATTCAGTCACGCCGGCAGAGAATCCGTTGGCCCGCAGATACCGGCAGAAGCGGACCAGGTCCGGTTGCTTCATCGTGCGGCCCTCGAGAGGATCCGGTCGATCCCTTCCGCCTGAATCTTCGCCGAATCCTCCACCGATTTGGCAATGCATCCGAGGGTGGCCGCGGCGGCCTCCGCGTCCAGACGCGTTCTGCCGAGCGCCTCAAGCGAGTGGACACAGTCCAGCGTCTCGGCCACGCCGGGCGGCTTTGAAAGATCCAGGCTCCGAACCTGCTGCACAAAGCCCACCACCTGCGCGCTTAACTCACGCGGCGCGCCCCGCGCGCGAAGCTGGACGATTTCCAATTCCTTGTCGAAATCCGGGTAGTCGATCCAGTGGTACAGGCAGCGCCGCTTGAGAGCATCGCTCAATTCCCGCGTGCGGTTGGAGGTGAGAATCACGTGCGGGCGATAGCGCGCGCGGATGGTGCCGAGCTCCGGAATCGTAATCTGAAAGTCGGATAGCAGCTCCAGCAGAAACGCTTCGAAGGCTTCGTCGGCGCGGTCGATTTCGTCAATCAGCAGGACCGGCGAAACGCTTTCGGCCCGAATGGCCCGCAACAGCGGACGTTCCAGCAGGAACCTGGGCGAGAAGATTTCCTCCTCGTCGGTCTTCTCGCGGATCTGAATCGCCAGAAGCTGTTTCTGATAGTTCCACTCGTACACTGCCGTGTTCACATCCAGGCCTTCGTAGCACTGAAGGCGGATCAACTCCACATCGAGAAAAGCGGCCAAGGCCTTCGCGACTTCGGTTTTGCCCACCCCGGCATGTCCCTCGATGAGCAGCGGCTTGCCCAGGCGAAGGAGCAAAAACAGCGCCGTCGCCAGAGGCTGATCCAGCACATATCCCGACGCCTCGAAGCCGCGGATTACGGCGTCAATCGTGCCCACATCCTCAGGATTCGTCCGACCCTCCCAGAGCGCGGCGAATCGAATGGCCCAGTGCCGACCCAACTACGCGCACCGCCTTCACCGGCTCGGAGGCACCTTGAGGTTCGGCGTCCGGGTTCTTGAGCTTCTGCTGGAACCGCTCCGTGAACTGCTTGAAGATTACGTCGGACACGTCGGTCAACAGGCGCCCCCCAAATTGCGCCAGAATCCCGACCACGGTCACTTCGGTAACCGCGGCCACGCGCGTGCCGCCTCCCTCGAGCGCTTCCAGCGTGCCGGTCATTTTCATCGACGCGCCGCCCTTGCCGCGCACATCCTGGCCTTTGCCTTCTAACTCGAGTACGTGCGCCTGCTCGTCCAGCCGTACGATTCTTACTTCGCCTTTGTAGTCAGTCAGGCTCGGCCCCACCTTAACGCTGATGGCGCCTTTGAAGGTGCGCTCGTCCACGGTCTCGGTAAGTTTGGCGCCGGGAACGCAACTGACGATCTTCCTCGGGTCGCTCAACAAGCTCCAACACTGGTCAATGGGCTCGCTGACTTCGAAAGTCTTCTCGATGCGTACCGCCATATTAAGTGATTCCCTTTTCCCGAAGAATCTGCCACACCTTCCACGGAGCGATCGGCATGTCGATGTGGGTGACGCCCAGGTGCGAAAGAGCATCCACCACCGCGTTGACGAATGCCGCGGGCGACCCCACATTGGGAGATTCGCCCACGCCTTTTGCGCCGATGGGATGGTGCGGCGAGGGAGTGCAGGTCTTTCCAGTCTCCCAGTGGGGCGTTTCGACGGCCGTAGGCAGCAGATAGTCCATGAAGTTGCCGCCTTGCACGTTGCCGCTCTCGTCGTAACTGATGAGCTGCATGAAGGCGATGGCGAGTCCCTCGGTGAGCCCGCCGTGAATCTGCCCTTCCACGATCATCGGATTGATGATGTTGCCGCAATCGTCCACGGCGATAAACCGGCGCACTTTGACCTCGCCGGTTCCTTTGTCGATATCGACGACGCAAATGTAGGTACCGAAAGGGAACGTCAGGTTGGGCGGGTCGTAGTAATGCACCGCTTCGAGGCCGGCTTCCATTCCCTCCGGCAGATTGGTGTAGGCGGCGAAGGCGATTTCCTGAATGGTTTTGGCCTTCGAGGGCGCGCCTTTGACGAAGAATTTGCCCGGCTCCCAGTCCAGGTCTTCCTCGCTGACTTCCAGCAGGTGCGCTGCGATCTTGCGGGCCTTGTCGCGAATCTTCCGCGCTGCCATGGCCGTGGCAGCCCCGGCCACCGGAGTGCTGCGGCTGGCGTACGTGCCCAGGCCGTAGGGCGCGGTGTCGGTGTCGCCTTCTTCCAGCACGATATCCTGCTGCGGAATACCCAGTTCCTGCGCGATGATCTGCGGGAAGGTGGTCTCGTGGCCCTGGCCTTGCGATTTCGTTCCCAGGCGCGCGATCGCCTTTCCCGTAGGATGAATGCGAATCTCGCAACTGTCGAACATCTTGATGCCGGCGATATCGAAGGTGTGGCCGGGGCCCGCGCCCACGATCTCGGTGAAGCTGGAGATGCCGATCCCCATCAGCTCACCCTTCTTGCGCTTCTCGGCCTGCTCCTTGCGCAGGTCCTGGTATCCCGCCATTTTCAGCGCCAGATTCATCGCCGCGGCGTAATTGCCGCTGTCGTAAGTCCAGCCAAGCGGGCACTGGTAAGGGAATTTGTCGGATGGGATGAAATTCTTAAGCCGCAACTCGGCCGGGTCCATTTTCAACTGGTGGGCGAGAACATCCATGGCCCGCTCGATGAGGTATGCGGCTTCCGTGACCCGGAAAGAGCAGCGATAGGCAATGCCGCCCGGCGCCTTATTGGTGTAGACCCCATCCACCTCGCAGAAGGCTTTGGGGAAATCGTAGGAGCCAGTGCAGATGCTGAACAATCCGGCGGGAAACTTGGAGGGTTGCGCCGCCGCGTTGAAAGCGCCGTGGTCGGCCAGGGTTTTGACGCGCAGCGCCTTCACGGTGCCGTCGCGGTCGGCCGCGATTTCGGCGGTCATGTGATAGTCCCGCGCAAAGCCCGTGGATTGCAGATTCTCTGACCGCGTCTCAATCCACTTCACCGGACGGCCCAGCTTCAACGACGCCACCACCGCGCAGACGTAGCCGGGGTAGATGGGAACCTTGTTGCCGAATCCTCCGCCGATATCGGGCGAGATCACGCGAATATTCTGCTCGGGAATTCCGCCCACGATCGAAAACAAGGTGCGGTGCGCGTGCGGCGCCTGGGAGGTCAACCAGATGGTCAGCTTGGAGGTTACCGGGTTGAAATCGGCCACGCAGCCGCAGGTTTCGAGCGGCGCCGGATGGCACCGTTGAAATACGGCATCCACTCTCGCCGTTACCGGGCTGCCCTGAATCGCCTGTTGCGTCCCCTGCTTATCGCCCACCTCCCAGTGAAAAATGTGATTCGATTTTTCCTCGCGATCCTCGCGCAGTATGGGGGCATCGGGGTCCAAAGCTTTATGCGGATCCACCAGCACCGGCAACTCGTCGTATTCCACTTCCACCAGTTCCGCCATGTCGGCCGCGGCGTATTGTTCGGTGGCCACACAGAAAGCCACTTCCTGCGCTTGAAACAGCACTTTGCCGGTGGCCAGCACCATCTGCTTGTCGTGAAACAGCGTGGGCATCCAGGCCAGCCCGGCAGCCGCCAGATCCGCGCCCGTGATCACGGCGAGCGCCCCAGGCACTTTCATCGCCTCGTCGATGTGGATGCTCTTAAGGCGCGCGTGCCCGTACGGACTGCGGACCACATGACCGAAGACCATCCCCGGAAGATGTACGTCGTCCACGTAATTGCCTTTGCCCTGTATGAACCGCGCGTCCTCTTTGCGTTTCACGGCGTGGCCCATGCCGCCGATTTCCGGAGACGTGGTTTGAATCATACCAGTACTCCTTCGTGCATTTTGGCGGCCGCGTATTGCACCGCCTTCACGATATTCTGATAGCCCGTGCAGCGGCACAGGTTGCCGGAGATTCCCCAACGGATTTCTTCCTCCGTAGGCTCCGGATTCTTCTCCAGCAGGACCAGCGCGGACATCATCATGCCGGGCGTACAAAAGCCGCACTGTAAGCCGTGCTCCTGGCGGAAACCTTCCTGAATGGGATGCAGCTTGCCATCATGGATCAGGCCTTCTACGGTCATAATCTCGCGGCCGTCGGCCTGCACTGCGAAAAATGTGCAAGACTTAATCGGCCGGCCGTCCAGCAGCACGGTGCACGCGCCGCAGTTGGTGGTATCGCATCCCAGGTGCGTGCCGGTCTGTCCGGCCACGTCGCGGATGAAATGCACCAGCAGCAGCCTCGGTTCGACGTCGGCTTCTTTATCAACGCCGTTCAAGCGGACTCGAATATGATGTTTCTCGGCCATGTTGGTCTCCTATCTGCCGGCCCGTTCCGCGGCACGCATCAGCGCTCGCTTGGTTAGTTCCTGCACTAGCCCCTTCTTGTATTCCGCCGGACCGCGCAGGTCCGAGCTGGGCTGCGATTCCTCCATGGCTTGCCGCGCCGCCCCGGCGATATTTTCCGCGTCCAGCTTCTTGCCGCGCAGAAAGCGCTCCGCTTCTACGGCTTTGATGGCCGTCGGTCCGACGTTGGTCAACCCGATTCCGGCTTTGGTGCACACGCCGTTCGAATCCAGCGTCACCTGCGCCGCAACGCCCGCAGTGGCGAAATCGCCCACCTTGCGCTCCAGCTTGAAGTACGCGCCTCCGCTTCGCGCCGCGGGCGCCGGAACGCGAATCTCGGTGAGGATCTCGTCGTGCTCCAGCGCAGTGGTAAAGATCGACTGAAAGAAATCCTGAATCGGAATCGACCGCTGGCCGTTGGCGCCCGTGGCGATCACCTCGGCTTCCAGCGCCAGCATGGTGGCGCCGTGATCGTTGGCCGGATCGCCGTGCGCCAGGTTTCCGCCAATGGTCGCCAGGTTCCGCACTTGCGGGTCGGCAATCACGCGGGCCGTCTCATGTATGATCGGATACTTCGAACGGATCAGTTCCGACGCTTCAATGTCCGCTTCGCGGGTCAATCCGCCGATCTGCAAGTAACCGTCTGCTTCGCGAATGTAAGCCAGATCGGGAATGGCATTGATGTCGATCAGCCAGGCCGGCCGCGCCAGCCGCAGTTTCATCATGGGGATCAGGCTTTGGCCGCCGCTCAGGATCTTGGCGTCATCGCCGTGGAGTTGCAGGAGAGAAACGGCCTCGGGGATCGTATTGGGCCGTACGTACTCGAACACTGGAGGAATCATCGTGGCCCCCTCACTATTTACTTAGCTGGCAGTTTGGTCCAGCCACACCTGAACATAATATAGTGAAAGTGGATCGGGTATGTCCAGAGAGTTCTTGCGCAAGTCCAGTGAACTCGCAGCAGAGGGCAAACCTTTCGCCGTGGCCACCGTGGTTCGGGTGAAAGGGTCCTCCTCCGCACGGCCGGGATCGAAGGCCATTATCGACGACCAGGGTAGGCTGGTGATGGGATGGGTGGGCGGCGGTTGCGCCGAAGGAGCCGTCAAGCGTCAGGCTCTGGAATGCATCGCCCGGCAACGTCCCCAGTTGATCACGTTGGATATGACGGACGAAGTGCTGGGCGTGGGGATGCCCTGCGGAGGCGTCATGGACGTGTATATTGACCTGGTATTGCCCAAGCCCGAGCTGTTGATTATCGGCCATGGCCGCATCGCCGAAACACTGGCGGCGCTGGCGCGGCTGGTAAATTTCTCAGTCACCGTGGACGATCCTTCGGCCGAGCGGACGGCCTTCCCCGATGCGGATCGCCTTCTGACCGACGATCTCGACTTGAGCGAGGCCAGAATCGATGCTCAAACCTTCGTGGTGATTGCCACCCAACACAAGGGCGATCACATCTGGCTGCAGAAAGCCATTGAAGCCGAGGCCGCTTACATCGCGCTGATCTCCAGCCGCCATCGCGCTTCCATTGTGCTCGATTACGTGGTGGCCAACGGAGTGCCGCCGGAAAAGCTGCAGCGTGTGTGGGCGCCGGCGGGCCTCGACTTGGGCGCAGCCACGCCGGAAGAGATCGCGCTGAGCGTGGTCAGCCAGATGGTGGCCTTGCGGCGCGGAGGCAGCGGCGCACCGTTGAAGCTCCTGGCCGCGCACAGTTCGGAAGACGAGTCCTCCCAGGTCATCACGGAGTGCGAGGTGCCCCGCGCCGTTGCGCAATAATCTCGGCCATGATGCTGAGAGCGATTTCCTCGGGCCCTTCGGCGCCAATCGGAAGCCCCGCCGGAGCGTGCAGCCGCGCCAGCAGCTCCGGAGCGATGCCTTTGCCCTGAAGGCTCGCGCGAATCTCCTGCGCCCTCCGGCGGTTGGCCACCAGGGCCACATACGCCGCCCCGTTCGCCAGCGCCTGTTCGACGGCTTCTTCGTCAAACCGGCCGCGGCTGGCAATGGCCACGTATTTCTCTCCGGCCAATCGCGAAAAGTCCAGCACCCGCAGGATCCGGTCGGCGCCGGGAGCCTCTTCGAGAGTCAGCAACGGATCGACCACGGTCACAGTGAACTTCATCAGCCGGCCCAGCTTCACCAGCATCGCCGCCACGGCTTCCTGGCCGACCAGGACTAAGTGCGGCTCCGCGCTCACATCGCGCCCCGCCAAATCCGCCGCTTCCAGCAGCTCCGCTCCCCATTCGCCCTGATCGTGGGCCTCTTGCAGCTTTTCAAAGTCTGCCGGGGTATCGATATCCAGTAGAACGCCGATGTCATCCACCGGCGTCTTCACAATGTTCTCCGTGTGGCTGCCGAAAATCGCGCGGCAGCCGATGTCACCGGCCAGGCCCAGCAGCTCCGGAAAAACCGAGCGGTCCAGAAGCACCGGATTCCCGCGAAAGCCCTGGTACACCGGAATCACGATCTGCGGATGCTGTTCCCGGTACACGCGGATGAGCCGGTCGATGGTGGGGGGCCGCACAAACGGCTGGTCCGCCAGTACCACCAGCGCGGCGTTGGCCTCCGGCGAAACCTCGGCGATGCCGCTACGGAGAGAGGTGCCCATGCCGTCGCTAAAGGCATCGTTGACCACCACCCGGACGCCATCCAGCGGCACCTGCCGGCGGATCGTGTCCGCGGAAAACCCAAGCACCAGGACGATCTCGTCCACCTGGGATTGGCGCAGGTTGTGGATCACGTTCTCCAGCAGCGGCCGGCCGCCGAGAGGCAGCAGTTGCTTGAGGCTTCCCATGCGGGAAGACCGTCCCGCGGCCAGCAGTACGGCCGAGACTCCGGAGACGCCGTGGCGTGCAGTGGAGGCTGCGCCCAAAACTCCCCCTTCACCGTCCATGCCCGGTGCGTCTTGCCACACCACCCAGTATAAGCACCGTGGGCGCTATCAGCCGCGGTGATGCTCCCCACCCGGAGGTGAGCTGGGTCTCGCGGCGGGCTCATGGCGCGCTGGCGCGGGACGAGCTTGCGCATGCGCCTGCGGAGCCGGCCGGTTTTGGTGCGCTACCTCTGGCCGGCGCTGTGGCTGAGCCGGACGAGCTTCCGGCCGCGCCTGTGGAGCCGGGCGAGCGGCTTGCGGAGCCGGCCGGTTTTGGCGCGCCACCTCTGGCCGGCGTTGCTGCGGAGCCGGACGGGCGGCTTGCGGAGCCGGACGGTATTGGTGCATTACTTCTGGCCGGCGCTGCGGCTGAGCCGGACGAGCGGCTTGCGGAGCCGGACGGTATTGCTGCGCTACTTCCGGCCGGCGCTGCGGCTGAGCCGGGCGAGCTTCCGCGTGCGCCTGCGGAACTCGACTCGCTTCCGGTGCGTGCTGCTGCGGCACCGGGCGAGCTTCCGCATGCGACTGCGGAGCCGTCCGGTTTTCCCGTGCCACCGCCGGCCCGCGCTCCGGCGAGACCCCTTGATGCGCGACCTGGGGAACAGACCGGCCCTCCGGAACCGGTGTGCCCTCGCGCCTCCCCGGCTCCGTGCGTTCCGCCGCCTGCCCTCCGGTGGCCGGCTGGTTGCGGCGCGCTACGGTTTGCTGCCAGGCGCGCGGTGCCGGCGCCGGCGCTCGATAGGGCACCGTAAGCGGACCCGCCTGCGCGGCCAGCGCCGGATGCCCTCCATTTTCCCTGGCGAACTGCGCCCGGTTGGCGGCCGCCGCCTGCCGGTGCTCCATCTGCACGGGTAAGGGCGCAATCCTGGTTTCCGATCGCACCGCCAGCTCCGCCGGGGTGGCCCGCCGGTTCACACCACCCCGCCCGCCGTTATAGCTGATGCGGTTGAAAGGTGTAAAATTGACCACCCTGCGGCTGTAAACGTGATGCTCGATTCGAGGGTCCACGTTGGTCACCGCGCGGTTGTAGACAAACGCGCCCTGGTTCCAATACCCTCCGTAGAATCCCAGTCCCGTATAGCCGAACCCGTAATTGATGCCGCCATAGTAGCCGATGTAGGGTCCCCAGTATCCGCTGTGCCAGCGGTAGGCGCCGTCATACCATGCCCAGTAAGGCGGCGTCCAGAGGGCATCGATGTAGGGCGCCAGCACCCAAGCGCCGGGAACCCAATAGTAACCGGCATCCGCATAGCCCCAGTAACCCGGCGTCCAGATATAGTTCGGACCGGGACAGACGGGCTGCTGGTATTGCAGCAGTGGCGGAGGAGGCTGCGGCGCTTCCACCAATTGCTGCGTGCAATCTTCCCCCGGCGGGCAGGTCGCCGCCGTCGGATAACTGGCCGCGGCGGGAGCCGCGGGATATTGCTCCTGCGCCGCCGCTGGATATTGCTCCTGCGCCACTGCCGGCGCGGATTCATTGGCAGCTACCGGCGCCAGGTTGGCATCGGCCGGATCGGACCCGGATGCCCGGTTACAGCCGGTGCCGATGCCGACCGCCAGCAACGCGCTGACAAGCCATGGCAGGCTCGCACTCGTTCTCATGAGGCACCTCGTACTTACACGGGCACTTGGAGGGCCGCAAATTCGTACCGTATCGGACAAGATCGAGGATGACTCTGCCTGAGGGTTGGCATAAGCACCAATCGGCGGGTGCCGCGCGAATGGCCCGGCCGGCGCCGCAGGGCGCATCCGCGGGTTCCCTCCACGCATCCAAACCCCAGATCATGCTGCCAAAACGAAAACTGGGAAGCCAGGGCTTGCAGGTGTCCGCTCTGGGGCTGGGATGCATGGGAATGAGCCAGTCATACGGCGTTCCCGACGACACCGAATCGATCGCCACCATTCACCGCGCGCTCGAACTGGGGCTGGATTTTTTCGACACGGCGGAAGTCTACGGCCCGTTTCGCAACGAGGAACTGGTCGGCCGGGCGCTCCACGGGCGCCGCGAGCAGGCCGTGATCGCCACCAAGTTCGGCTTCCGCATCGAGAACGGCAAAATCACGGGGACCGACAGCCGGCCCGAGAGCATCCGCCGTGCAGTCGATGGCTCTTTGCGGCGCTTGCAAACCGACTACATCGACCTGCTCTATCAGCACCGGGTCGATCCCAATGTTCCCATGGAGGACGTGGCGGGCGCTGTAGCGGACCTCGTGCGCGCAGGCAAGGTGCGGTATTTCGGCCTCTCGGAAGCGGGCGAAAAAAATATCCGCCGCGCCCACGCGGCTTACCCGGTGACGGCCCTGCAAAGCGAGTATTCCCTCTGGGAGCGCAATCTGGAGCCGCGGATCATTCCGTTATTGCGCGAGCTCGGCATCGGGCTTGTACCGTTCAGTCCGTTGGGCCGCGGCTTCCTCACCGGTACGGCTAAACGGGCCGAGGAATATCCCGAAGGCGATTTCCGCCGGGGCGACCCACGATTCCAGGGCGCCAACTACGACGCCAATGTGGGCGCCGCCTCGCTGGTTCAGCAAATCGCTGCTCGTAAGGGCGCCAAGCCGGGCCAGGTAGCTCTGGCGTGGCTCTTGCAAAAAGGGGACGACATTGTGCCGATCCCAGGCACCAAGCGCCGGTCTTACCTGGAAGAGAACATCGCCGCGGTGTCGCTCCGCCTCGACGCGGAGGAAATCGCGCAGCTTGATCGGGCGTTGGCGCCCGAGGCTGTGTCCGGGCCGCGCTACAACGACCGCATGATGGCTATGGTAGACCGCTAGGCCTCCGAACGCGTGATTCGGTTCGCCCGCCTGCTAAACGCGGCTCCACATCGAATCGGAGCCGCGACCGTGAGGGGCCGCACCCCGCGGAAACCTGGTTGCTGCTACGCGGTGGCAAACGTGCGATCGTCAGCGCCCGGCAACTCGGGTTGATCGTCGGCCAAATCCGGGTCCGCGGGGTACGAGATCCGCTCGATATGCCAAGTGCCGAATTCCTGGCGCATCAACGGCGCGCAGAATTCCAAACCGATGGCGTAGGTCCAATCGTCGCGCAGCGTGCAGTGCCGCACCCGCGCAAAGCCCATCAACCAGAAGCTTCGGAAGTCTAAGAAGAGCACCGTACCGGTGGCCCAAGCCTGCTTGGAAACCAGCATGACACCCTGGTCGTGAAAGTCGATCACGGTTGCACTGAAGCGCCCGCTGGGGCCTTGGACCTCGATAGGGAAACGCATCCGCCGGCGCGGGGTGACGCGCCGCTCGACGGCTGGCGCAGGTTTTGGCCGGCGTCCGAGACAGCCGGCAAACCAACTCATGAGAGGGCCGGAATGGGAAGAAGTTGCTGCGAACATCCATGTTCATCATGCGGGCGTGGACCACATGGATACAAGTACTTGGCGGTTTAGGCGACGGCTAGTACGGCCATGCGGAGCCGCGGTCACGTACTATTCGGCCTTAGATTCCGGCTGGCTCTTAGAGGCTTGCGGCGGCTCCTTGCTGCGCCGGCCCAGCAGCAGGTGCAGCGCCACCGGAACCTCATCCGGATGCGCCGCGCACCAGGCAATAATGCGCTCGAGCTTGATGGAATCGTCGGCGATGGCACTGATTTCCACCAACTCAGCTTCGATAACCCCCAGGTCTCGCATATAAAACCAGGATGGCACAAGTTGGGATGTCGAAATTTCCAACAGCGTGCGCGGCAGGCCCGGCCGGGCGGTCCAGTTTGCCGGCCGCGAGAAGTTGGGTGGCCGGGACCAGGGGCACACGGGCCGTCGCGGCTCCGGGCTTGGCGGCACGGGGGACGGGCCTTTTCCGCGAGGCCCCCGGGCGGCGCCGGGGCGAAGAGTGGCGATGGCTCCCAGTCCGAACGCCGCGAACGCCGTGGCGATGCATGCCGCCTGTCGGCTTACCGGCTCGACCCCGATCAGCGTCTTGCCAGTGGCGGGACGCTTTCCCAAATCCGGTTCATCGCCCCGCGAGCGATGCCCGCTTCCGCTGCGAACGCGAGCCAACACACCATGCCGATGAAGCACGGCGCCACCAATGCAGCCGGGGCGAGTACGCCGGAACCGCGGCCTCCGCCGAGAATAATAAGGGCGGGCACGAAGCACGAAATCCCCATGCCCCCAACCAGGAAGACCCACCCCAGGGGATGCATTTTCATTTCGATTACGATTCTGGTGCCTGCGCTGAACGGTTCGAATCGCCCGCTGAGGATCGGAATGCAGGAATTGCGATACGAGATGATGCGGCTGATCCGAAATCCTTGCGGCGAAACCATGCCCTCGAACTCGAACCCTTGCCGCGAGGAGAAAGCGCGCAGCAGCCAGGGCCGCGGCAGAGCGGCTTCGGCGATCACCGCCTGCCCGCAGTTCGAGCAGAAGCGCGCGCCTGCGCCAGCCAGGATTTGGCCGCACCTGGCACATGCCGGCAGATCGGTCTTGACCACCGCCAGTAGTTTCTGCCGCGCTACGTCCACCGGGAAAGGAGCCTCGATCACCAGGGTCTGTCGGAAGATCGCCATAAAGTTCTCCACAACCGCCGCATTGCCGCTAACCGGCTTGTCACCGCACAAGTATATAGGTACGAGGGCCGAGCACCGCGGGGGACGCATGCGGACCTGCAGCACACCGCCCAAACCAGGCTCCCATGGCCGATCGGCCACCAGACGTCCGTTGTCCACAGAATGTGGCATCAGATGTTTCGCATTTCCGCCGATAAGAACAGCATGATCGCCTGGAGCTCGGGCGCCGTACGAACCACCGGGATGGCGGTGTGCCTTTTGCCGCTGCTATGGGGAGCGACCTCACGCGAGAGCGCCTCTTCCGCCTACCTGTGCGATGTGTACGGCGCCGCCGAAGGCCTCCCTGAAAACACCGTAGCCTCGCTGACGCGCACGTCCGACGGGTATCTCTGGGCGGCCACGCAGGGAGGTTTAGCCCGCTTCGACGGTCTGCGGTTCCAAACCTTCCATATGCTGGATTCGCCTGGGCTGCCGCACGACAACATTCATTTCGTGGAGGGGGCGCGTGACGGCTCACTCTGGATCGGCACCTACAACCGTGGCGTGGCGCACCTGGTGCATGGCCGGTTCGAGCCGGTTCCCGGGCTACTGAGCCCGGTGATCCGCGCCATCCTGGAGGACCGTGCAGGCGCGATCTGGATCGGTACGCGAGGAGGCTTGAACCGGTGGAAGAACGGTGCGATTTCGGCATACACGCAGAATGATGGCTTGCCGGCCGGCGATGTGCTGGCATTGGCGGAAGACCGGCAAGGACGGCTTTGGATTGGATCGAGCGCTGGCTTGAGTTTGATTGAGCAGGGGAAACTCACCGGTTTCCGCGGCCAGAGCCGGCTGGCCGGAATGGATGTGCGCAGTTTCGCGCTGGCGGGCGACGGAAGCCTGTGGGCGGCATCGAGCCAAGCCCTGGCGCGATTCAAGGATGGCGCTGTGGAGGAGTGGTACCCGCGCGAACGTCTGCCTTTCAAGGGAGAAATACGCGCCATCGCCGAATCCGCCGACGGGGCGCTCTGGATTGGAACCTTCGGTGACGGATTGCTGCGCTTTGCAGGAGGCCGGTTCGAACGGTTCCCAACCGGGCAGGGTTTGGCGAGCGCCATCGTATTTTGTCTGCGGGCCGATCCCGATGGAAGCCTGTGGATGGGCACCTCGGGTAGCGGCCTGAACCGCCTCCGTCCCCGGAACATCCGCATGATCGGCGCGCCCGAAGGGCTTTCGGCCGCGGACGCCAACGCGGTGCTGGAAACGCGCGACGGCGCCTTGTGGATCGCCACGCTGGGCCAGGGCCTGAACCGGTACCAGGACGGGCGCCTGCGCACCTTCACCACTGCCGACGGTCTCAGCAGCGATGCGGTGTTGTCCTTGTGGCAGAGCGCACGTACCGGAAAGCTTTGGGTGGGCACCGGCGACGGCGCGTTGAACCGGTTGGATGGCGGGCGCTTCCGGAGCATCCCGCTGGGCGCGGGTAAAATGCCGGCGCAGATTTTCGAAACCCGCGAGGGGGAGATGTGGGTGGGCACCACCAGGGGACTGTACCGGCTCCAGGACAACTCCATTGAGCGGCTCTACACCACTCGAGACGGGCTGCCCTCCAATACCGTCCTGGCGATCACCCAAGCGCGCGATGGATCCCTTTGGATGGGGACCGGCAGTGGCTTGAGCCATTTCCGCCAGGGCCGCTTTACCAATTACGAGACCGCCAAAGAGCGCAACGGATACGGGCCGCGGGTGGACTGGGTCTACGAAGATGCTATGGGCACGCTGTGGCTGGGCAGCGCCGGCTATGGGTTGGGGCGCTTGCGAGAGGGCAAGGTCTTCTGGGCGGGCAAACAGCAGGGCCTGAACGACAATGTAGTCTACTCCGGCCTGGAGCATGGCGGCGATCTTTGGCTCAGCACCAATCGTGGCATCGGCCGGGTCTCCAAAGCCCAATTCGAAGCCTTGGCCGAAGGGCGGATTAGCCGGATGAGCGTTCACGTCTATGACACAACCGACGGCCTGCGCAGCAACGAATGCAGCGGGGACACCCAACCTTCGGCATGGAAGCGCGACACGGGCGAGTTGGTGTTCGCCTGCCTGGGCGGCGCCGTGCTGCTCGATCCGGCCCGGCTGCCCCGCGAGGGTGGCGCGCCGGCCACTCTCATCGAGGCAGCCAAAATCAGTGGACAGGCGGCGCTTCCCCAGGCCGGCGAACAGCGCTTCCCGCCGGGTGATGGAAGGATCGAATTCACCTACACGGCCATCGATTTCGTGGCGCCGCGGCAGCTTCAGTTCCATTACTGGCTGGATGGCATCGACAGCAGTTGGGTTGACGCAGGAGCGCGGCGAACGGCCGACTACACCAACATTCCACCCGGCAAATACCGGTTTCATGTGGTGAGTGAAAACGCCGATGGCCTGACCAGTGAAGCGGCCATGGCCTTCGTAATGCTGCCGCACTTCTACCAAACCGTTCCGTTCCGGTTGGCTGTCCTGGGGGTAGCCACCCTTCTGCTCGCCGCGGCTTACCGGTGGAAGACGCGGCGGGCACGCGCGCGGCGGCAGGAACTGGAACGACTGGTGGAGGTGAGAACCCAGGAAACGAATCTCGCCAAAAACGAGGCTGTGGCCGCCAGCCGGGCCAAGAGCCAGTTTCTGGCCAACATGAGCCACGAGATTCGCACCCCCATGAACGGCGTATTAGGGATGATCGCTTTGACCCTCGATTCGGAACTCAACCAGGACCAGAAATTGTACCTGGAAATGGCCCATTCATCGGCCACCGCATTGTTGGGACTGATCGATAACATCCTGGATTTTTCCAAGATCGAAGCCGGCAAAATTGAGCTGGATTCGCTGGAATTTTCGTTGCCGGAGTTCCTGGAGGAGATGACCCGCATTCACGCCGTCCGCGCGTACCAGAAGAATCTAGAGCTGGTGCTGGACATCGCGCCGGAAGTGCCTCCCCTGGTGGCTGCCGATCGCCTGCGGCTTGGGCAGGTTCTGACCAACCTGATCGGCAACGCGCTGAAATTCACCGAGCGGGGCGAAGTGGTCGTTTCAACCTCGGTTGGCGGTGTGGAAGGGGACCAGCGCAATGTCTGTTTCTCCGTGCGTGACACCGGAATCGGAATGGCTCCGAAGACCGTCGAGAGAATCTTCCAGCCCTTTTCTCAAGCCGATGCGTCAACCACCCGCCGATTTGGGGGCACCGGGCTGGGCCTGACCATCTCGGCTGGTTTTGTCCGAATGATGGGAGGCCGGATGTGGGTTGAGAGCCGTGAGGGAGAAGGAAGCACCTTCTACTTCCGGGTGCCCATCGCCGCGGTGGAAGAGACTGCCGGCAATTCGTGGCTGGCTGCCGGCCCCTTGGCCTCTGAGAACCGGCGCGTGCTAGTCGCCGACGATAATCGTACCTGCCGGAAGGTTCTTGCGGGGCTGCTGCGCCGGTGGGGGCTGGAGGCAGCCGAGGCCGCGGACGGGACCGAAGCGCTGGCGCTGCTGCGGGCGGCCGCACCAGGTACCTTTTTTACGGTTTTGCTGGATGCCGAAATGCCCGGCGTGTCGGGTTGGGAGGTGGCCGGGAAAATCGCCGCGGAGCCGCTTGCCCCTCGAATCATTGTGATGACGCCAATCCTGGCGCAGCGCCACGAAGCTCCCGGAGGGGCCGCGGTCCTCACCAAGCCGGTCCGCGGGCGGGATCTGTGGCAAGCCCTGGGCTTGGGGCGGTCCCGTCAGGAAACCGCAACCGGCGGTTCCACCGATGGGGCGCCGGCAAACCCGGGCATCACGTTGCCGGAACGACGGTCGCGTGGGTTGCGTATCCTGGTAGCCGAAGACAATCCGGTGAACCAGTTGTTCGCGCGCCGTTTGTTGGAGAAGAAAGGCCATTGCGTGGCTCTCGTAGGGGACGGCGAGGCCGCCCTGCTTGCCATGGAGCAGGAAAGCTTCGACATCGTTCTGATGGACGTGCAGATGCCGGTGATGGATGGTCTGGAGGCTGCCCGGCGAGTACGCCAACGCGAGCGCCAATCGGCATCTCACATTCCGATCATCGCCATGACCGCACACGCCATGAGCGGCGACCGGGATGTCTGCCTGGCCGCTGGAATGGATGGTTATGTGTCGAAGCCGGTGAATCAGAGGGAACTCTTTGCGGCAATCCAAGCCGCTGCGGACACCCTTCCGGGCACAAATGGGCAACCCGTTGCGCATTCGCCTGCAACACCCGGCGAGGGCGGATAGTTCCGGCGGCGCCCCCCGCAAGGTGCTTCTTTTTGAAATTCGACCGCCCCACGACCGAATGCGCGGCTGGAGCGACTCGCGCAGCCGTGAGTCGCTCGGGCGTCTGGTGAGGCGGCCAACAAGGATGGGCTGCGAGGCGCAATCGGTTGTCCCGTTTGCTCCACACCGCCGCTCTTACTTCACCTCGAAGTCGATGGTTTCCGCATAAGTCTGTCCGGTAGCCTGCTCCGTGACTTTCAGCGTGCACACATAGGAGCCGGCTTGCAGCAGGAAATTCGCCTGGTAGACACCCGACGGATTGCTGTCCACCGAAACCAGGGCCCGCATGCCCGCGCCGGCGCCCATCCCAGGGGTGGGAAGCATTTGGATCCGGGCGGTGATGTCGACTTCGCCGGTGAGCGAATCGAGCGGCACCGAAAGCGTCTGCACTTCTCCCGCCGGATAAGTCGCCATGGAAGCGTGGCGGCCCGGCAGCCCCGCGGCGCCATTAGCACCGGCGCCCGGCGTGCCAGTAAACGTCGCCGAAGGCGGCGGCCAGTTAATGCGCACTCCATTGGCGCGGTTGCCTTTCGAAAACTCGAACTCCACGTTGCTGTGGAAGTTCTCCAGGTAGTTATAGCGCCAGATCTGCGGGGAATCGGGCGCACTGCCGCGGTCTTCGATCTGGTCCGGCGGGCCATACCGGATGTACGTCCGCCCCTTAGCGCTGGAAGCGGAACCGAAATTCGCCTGCGCGTAGGCCCTGCGGCGGTCGTACTCTTCCTGCGAGAGGCCCGCGGGCGCGGATGGCTCGGCCGGCGGACGGGCCACCTGCGGGCCTGGCTGCGAAACCACCCCGTTCGCATCCATCGGGTAAAACGCCACGTTCGCCCGGACCGCGGCATCGATCACCTCCTGCAACTGCGCCGGTTCGTAAGCCTTGGCTTGCTCGATCCCGGTCGAAAAATAGATCAGCGCCTTCTTCCCCGAAAGCGGCGCCAGCAGCCGCACCGCCGTTTCCAGGCGCGTCAGCCGGAAGGCTTCACCGGGCGAGGAATCGTCTCCGCCGCTGAGTTTCCCAATGGCCGAGGCCAGCGCCGCCTGGTCGCCGGTGAAGTCCTCGACTACCGATACTCCGCCTTGGCTCGCCGCCATCAGCGCTACCAGGTCGGCAGGCTGCATCCTGTGAACGAAATCCGTAGCGCTTTGCCGCGCGCGGGATTGCTCGTCGGAAGTCATGGTGTCGAGGTCGAACAGCAGGGCCATCAGGCGCCGGTTTTGGTACAACTTGTCGGCTGCCGTGGGCGTGGCGGCGGCTTGCGCCGGCGGTGCATCCTGTGGGCCGGCCAAGGCCGCGTGGGCGGTCTGCGCCGGCGGATCGGCGGCCGGTGACTGAGCGTGGATGGCGGGCGCATGGCCCACACCGATCAACACGCCAATCGCCACCGGGCCCGCCAGCGCCGCCATCCCGGCCGCCGCCAGCAGGAATTTCCGGGCGCGATTCAGACCCTCGCCGGTGCGGTTGGTCAAGATCGCCTCGATCCGCCGCTTCAGATTGGCCCCGGTCACTCCCGACACACACACCAGCGGCGATTCCACGTACAGCTTGCAGACAGTAAGGATGGCATCGGCATAGGTGCGCGGCTCGTTGCCCAGACTCAGCACGCCTTCGTCGCAGGCCCGCTCGCGCTCTTCCACCAGCCGCGCCCCGATCCACCACACCAGCGGATGGAACCAGAAGATCCCTTCCACCACCATGTGCAGCGCGGAGAACAGATTGTCGCGGCGGCGGACATGCCACAACTCGTGGGCCAGCACGGCCTCCAGTTGCGCCGCCGTCAGGCGCTCCGGAATGCCTTCAGGCAGCAGCAGGACGGGCCGGAATAGCCCCACCACCCCCGGTTCCAGCAGCGCCGGAGACGAGCGAACCTGGACCGCTGCCGGGATGTCTAGAGGAGTGCTGGCGCGCACTGCCGCCCGAACCTGTCTCCACTGCCGCAAACGCAGCAGCGCGATGGCCGCGCACCCGCAGACCCACAAGCCGGCGATGGCGATCTGGGTCCAATTGACCGGGACCGGCCCGGGGGACGCCAATGGCAGCGGCTCCGCAAACGGCTGGGCGATCCGCTCCATGGCGAAGGAGACCTGCGGCGCGGCGATGCCGTGCGCCACCGGCGCCCACCCCAGGCGGCTGCCCAGGCGAACGAGCCATCCGAACGGCACGAAAAATTTGAGCGAAGCGCTCAGCCATAACCCATAGCGGACCTTGGCCCGGTTGTTGCGGAATGCCAGGGTCAGAACCCCTGCCGCCAGTGCGAACAGGGTGGATTGCCAGAGATGCGTGGTCAGGTCGCCGATCATTTGGATTCCCGCTTTCTTTCCGCCTTGTGTTGCTGGTCCAGGTTCCGGATGGTTTTCTCGAGTTCGCGCACGTCTTCGAGAGTTAGTTTCCCCGCTTCGGCCAGTTGCGCCATCATGGGTTGCGCGCGCCCGCCGAAGAAGCTGAGAATTTCGTCGAGCAGCTTGTGCCGCGTCACGTCGCGCGCCACCAGCGGCTCAAAAATGTGCGCATTGCTGATCTTGCGCACGCGGCGCACGGCCTTCTTTCCCTCCAGCCGGTAAACCGTGGTTTGAATCGTGGTATAGGCCGGGCGAGGTTCCGGAAAGGCCTCCTGGATCTCGCGGATGGAGGCCTTTCCCTGGGCCCACAGGGCTTCCAGGATTTGCAGTTCGAGCTTGCTGAGCTTGGGTTGCGGCATATCGTTCTACTACTTCATGACTGATCCTACTACTCGGTAGTAGGAGCCGTCAAGAGGTATTTTGGGCGGCGCGCCAAGCCTCTTTTGACATGCCCCCGCAATGCTGCTATCAACGTTATGTCGTGAAACTGCACACCTATCTCAATTACGGCGGCAACTGCGCTCAGGCATTCCGCTTCTATGAAGAGCATCTGGGAGGGAAAATCGGCATGCTGATGACCCACGGCCAACAGCCCGGTCCGGCTGCCGTGCCGCCCGAAATGCAGAATGCCGTTCTGCACGCCCGCATCACTATCGGCGATACGGAGCTGCTGGCCAGCGACGTCCCGCCCGATCGCTTCCAGCCCATGCGCAGCGTCTATCTTTCGCTGGGTGTCGATAGCATCGCGGAGGCGGAGCGCATTTACGCCCTGCTCTCGGAAGGCGGTGAGGTCTTCATGCCGATGCAGGAAACTTTCTTCGCATTCCGGTTTGCCATGCTGCGGGACCAGTTTGGCACCTCGTGGATGATCCTCAACGAGCGTCCGCGGCCGCAGTAGAGAGGCTGGCCGCCGGCCGCGCGCCGGCTGAGCTGCGCGGAAGGCTGCCCCATGCGGCTGCGGCCGCGGCCTGCGCGGCGTGCGGCGGCGGTGCCCTACGCCCGCGGGCCGGCGTGCTCTTTGGCCAGACGGAGCTGGGCATCTTCCAGGTGCTTGGCTTCCCGGAAGGTGTAGATCATCCGGTGAATCACGGTGAGGTTGGACAACACCGCAATCACCCACAGCACCGCCGCCATGCGGTCGAACAGCGCGCCGATGATGATGAGCACTACCCGTTCGGGGCGCTCCAGAAATCCCACCTTACACTTGGGGATGGCGTTTTCGGCGCGCGCCCGGGTGTAGCTCACCATCACCGAACCGGTCATCACAATGGCGGTGAGCACAATGTAGAAGAACCGGTTGATGGTGGCGTAGTAGACCAGCAGGCCAAAGAACAGCGCCAGGTCGGAATAGCGGTCCACCACCGAATCGAAGAACCCACCGAAGCGCGTCACCTGGCCGGTTTCGCGGGCCACCCGCCCGTCCACCATGTCAAAGAGGCCGGCGCCGATCACCACAATCCCGGCCCCCAGAAACTTACCCTGCGCAAACAGCCAGGCGGCCGCGATGTTGATCACCAGGCCCAGAAACGTGAGCACGTTGGGGTGGATTCTGGACAGCGCCAGCCAGCGGACGATGCGATCGATGATGGCGCCGCAGACCACCCCAATCGAACGGGTAACAGTCATAATTTACTCGCCCGCATCGTGGATAGTGGTCAATTTGCGGATTTCCAGTTCCTTGACGCCGCCCGGGCTTTGCACCCGCACGGTGTCGCCTTCTTCCTTGCCCAGCAGCGCGCGGCCGATCGGCGAGGTAGTCGAGATTTTCCCGTTGGCGGCGTCGGCTTCTTCGCTGGTCACCAGATTATAGGTGATCTCCTCTTCGCGCCTGGTGTCCAGAACCACCACCTTCGACCCCAACCCTACGCGGTCATGGGGAATCTTCGTAAAGTCGATCATGGATACTTCGGCGAGGCGTTTGCGCAACTGGCCGAGGCGGGCGTTGACAAACCCCTGGCGATCCTTGGCTGCGTGATACTCGGCATTTTCGCTCAGGTCGCCGTGGGCCCGTGCCTTCAGGATTTCTTTAGGCAACTCCACGTGCAACTCGTATTCGAGCGTACTGATCTCATCCTGAAGCTTCTTTTTGATGTCGGTCATGGAACGGGAACAGCTACCCCAGGTCACATTATAACGATCTGCGAGCGGGCGGGGGTTAGCGGGTCCACGCCGGCCGGCGCGACCTTGGCCTGCCCCAGCCGGTGGTTGTGCTTTTACACGCCCGAGACACGGCAAAGCAGATTACAATCGCAGTTGGGCCCCGTCGCCCGGCGCCGGTGCGCGCGCCAACTTACCGATGAATCCGCTTCGCGACAAGAACGTGTTGATCACTGGAGGAAGCCGCGGCATCGGAAAGCGCCTGGCGCTGGGATTCGCGCAAGCCGGGGCGCGGGTTGGCCTGCTGGCGCGCAGCCAGCCGGAGCTGGACCTGGCCAAGCTCGAAATCGAGCAGGCTGGCGGCAATGCTTTCCGCATCCGCGCCGACGTCCGCGACCTGGAGCAGCTTAGCGCCGCCGTGGAGCGCCTGCGCGTGGTGTTCGGGGGACCCCTGGATATCCTGATCGCCGCCGCCGGCGTGCAGGGGCCCATCGGCCCGCTGCTTTCCACGCGTCCGCAGGTCTGGAACGAGACGATCGAAATCAACCTGATTGGCGCAGCCAATGCCTGCCGCGCGGTGCTGCCCGCCATGATCGAGAAGCGCAGCGGCAAAATCGTGCTGATCGCCGGCGGCGGCTCCAGCCAGTCGCGGCCCAATTTCGGCGCTTACGCCGCTTCCAAAGCAGGCCTGGTGCGCTTTGCCGAGTGCCTGGCAGAGGAGGTCCGCGACCACAATATTCAGGTGAACTGCATTTCCCCGGGCGGCGCCTATACCCACATGACCGACGAAATCCTGCACGCCGGCGAGGAGCGCGCGGGGGCCCGTGAGATCGCCGGCGCCGAGCAGGTCCGCATCACCGGCGGCGTGGCTCCCGAAAAACAAATCCAGCTCGCCTTGTTTCTGGCCTCCGACCGCTCCAACCACATCAGCGGCAAGCTGATTCACATCAATGACGACTGGCGCCGGCTGGAACAGGAGAACATGAAGCCGGAGCTTTATACCCTGCGCCGCGTGCAGAAGATATGAGCGCGGAGCGCCCCATCCCCACGCTGGAGACGCCCCACCTGCTCCTGCGCCCCCTGGAACTGGCCGATGCGGCCGAGGCCCAGAAGCTGTTTCCGCAGTGGGAGATTGTGCGCTACCTTGCAGCGGTGGTCCCCTGGCCGTTTCCCGAGGATGGCGCGTTGACCTACTATCGCGACCAGGCGCTTCCCGCCATGGCGCGCGGCGACGAGTGGCACTGGTCGCTGCGTTTGAAGAGCCGCGCCGGCCCCCTGATCGGCTCGATTACGCTTCGGAAAAGCGAGAAGAAGAATCGCGGCTTCTGGATCGGTCTGCCCTGGCAGGGGCGGGGGCTGATGAGCGAAGCGGTCGAGGCGGTTACCGATTACTGGTTCAACGTGCTCGGCCGCGCGGTGCTGCGGGCGCCCAAAGCGGTGGTGAACACCGCGTCGCGGCGGATTTCCGAAAAGCAGGGTATGCGGGTGATTGCGGTAGAGCAGGGCAAGTACGTGTGCGGCACACTTCCAACGGAGATCTGGGAAATCACGGCGGAGGAGTGGCGCGCGCGGCGGCGCTAGTG
>DATJRE010000396.1:0-19869 GCA_035505095.1 Bryobacteraceae bacterium | reverse complement strand
TGGGGTCAGGTCCAACTGAACCGCTTCAGACTAAGCAGCGGATGAGCTTCCTGCACTTCCGTGCCGAGCAATTTGGCGACGAGGCCGCCCGTGTCCTTATACACCTGCGAATTCGGATCGATAAACCGTCGCTCCGCGAAGGAATGTTCCAACTGTTCGGAATCGTCGGCGATGACCGCATGTACCTCAAAACCGAGCGCCTTCGCCAACTCGTTTGGCGAGATCGAGCCGCGCTTGCGGGTGCGGTTGGCCACAAGCCGCAAGTTGTGCGACGGCAGGCCTAATTTGAGCAATAGCTTGAGCGTCCTGGCGGCGTCCCATAGGGCCGGAAAATCGTACGTCGTGACCACGTACACGGTCTTGACTTCTTCGAGAAGGCCCACCGACACCGGACTCACGGTTCCGAGGTCTACCACAATCCAGCGATATTGCGATCGCGCAAACCGGAGCACGTGACGCACGCGCTCGGCGCTTAGGGGATCCGTCAACCGTACCGGGTTCGGCGGCAAGAGCACATCCACCCGGTCGCCGCTCGAACAGACTAATCCCTTCCAAAGCGCCTGATCCAGCCGATGTAGATTCATGGCCGCGTCCGTGAGGGTGTATTCGGACTCGACCTTCATAAAAAGAGACGCCGCCGCGGAATGGACGTCCAGTCCGAACAGCAGTGTATCCTCGTTGGCCTGCCGTCGTAAGCAATGCGCGGTGTGACAGGCCAGCGTAGTGGTTCCCACGCCTCCCTTGGCGCCCAGAAATGCGATCACTTCGGCGCTCTGCCGGGCACTCGGGTCTTCCGACGCCTTGCGGCTCCGGATTATGCCGTACTGCATGGCGCGCACCAGATCGGCGGCGCGGAGTTTGCCTTTGACGAGATAGTCCTGAGCTCCTCTCGCCACGGCGGTCATGGCCAGGGATTCGTTTTCGCAGCCGCTCAGTACCACCACCGGTAAGTCCCGCGCGTGCCGCTGGATCGCCAGGAACGTTTCCAACCCTTCGGAGTCGGGCAGGGAAAGGTCCACCAAACCGATATCGAACCTTTGCGCGGCCAAAGCGTCGAGAGCCTTTACGAGACTTTCGATGTGAGTCACCTCAAACCGCGTCCCATCCACGTCCTTGAGCATCTGCTGGACCAGACGAGCGTTTACCAGATTATCTTCAACCAATAATACTTTGCATTCCCGCATAACTGGCCTTCAACTAGCTCTCGCCCGCACACCGCCTGACGTAACGTCAAGGGTGTGTCCGTTCGTGAATCCTGCGTGTCGATATGATGGATGCCGGGGTGGTTTCCGCAGACACGCCTGGGCCGACCGACTCATCCGCGGGACCCTGATGCTTCCGAAGCGGACGTGCCTTGGTGTGACCCGCGAGTTGCCTGCGCGCAGTACGCCATCAAGGCCGGCCGCACCCGCAGGAACGCGGATTCGATGCGGGCGACGGTTCGGGCATAGTCGGCGTCAATTCCCGACGTGGCCTGCTCCTCCGCCTCGCGGCACAGATCCGAGACCTCGCGGACGCCCATAGCGCCCGCGCTCCCCTTGAGCGCGTGGAACTGCTTCCATAGCGTGGAGAAATCGGCGCAGACAGCCGCTTGGCGCAACCGCTGTACGCGGTCTTGTGAATCCGCAAGGAAAGACGCAATCAGGCCCGCAAGAAAAGTGCGGTCACCATCTTCTTCGAATTCGCGGAGTTCCTGAGGCAACGTCCAACTTGGGTAAGACTGTGGACCGTCGGCAGGAGCGCGTTGCTCCGGCGAATGAGAGTTCTCATGGAATGTTGGCACAGGTTCCGCCCGTCAGTGCTGAGTCCCTTTTCCGACAGACATCTTGACCAGACAGCTCAGATCAACCGTTCTAGCACTTATGTTACGCTGAACGGGCGACATTGCCAATAGTCCACTCGGTCAATAGCCTGTTAGTAACTATTAGCCATATCAGCACCGATACTCACGCCCATGCCGTCAGCTCTTCCATTGTGGAGCCCATTTTGCCAAGGCGGCCACGAGCATCTCCTTCTTCACGGGTTTAGAAATAAAGTCATCCATCCCACACTGGCGACAATCTTCCCGGCAACTGGTCGACACATCCGCCGTCATCGCGATGATGACGGCGCGCTGCTCCCGGTCCTCCCGATGGCGGATCTCCCGGGTGGCTTCGTATCCGTTCATGTCGGGCATCTGGCAGTCCATGAAAATAAAGTCGTAGCGCAGTAGTCGCTGCATTTCGACGGCCTCCCGCCCGGTGGCGGCGACGTCCGCCCGGATTCCGACTTTCTCCAGCATCCGCAACGCGACCGTCTGGTTGACGACGTTGTCTTCGGCTACCAGTACACGCAAAGGTTTGCCTTCCGGGTGACTCGTCAGGACCGTCCCGGAAACCTGCGTCGTGGATGGCGTCTCCGGCGTCAACGAACAGGTCCGCTGTAGTTTCGACTGCCAGGCGTTTGCCAGAGCATCGAACAATTGCGATTGCCGCACCGGCTTCACAAGGCAGGCGTCCACGAACTCCATGCCCCGGACTTCGTGCCAGTCGGCCATCGACGTCAGCATCACCACGAGCGTGTCTCGAATCGCCGGGTCCCGTTTGATCGCGGTCGCCAGCGCCGCACCGTCCATCACCGGCATCTGTAAATCCGAGATCACGAAGTCGTAAGGGTCGGCCGCCGCCTTGGCCGCCCGCACGGCGTCGAGTGCGCTATCCGCCGTCGCGAAACTGCCGTTGCGCATCCCCCAGTTCTTGATCTGCTCATGTACCACGCGCCGGTTCACTTCGTTGTCGTCCACGATCAGGACGCGCAGACCGCCCAGCTCGCACGGAAGCTCCGGAAGCGAACCCGGCTCCGGACTCAAGATCAGCGGAAGGGTGAACCAGAAGCGCGATCCCACACCCGTCTGGCTCTCCACGTGCATGTTACCGTCCATCAGACTTATGAGTTGCTTCGATATGGCCAGCCCGAGCCCGGTGCCCCCGAACCGCCGCGTGGTGGAGGTGTCCGCCTGGCTGAATTTCTGGAACAACAGCTCCAGCTTCTCTTCGGGAATTCCGATTCCGGTGTCGGTCACCGCAACGCGCATCGACGCCCGGCCGTCCGCGATCCCCTCGCATTCGACTTCGACGAGCACGTGCCCCTTCTCGGTGAACTTGATTCCATTGGCGACCAGGTTGGTGATAACCTGCCGGAGCCGGCTCTCGTCTCCGACGAAATGCTGCGGCGCATTGGGAAGATACTCGACGATCAGGTCCAGGCCTTTTGTCTCTGCTCGAGCTTCGAGCATCTCGCCGACTTCCTCGGTTACCGCGCGAAGATCGAACGGCAAAGATTCGATGGTCAGTCTTCCCGCCTCGATCTTCGAGAAATCCAGCACGTCGTTGACCACGGTCAGGAGCGCTTCACCGGATTTGCGCGCGATTTCCGCGTAGGCTTTCTGTTCCGGCCGCAGGTCCGCATCGAGCAGCAGGCCGGTCATCCCGATGACCCCGTTGAGGGGCGTTCGGATCTCATGGCTCATGTTGGCCAGAAACTCGCTCTTGGCGCGATTCGCCACCTCCGCCTGGCGTTTCGCCACCTCCGCCTGGGTTTTTGCTACCCGCAAGCGGCGGGCCAGCCAGATCGCCACCATCAGGCTGGGCACCAATACCGCGAGGCCGATCAGGAAGATGGTTGCATAGAATCTCTCCTGGCGATACTCGAAGATGATTCTGGCTTCCGGACTGAGCCGCGTGTTCCAGCGAAAGTCAATGCCCGCAATCGTTCCATCGAATGCCATTTCCCCAATTTCCTGGGACAGGAGATCAGCCACCTGCTGGGCCCTGCGGTTCCTCCTGCTGGCTCCAATACCGAACCCGAAGGAGGTTCCGGGGATGGGCAGCAACCGCAAATCTCGCTCTCTGCATTTCGATTGCGGAAAACTCACCATCGCATTCGAGCTGATGAGACCCGCTTGCGCGGCGCCGTTACACACTTGTCCGACTACGGCGTCGTCGCTCGCGGCCGGCAGGATGGTGCTGCGGCCGAAGTAATCCTTGGCGATCATTAATTCATTGCTGATCCCGGTTACCACGGCCAGGGTCTTTCCGGCCAAGTCCTGCGGCCGCCCCATGGAAAAGGGTCCGGAGGTTACCACAAAGTGGGATTCCTGGGCCCAGGACGGGCTGATATACAGGGAGCTTCGCCGTTCGGGCATGTCGACCAAAACCGGCCAGAGGTCCACTGCGCCGCTTAACAGGGCCTTTTCCGGTCCCTCCGGCGAATAGATCCATACCAGGTGAATGTTATGGCGGTCCGCCGCCTCCTTCACCAATTCCACCACCGGACCGCTCGCAAGACCGTGTTCATCGGGAAAGTGGTAGGGAGGGGTATTTCGAAACCCGATCTTCAGCGTCTGCAGTTCACGTCGCGGTGTCCATAAGAGGTAAATTGCAAACGCGCCAAACAGGGCGATCGCCCCAATGACGAGGCTTTGCTTCGTCCGAAGAAACCCAGCCATGCCCATCTTGAGTTCTCCCAACTATATCCCCGCCAGAGCCGTATGTCTCGTTGACGCTTGTTAGCATAGCGCTGCTATCTGGCGCGGCGACCACTCCGCCGGTGTTCCTGCTGACTTAAACCCCGTTCTCAAACTGAACAGCCGAGGGGGTACTTTTGCTATTTCTTCTCGTTTTCTTCGTTTTTTGTGCATTGGTCCTGGCCTGTTTAGCACGGGTACGGGAGAACAGCCAAGAAGTTTGAGATAACACCGGACCACGCATAGCGGGCTGCCCGCGAAAACCGCGGCGCATTCCAAAGTCGTTGCCTATCGGAGGACGCTCAGAGCCATTTGCCGCGACCCACGAATTCTTCCGACGAACTTCAAAAATGCGGCCGCATGCCGCGGGGCGGAGATGTGGCGCTACTGCGAGGCAACGCGCTTCAGCGTGACTTCGCCGTTATGCGTGGTGAGATGAATCAGCGAACCGCCGGAGCCGATATCGGTGTCCACCAGCCCGCTTCTCAACTCGCCGGTTACGGTAATGGGGAAATCCGACTGGACGCGTCCCCGATCCGTCTCTGCCTGGACGTGCGCCGAGTAACCCGCCGGCATCGCCACGCTAATGCCGCCGTTGTGGCTACTGACCTCCAGTTGCCGTCCTTCCCAAAGCGAACCCATCAGCTCCACGTGAATTTCGCCATTATGAGTTTCACCGCCCACATCTCCGGCCAGGCGCTTCAGAGACACAGCTCCGTTGTGAGCGTCGAAGCGGATCTGGCCGCGCACGTCGGAGATCGCAACTTCGCCATTGTGCGTCGTGACACTCAGATCGGTGGCCTGCGGGACGAAGATTTCGTAACTGACGCTCCACCAGGCATCGTCCAGGGAATCCGGCCCCGTGGACCGCACCTGCCCCCCGGCGCTATCGACGGAGACCTGGCTGGCCAGTTGATCCGCGGCGGCTTGCGACCCGGCCGCTGATTCGACGCGGGCGCGAACCAGGACATCGCTCCGCAGCCAGCCTTTGATCGTCGCGGCTCCGTTGTGGCCCTCTACGCTGAGGCGGCCCGTGGAGGGCAAAGTCTGCTCGCGAATATCGCAGTGCTGGGCACGGTCCCCAGCGTAGGTCCGGTTATTGCAAGTCATTTGTTTTTCGGTGTTGTCCCGCATCTGAGCCAATAGCGGGACAGCCCCCGTGGAAACGAACAGACCGATGTAAGCCGTGGTGGCAAGTGCCGATCTCATGGAACCCTCCTTTGCGAAATCCGCCGTAAGCTTGCAATACTGGCGGGTGCAGAAAAGGTTACATGGAAAGACCAGGAACCGCGGCGCGGGGCGTCTGAGAGCGGCGGACGC
The DNA here is from genome assembly GCA_035505095.1 of Bryobacteraceae bacterium. Classification (GTDB taxonomy): domain Bacteria; phylum Acidobacteriota; class Terriglobia; order Bryobacterales; family Bryobacteraceae; genus JOPF133. The sequence goes on along the minus strand of DATJRE010000396.1, from coordinate 14,045 downwards.
TACTCGTCCCGCAGCGCCTTCCAGGGGTCGATCCGCGAAGCGCGCCATGCCGGCCCGTATCCGGCTGCCAAGGCCGCTATCAGCAGGATGGCCGGCGCGAGGGAGAGAGCCAGGGGGTCCTTGGCCTTGATTCCGAACAGGAACGACTCCAGCACATGCGCGCTGGCCCATGCCGCGGACACCCCGATGGCTAACCCGATCAGGGTCATGGACAGCACCTGCTGCATCACCATCCACAAGAGCCTGCCGCGTTGCGCCCCCAGGGCCATGCGCAGCCCCAATTCGTTGGTGCGGCGCGCCACGGCGTAGGCCATCATGCCGTAGAGTCCCAGGCAGGCGATGAGCACGGCAAGCACCGCAAATGCCGTACACAAGGTGGCGAAGGTGCGTTCCTGGCTGATGGTCTGGTCGATCACGACGGACTGGGTGGTGAGGCGCACGACGGGAATCCGTTCGTCCAACTGCCGGACCACCTGCCGCACGGAATTCGCCAGGGAGAGTGCATTGCCAGCCGTTCGTAATTCGAAATTCATTCCGCCGAGCGAGCGGAGGTCCTGCCCGAAGGGCAGATAGGCAACCGGGGGCGTATCGCGTTTGAGCGTGGTCAGCCGCGCGGTCCGGCAGACCCCCACGATTTCGATATCGGCCGGTGCATTTTCGTCGCCGAATCCGAAGCGCCGCCCGATGGGATTTTCATTTGGAAAATACTTCTTCACGAATACCCGGTTGACCACGGCCACCTTGGAGGGCGACTGCTGGTCTTGATCGGTGATTTCCCGTCCCAGCAGAATAGGGATCTGCATGGTGGCGAAGAATGAACCGGCCACGCCCAAAATCGCCACGCTCCGCCCGGTGCCGGGATTGACGCCGGGAACGTGGGCGCCACGGGAGCTCATGGATTGCGAGACCAAGGCATAGCTTGTGGCGGTTACGCCGCGGACACCGGGCATGGAGGCCAGACGCGACTGAAGATTCCGATAGTAACGCACGAGGGATTGATCGCGATATCCTGCCTGTTTGGCGTTCAGGCTGAAGAGCAGCACGTTTTCCCGATTGAACCCGAGCTGGATGGAGTTCAGGTTCGAGAGGGTGTGAACGAACAGCCCCGCGGCGACCAGGAGCAGGACGCAAATCGCCACCTGTCCTACGACCAGGATTTGACTCAAACTGACGCGCATCAGGGCGCCGTGCCAGCGCAGACGCGACTCGCCGGCGCGCGCCTCTTTCAGAGCGCTCACCAGATCCACGCGGGTGGCCTGGAGCGCAGGGGCGAGTCCGAAGAGCAGCCCGGTCGCCAGCGCGAGCGCCAACGCGATGCCGAGGACATGCCAGTTCAACTCCGCGCGGAGGGTGAAATTATCGCGCCCATTGGCGATCAGCCATGTCAGAAATCCAATTCCCCATTTCGCGAACAAGATACCGAGAGCGGCCCCCATACCCGCCAACAAGAGGCTCTCCGTCAATAGTTGGCGCACCACACGGCTGCGGTTGGCCCCCAAGCTCAGCCGCACGGCGATTTCCCGGCGCCGCGCCGTGGCACGCGCCAGCAGCAAGTCGGCAATGTTGGCGCAGGCGATCATCAAAAGACAAGCCACCATAGTGATGAGGACATACAAAGGCTTCGAATACTGCCGCCGCAAGTAGTCCAGGCCGCCCCCGCCCTGCTTAACGACGAGAGCCGGGAGATCGGCTCGTTCGGTGTCGTCCTTGGCGGTGGTCTCGACCCACCGATGAAAACGGGGCGCCAGCGCGGCCTGCGCTTGCGCGATGGAAACGCCGGTGCGCAGCCGGCCCATCAGTTCCAGCCAGTAGTAATTGCCGTCGGTGAACCTGGCCCTCGGTTCTTTGGAGAAGAGATCCAGCAGCGGCGAGGCTTGCATCGGCAGGTAGATTTCGGTGGCACCGCTGGGGTCGACGCCGAAAAAGTCCGGCGCGGTGACTCCGATTACGGTGAACGGCAGGTTGTTCACGAGCAGCGATTCGCCCACCGCCTTGGCGGGATCGCCGAACCGCCGCTGGGCGTACGGGTGGCTGAGGACCGCCACGGCAGGCCCGCCGGCGCGATCGTCCTGGGTATCGATCAGACGACCGGCGAAGGGAGGAACGCCGATTCCGCTAAAGAAATCGCCGGTCACGTATTGCCCGCTGGCGAGATCCGCGCGGCCGTGGCCGATCAGGTTGAGTTGTCCAGCTCCGCTAAAGCCGAACAAAGTGGAAAGGACATGGTCGTCGCGTAGCAGTTCCAGGGTGGCAAACGGGAGGTTCAGGCTGGTATGCCCGCCCGACGTCTCAGTGAAGCTGCTGCCGCTGTAACTATGCGCCACCCTGGGGAACTCTTTGGAGTGCAGGTTGAGCATGACGAGCGACTCCGGATGGGGTACCGGAAGGGACCGCATCAGGATGGAATCCATGAAGCTGTAGATGGCGGTGTTGGCTCCGATCCCCAGCGCCAGAGAGAGCGCCGCCATGGACGCAAACAGGGGATTCGCCGCCATGGTGCGCAACCCATAGCGGAGGTCCTGCAGGAACTGGCCCGCGATCATCGATGCCGACATGATCGTTAGACGGGAATTCGGAGCGAAACGTTGGGTTCCTGGTTGGCAAGACGCTGTTCACCGGCGGAAAAAGATAGGCTGCGCTCCAGGGACCGTCTCGGGCGCCGAAGTGGGCGGAAGCCGGCAAATCAAAAGCCAGGCGCAAAGGCCCCGAAAAACCCGCGGTGAAGAAGGTAACCACCACGCGGTCGGAGACCTGGGCCGTTACTCGCGGGTTGTGTGCGGTGAAGGCTACAATCTGTCATGAGGATGCGTCCGGAATTCCTGAAAGCGCTGGGTGGCGAAGCGGGTTGCAAGCGGCTATCGACGGGATTTTACGCACGGGTTGGCAAGGATCCCGTTCTCCGCCCTCTGTTCCCAGGCAAGAGCCTCAGATGCGCCATAGACGAGTTCGCTGCTTTCCTGATCCAATTCCTGGGTGGCGATGAGGAACAAACCCAGCACCGGTGGTGGTTAAGCCTGCGAGAGTCGCACGCGCGTTTCCAAATTGGCGCCGCCGAGAGGAGCGCTTGGTTGAAGCACATGGCGGCAACGCTCGAAGCGACCGGGCTGGATGAGGTGACGCGGAAGGCACTGGGTCAGTTTTTCTGGCATAGCTCCGCTTATGTCATCGGAAACGAAGCTGCCGAACCAGAGCACGAGGAACTAGCCGCGCGCTGGGGGGAGCAACGCCGCTTGGAGGACGCCGTCCGTGCAATGGCTGGAGGCGATGATCAGGAGGCCCTGGCCTTGGCGCCGCAATTTGCTTCGCGTCCGTCGGTTTTCGTTGGGCTACTGTCGCGGATGGTCCGCTCCGGCCGGGCCGGGTTGACAGGCTTCGTAATGGATGCTCTGGAAAGCGATCCCGCGCTTCCGGCGCGCCGTTTTACCGGGAAAACACTTTTGCATTTTGCATCCGGTGCAGGGTGCCTGGAGGTGGCCGGGTTGATCCTGCAGCTTGGCACGGACCCCAATATTCAAGACCGCGGAGGCCATACCCCGCTCTACTCGGTGGCGAACGAATGCGCGTCAGAAACAGGTCCGGAGATGGTCCGGATCCTGGTACGAGCCGGCGCGGATGTTAACGCATCGGGCGGCGTGACCAGGGCGACTCCGTTGCATATGGCGGCACGGCGGGGCTATGTAGGGATTGCCCGCGCGTTGCTTGATTGTGGGGCAGCTATGGAGGCGAAGGATCGCAAGGGCGATACGCCATTCGAACGAGCCCTCAATTGCCGCAGGGATGCGGTCGCCCAGTTGCTGGCGGAGCGGGGGGCAAGCCGGCAATGAAACCCAAGCGTCTTGATCAATAACGCAGCCGGCCAGTGTTTAGCGACCTTTCAGCCTGCCGCGGAGCCGTTAGGGCAGCAAAACGGCCTCAACCGGCGCCTGCCGCTCTGGCAGCACCGAGGCACCATTTCCTCACTACAACGGACCATGGCGGGCGAATTGCTCCTGAGCGGGCATGCGCATTCTTCTGGCGTTGCTGCTCTGCGGTAGCGCGCAGGCACAGAATCCCCGGCTTTTGCGGCGGGTGCCGGCGGCAGAGGGGTGGGACGTGGTGGCGCGATTGGTGGGGCAGTCTGCCACGCCTGCCACACCCGATGGACGCTTCGGGTGGACGCCGCGGCAGCGCTTGGAAGTGCTCTTCGAGAACCGCTCCGGCGCGGGCGGGTCCGTGCGAGTGGTTTCCGAAGCAGGGCCGAACGACGACTGCTATGCACGCATCGAACGGATGACGGAGAGCGCGCTGGTGGTTTCCTGCATCGGCGAGAAATGGGCCACCTACGAGAACCACGAGTACGTCTACAATCCGCAGACGCGCAAGCTGGTCCGGCAGTTCGCTTACCTGCCTTTTGGCGCGGGGGCGGCGGGGCGGGATGGGATCGTCATGCGGCAAGTGGCGGACGAGGCGAAGGAGTTTTGGCGAGTCGAGATAGATCCGGCCGGGCAGCCGCGAATCGCCGGCCCGGCTGCGGCTCCGGCGGAGGGTGATGCCGAAGCTTCCTTCGGCGCGTTTCGCCTGGCGCGGCGGAAGAACCGCTACGGATCGGAATACACGGTGATCGCCGAGGGGAGCAAGGTCTACGAGCTGCCGCAAACCGACCAGGCCACGTGGCAGGCGGCGCGGCCCGACGAGGTGAAAAGTTTTCTCCATCCGAACGAGGCCGAGAGGAACGAGGAGATCGGCCCGCACCAGTGGGTGGGCGGCAAGCTGTGGTTCGGCAAGACGTTTTACGACAGCGAGGGAATGACGGGCGTGGGCGGGTTCGGCTACTTCGATCCGGCGCGCCGCGCTTTCCATCTTTATGCGCCGCGGGAAATCTGGCGCTGGTCGGTAGCGGCGATGCTGGTGGAAGCCGACGCGGTGTGGCTGGCGCTCGACCGGCGCGGCGAATACAACAATTATCCCGGCGGCCTGCTGCGCTGGGACCGGCACTCCGGAAGCGTGCGCGCCTTTCCGATGGACGAGATTGGCGTGGCCATCACGCGGATCGGCGGCGTGCTGTCGGTGGGAACGACCGAGGGCCTGGCGATACTGCACGGCGACCGGCTCGACAGCTACCTGGTGGATCGAGCGGCGGACGGGCATTGGGAGATGGCCGCGCGAAATCGGTCACAATAGAAGGGTGGGCCTCTGGGGACTGCTGGCGGCGTTCTTCGCGGCGCCGACGGGCGTGACGTTTTCGCATGACGTGGCGCCCATCCTCTACCGCCAGTGCGTGGCGTGCCACCGGCCGGGAGGCGTGGCGCCGTTCCCCCTGATGACGTACCAGGATGCCGCCAAGCGCGCGGCGCTGCTGGCCACCGTCACGGCCAAGCGGTACATGCCGCCCTGGCTGCCCTCCGAGCCGGCGTTCCAACATCCACGCCACCTGACCAGCGTTGAAATTGCCACATTGGCGCGCTGGGCGGCCACCGGCGCGCACCAGGGCAATCCGGCCGAAACGCCCGCGCCTCCGGTGTTCCACGATGGCTGGCAGTTGGGCAAGCCCGACCTGGAAAGCCAGATGCGCAACACCTTCTCCGTGCCGGCCGAAGGGCCGGACCTGTATGAGTGCTTCGCCATCCCCTCGCGGGCCGGCCCCAACCGGTGGGTGCGGGCCATCGACATCCGTCCGGGCAACCCCAAAGTGGTGCACCACGCGCTTCTATTCCAGGACATCACCGGCACCGCCTGGCAACGCGACAAAGGCAACGGCTACCCCTGTTTCGGCACGCCCGGGTTTCTGCCGGCGCGCGGCCTGGGCGGATGGACTCCGGGATCCATCCCCTTCCAGACGCCGCCGGATGTGCCCGAACTGCTGCATGGCGATGCCACGCTGGTTTTGCAGGTACACTATCATCCCACCGGCCGCCCGGAGCAGGATCGCACCAGCGTAGCTTTGTACTTCACCAGCCAGAAGCCGCAGCGCAGCATTATGGACGTGCCGCTGGGGTCGAACCGCATCGACATTCCGCCCGGCGTGCGGGACTACCAGGTGACCGACCATTTCACCCTGCCGGTGGCGGTGGAGGTGATCGCCATCAATCCGCACGCCCATTACATCTGCCGCGAGATGTGGGGTTACGCGGTGCTGCCGGACGGCACGCGGCGCGTCCTGATCCACATTCCGCATTGGGATTTCGACTGGCAGCAGCAGTACACCTACGCCACGCCCATGCGGCTACCGGAGGGCACGCTGCTGGAGATGGAATTCCTCTACGACAATTCGGAGGGCAATTTGCGGAACCCGAACCATCCGCCCAAGCGGGTGGTGTGGGGTCCCAGCAGCACCGACGAAATGGCCGGCCTGCATATTGAGGTGACGCCGGTGGACCCGGACGATTCCGAGGAACTGGAGAATTCGCTCTGGGGCAAAATGATGCGCGGGCTGGGCGGCGGGATTTATCGCGGCGGACGGTGAGGGGCGGCCGTGAGTTCTTACGCCGTCCGCACCGCCAGATCGACCAACTGATTCCAGGGCGAGCGCGAGTGCGGCAGCGCCCGGTAGCCATTCAGCAGCGCGGTGTTGGGCAGGCCCACGCCGGCGAGGCCGGGGAAAACCACGCTATCGGGGTTGAAGCGGGAAATCTGCTGTTTCTTCCAGGTTTCGGGGTGACGCACGTACGGCAGCACGTACTCGAACGCCGTGCCGACGCCGATGCCGCGGCTGGTGCGGAAATGCCAGAGGTTTTCGCCATGGGACTGCGCCACCCGGCACAGCACCGAAAAGGCGTCCAGGTTCATGGCCGAATAGCTCAGCGAATTGGTGCGCGCCTCTTCGCGCGGGCAGCTTCCATTGGGCTCGATTTCGGTGGGGACCAGGTAGTTGCGGAAATGCTCCCAGGCCATCCGCTGGGCCGCGGCGTCGCCAACCAGTGAGGCATAGGAAGCGGCCTGCGCAGTCCACCAGGTGGCGTGATTGTTGCCCGATTTTTTCTCCTCAAGGCCCTTCTGGCTGGTGGTCATCCAGTGCAGGTAATCGGCGAACCAGCGCTCCGCGCCATCCAAGACGCGGGCTGCCAGCAGGCCATTGGCGGCCAGCAGCGCCACACCCTGGGCTACGTGGATGAGCGAAACGGTATCGATGATTCCGGTGCCGCGTCCGGTATTGATGCCGCGCACGGCCTGTCCGAATTCCAGGTTCGGATTCATGCGCGTCTTAGGGTCCACGCACCACACCGAGAGCACCAGGCCGGCACGTTCGGCGCAGCGCTTATCTCTCAGCAGGGCGGCGCCCATGGCCAAGGCGAGCACGGCCGTGCAGAAGTTACCCAAGTCGGTGCGATTGCCCATAAAGCGGCCGGGGTTCCGCTCGCCATCCTTGCGAATGTAAGGGCCGCTGGGGTTCTTCGGATCGGGCCACCAGTAGGGGCCTTCGCTGTAATAGTCGTTGGGGCCGGCCTGGACACCCGCCGGCCGGTGACTGGTGACGCTCCAGGGACCCGCCTTGAGCGCCGTTTCGGCATTTCGCCGCAGCACCTCGGCCGCCCCGGCGAACGCCCCTCCGCCCGCGAGCGCCGCGCGCATCTTTTCGGTTTGCGCGGAGTCAACGAGGATTTGCGGTTGGAAGCCGGCGATGGCTTGCCGGAAGAAAAACAGGGCAGAAGCAGAGACCCCGAAGTGGCGTCGCGTCATGGCACTCCCGGTATATCACAGGAGCAAGTGGACGGGGCCGAGTCTGCGGGAAAGCTGGGAAAAGTCAATACCGGCGGGCGTTCGGAGGAGTACGCCCGCCGGTTTGGCCCACCGGAGGAGACCCCGGTGAAACCAATTCGCGCAATGCTCGTTCCCAATTCAATGGACGCGCCACGGCGGCCGGCGGTTGCTACTTACCATCGAACGAGATGGTCGCATCCGCCCCGAACTTTTGATAGTTCTCAAACTCCAGCACATTGCGAGTGTGCATTTGCGGAGAGCCGATTCGCACATCCGCCCGCAATGGCACGATGTATCGCTGCCCGCTGATGTCCGTAAAATCGTAATCCAGCATGGTGGAACTCGCCTGCACCGGGAAATCCCAGGGAATCGAATCGGCCTCCGCCCAGATGCGCAATACCCGGTTGGTGGCGCGGTCGATGTACACGTACCCGTGCTGGCCTACGATGGTGGAGTCCCGCCCTCCCTGTCCCACCCAGCCGAACGCCAGGTGATAGGTGGAATGCTCCGGGGTGATGCGAAACGAAAGCACGTGGGCCTCCCGCTTGCGCAGGGTCGTCCAATGGTCCCAGCGGAACTGCGTGGCCGAGCGAGGCTCGAACACCTGGAGCAGGATGCTGCCGAACTCGCCTTCGGAAATCGAGCCGCCGGCATCCTCATAACTCTTCTGGGTGGGGTGCCCGTTGATGGTCAGCAGCTTGTACTCTTCCTTGTGCTCGAAGTAAGTCAGCTTCAAGTGCAAGATATCTTTGAGGCTCCAGCTACTGCCTTCGCCGATGTAGCGGTGCACCACTTCGGTGCACATGAAATCGGGGAGCGAAGAGGCGTACGCCAGGGCCGTTTGGCGGGCCTCGTTGAGCATCGCCCGCTGATCTTCGATGGGAGGCCGCGGTCCGTGTTTGAAGGGCAGCGCCGCGGTGGGTTCGGATAGCTCGCGGCTGTGGTCGCGCAGGCCCACCAACTCCTCGACGGTCTTGGGACCCGCGCCCTCGCTTTCCAGTTCCTCGATGGTCTGGTCGTCCAGCCGCTCCGCCAGTTTGATCTTGTGGACCTCCCTGGCCACCTGGGCGTCGGGCCGTTTCTCCGCCACCTGCGAGCGCACCAAGGCGATGACGTCGTTGACGCGGCTTTCCGGCTGGCCGGCCCAAAGCACGGCGAACGCCGCCAGTCCGAGCGCGATCCGCATACCTTACAATATACGCCGCGAAGGCTGGGCAGGGAGACCGGGCGGCCGCGAACGGCGGCTGGGGAGGTCGCAGGGATTGGGCGGCGCGGAAAAGAACCGTCCGGCGCAGGCTACCGGGAGCGGTCGGCCGTGGCCGTGACCGGATGGGCTACGGTGTGGATGGTAATCATGACCGTCTCATTGACCCGCAGAAACAGCGTGCTGGGATTCTTCATTCCCCACTTCACGTACGGCACGGGAAAGCTGCCGGTGGCGGTATACTGTCCGCCGTTGGCTTCGATTTCGAGGGGCAGCGCCACTTCGTGCGACTGGCCGTGGATTTCGAACATGCCGTGCAGGATCACCTGCGAGGGGCCCTGGGCAGCCACCCGCCCTTCTACGCGGCTGGGCCGCAGCACGATTTCCGGATAGCGCGCGCTTTCGAGCACATTGGCGTGCATGCGGCGGTCACGAGCCGCGCTGCCGCTTTGGCCGCTGGCGGCATCCACCACCAGCTCTCCGGAGGCTCTCCCCGAGTTGTCGAAGCGCAGGTCGCCGCGCTTCAAGGCGAAGCTTCCGTGAACGGTGTGGAGCACGTCGCCGAGGGTGAACTCCACCTTGGTCTGCGACGCGTCGATCTGCAGAACGGTGTCCTGCGCGGAGGCCACGGCAGTACCGGCCAACGCCACCAGTAACAGGCGCGGGAGAATGGCAGACATCCGTTCCATCATACTGTGAGGATCCCCCAGCCGAGTGACAAAGTGTTGGCGAAATAGGGAAGAATCGAACCGTCTTTGAGGTGCATGGCCAGCATGCGGGCAAATAGAGGCGGATGAGCCGCCAGCACCCGCATGGTCCGGCGCCGCAAACCGGTGCGGCGGTCGAGCATCAGCATCAGGGCCGCCATGCGCGCCGGCCGCTTGCGAATCAGGCGGTGTTTGGCTTCATAGGGCGCCAGGTTCCCGGCTGCCAAAGCATCGCCCAGGGCGAGTGCCTGCTGAAAGAGCAGGCAGAGTCCCTCGCCAGTGATGGCATCCACCGAGCCGGAGGCGTCTCCGATGAGGGCCACGCGCCCGCGCGTCACGCCACACAACCGGCGGGTGGCCGAAACCGCGCCGCGCTCGGGTGTCAGCGGGGCAATTCCGGCAAGGCGGCCGGCCACCTGGGGAAAGCGCGGCAGGGCCTCATCCAGCCGCAGCCGGGAATCGCCCGAAATCACCACCGCGCAAATCTCCCGGGGACCGGTGGGAGTGATGTACAACTGGCAATCCTCGCCCCAGTGGATCTCCATAAACTCACTCCAGGGCGCAACCGGGTAATGGCGGCGAAAGCCGTAGCGCCGGCTGTTCCGCCGGCTGCCCGCGAGGCCGGCCCAGTCACGCACGCGCGAGTTTCCGCCATCGGCGCCCACTACCCACGCCGCTTCCACCGCGGCGGCGCCCAGGTACACACGCCGGCTGTCCATGCCGGTAACGCCGGTTCTCCAAAGAAGCCGTGCTCCGGCCCGTTCGGCCTCTTCCACCAGAATCCGATGGAGCGTGGTCCGGCGAATCCCGAAGCCGGGGCCCTGGGGAAAATCCGCCTGCACGCGCTCGTCGCCGTGGCAGAAGCGAATCCCGCGAAAGGGCTGCCCCTTCCCTTCCAACTGGATGCCGAGGGCCCGCGCAGCCGCCAGCCCATCGGGCATAATGCCTTCACCGCAGGCCTTATCCACGGGCGGATGGCCATGGTCCGCCACGGTGACCCGCAGGCCGCGGCGCCGCGCGGCAATCGCGGCGGCCAATCCAGCGGGCCCGCCGCCTACGACGAATACATCGGTAGATTGTGGCAATTCCATTAGGGTCTGGATCCCTGCGCGGCGTGCTCCCCAGGCCCGCCCAGGCGGGCCAGCTCCATGGCATACAGGGGATTCTGAGGAAACTCATGGCACAGGCCGCCGAGCAGATTTTTGGCTTGGTCGGTGTGATGATCGCGCAGCGCCGCCACCGCCAGCAGCAAGCGTGCAAAGGGCGCCAGGTAATGGCCCTTCTCCGCCGTGAGCTGTAGTTTTTGGATGCCCACCGCGCGATCCGTCTCGCCGCCGCTCAGGCGCAGGAGCCAGCGGATGGGCGCCGGCTTCACGCTCAACATATAATTCTCGACGCCCACCGCCAGCCAGGCGTCATAGTAAGAAGGATTGGCGGCCAGCAGCTTTTCGGCGCGCGCCCGTCCGGTCTTCATTTGCACGAAGGCGGCGGCATAACGCTTTTCGACCAGCGCTGTGTAATCGGATTCCAAGCCGTCGCACAGCAGCGCCGCGAATTCCGACCGCACGGCGCCCGGATCGCGACGGGCCAGTTCGCGGCTGGCAGCCAGCGACTCCTGGAAGCGCTTCTTCACCGCCGGATCGGGGGCCAGCTTGTGGTCGGTGAGGAAGTGTTGATCGTGGGTGAAGAATTCCGATTGCAGAATATGCATCCGGTCGAATTCCGCGAACAGATACTGGGCGGCATCGGAGGCGGCCGCCAGAGGATCGTCCAAATGGCTTCGCGCCCAGTCCTGAAAAGTCTGGTGCGCGCCGGAGAATTGCAGGTTGTACATCTGGCGGTAGCCCGCCTCCAGGGTGGCCGGACGGGCCTCGCTGATGGCATCGGCGCCGCGCGCGCCAAACGCGGCGGACCCTACCAGGCCGGTGATTAATAAGGTTCGTAGCATGTATGAAACTTGGGCAAATTACGATCGAGAAGCCGGACCCACTGGGGGTTGACGCGTTCGGCGTACAGGCCCGGACTCACGGAAGTTGAAGATAGCATCCCTATAAGAGGTGGACGGGTGCAGGTGGGCTGCCGTTTCGCATTGTGGAAAGGCACTTAAGAAATTGGAACTTAGTAGCGGATTCCCGCAATCGCGTGGGCGGGTGGAATTTAGCGCGGCGGTTTGCCGCGGTGCATCGGATTGCAGCGCGGAAAGGCGCCACTACTCTTTGGAGCTATTTTTGCGCTTAGCGCGCCAGGAAACGCGCGATCTCACGGTACAGGTAGGCGACCGCCACCAGGGATAAGAGCACACCGAAAACGCGAACTCCGGTGCGCGTGCGGCGGTCATCGGGCAGCCGGACGTTTCTCGTAGCCAGGGTAAGGCGGTCCGGGGCCCAATGGTCGAGGGCTTTCTGCAGGCGGTCAAGCAATTCGATCCACCAGCGCGGTTGAAGCGTCATCCACACCGCCACGGCCAGCAGCCAGAGACTCATAGTTGACCTCGGTACATGATTTATCATACCATGTTGGAGTAATGGCTAAGGCCGACTCCCTGGGGCAGTTCGAGCAGTTGGTGCTCACCGCCATTCTGACCCTGCGCGAAGAGGCCTATGGCATTACGATCCACGAGAAGGTCCGGGAACTGGCGCATCCCAAGACCATTTCGCTGGGTGCTATCTATGTAACGCTGGACCGGCTGGAGGACAAAGGTATGGTCGCATCGCGGCTGTCCGATCCTACGCCGGAGCGCGGCGGGCGCGCCAAGCGTTACTATCACCTGGAGGGGGTCGGTGAAATCGCGCTGCAGGAGGCGGCGGTTACCGCCAAGCGCATCTGGGATGTAGCCAGTGAGGTGTGGGGCAGGGGATGGGGAAGGGAAGAGGGACTATGTTTGCCGGTCCGCCCAAAATAATCGAATCGGTGGTGGCGCTGCTGGTGCCGCCCGCGGCGCGGGAACACGTGCTGGGCGATCTGCGGGAGCGCTACGCCGGCACGCGGAGCTATCTGTCGGATGCCGTGTCCGCCGTCCCTGGCGCCATTGCGGGCCGCATGCTGCGGATTACCGACTGGCAGGTGCTGGCGATGGAAGCCGGCGCCCTCTACCTTTCGTTCCTGACGGCCGCCTGGGCTACCCTGGGCGCGGCGTACCTTTGCCAGCACGGGGATTTTCTGCGCCTGTTGCTTCCGGTGGCATTGGCCCTGGCGGCGCTGGTGGTGAGCGACGTGTATGACAGCGGCGCCCGCCGCACGCCGGTGCTGGCGGCCGGCTTGGGAGTGGGCTGCGCGGTGGCTCTGACGGAGGGCAAGCTGGCTCTCCCCGCGTGGATCCTGTGTTCCGGGGGCGCCCTGGGTGTGGTTTTGATTTCAACCGTACGTATGTGGTTCCCGCCTGGCGGCAATCGGCCGCGCGGGGAGGTGCTGTGAGTTCCAACGCAAAAGTGCTGGTGTTTTGGGCCGTTCTCATCGGTCTGGCCGTGGTTCTGTTCACCGTGATGCGTCCGGGCCAGGATAAGGAGCGGCAGATCTCGGTTACCGAATTTGTCAGCCGTATCAAGGAAAACCAGGTGAAAGAGGTGTCCATTGCGGGCACCGAAGTGAAGGGCACTTTCACCAACGGCACGGCTTTCCGGACCGAGATCCCCGCGAATTTCCCGGATATTTACCGCATGCTGACCGATGCGGGCATCAAGTTCGACTACAAGGAATCGGGATCCTCCAACTGGGTCACGCTGCTGATTAATATTTCGCCGTTCCTGCTGCTGGGCGCCTGGCTGGTGTTCATGATGCGCCAGATGCAGAGCGGCGGCAACAAAGCCCTGAGCTTCGGCAAGAGCCGTGCCCGCCTGCATTCCACCCAGCAGAAGAAGGTCACGTTCAAAGACGTGGCTGGCGTGGAAGAGGCTAAGGAGGAGCTGCAGGAGATTATCGAGTTCCTGCGTGAGCCGCAGAAATTCCAGAAGCTCGGTGGCCGCATCCCCAAGGGTGTGCTGCTGATCGGCCCTCCCGGAACCGGGAAGACGCTGCTGGCCCGCGCCATCGCCGGCGAAGCCAGCGTGCCGTTCTTTTCCATCTCCGGTTCGGACTTCGTGGAGATGTTCGTGGGTGTGGGCGCCAGCCGTGTGCGCGACCTGTTCGAGCAGGGCAAGAAGAACGCGCCGTGCATCATCTTCATCGACGAAATTGACGCCGTGGGACGCCATCGCGGGGCGGGCCTGGGCGGCGGGCACGACGAGCGCGAGCAGACCCTCAACCAGTTGCTGGTGGAGATGGATGGGTTCGAATCCAACGAAGGCGTGATCCTGGTGGCGGCCACTAACCGGCCCGACGTGCTGGACCCGGCGCTGCTGCGGCCGGGCCGCTTCGACCGGCGGGTGGTGGTGGGGCGTCCGGATGTGCAGGGGCGCGAGGCCATTCTGCGGGTACACACCAAGAAGATTCCGTTGGGCGACAACGTGGATTTGTCGGTG
>DATJRE010000395.1:0-19177 GCA_035505095.1 Bryobacteraceae bacterium | reverse complement strand
GATAGTGCCGAGGCGGTGGTTGAGCAGGGAGCGCTCGTAGTAATCGAAGTAATGCGGCTGCGGGTCCCAGGAATAGAGGTGCCGGGTGAGCTTCAGCATGTTATATGCACAGCAGCACTCGGCGGTGGATTCGTACATCTTGAGCTCCTGCGCGATGTGGCCGGCGGGCTGCTGCCAGTCCTCACCGTTGCTGGTACCCATGGTGACATAGGTGTGGCCGCTAACCACGGCATCCCAGAAGAAATGGGCTACTTCGTGGAAACGCTGATCGCTCGAAAGCTCATAGCGGCGGGCGGCGCCGATCATCTGCGGCACGTGGGTGTTGACGTGGATGGGCCGGCCGTTGGGGTCGCGGTTGAGGGAGTCGCGATGCAGGGCCAGGGGGTTGAAGAACCATTTCTTGGTATAACGGTCGCCGGCCTTGCCCCATTGGTCGTTGTTGGTGGCGGCGGATAAGTTATAGAGCACTTCGGCCATGCCGCCGAATTCCGTATTCAGGATCTGCTGCATGTGCTCGGGCGACTTACTGGCCGTCCAACCATCGGCCCAGCCGGCCATGCCTTCCACTACCTGCAGCGCCTGCTGGTTGCCGGTCAGGCGGTATATATCGAACAGCCCTGCCATGATCTTGTGAATGGTGTAGAACGGCGCCCAGGGAAGCTGCGGGCCGCCGGGGCCGTGGTAGGGCTGGCCGGAAAGCGCATCCAGGCGGTCGAACAATTCCGTGGGAAAGGCGCTCAGATAGCCGCCGCCGAGTTTGGCCTGGCATTTGGCCAGCCCATTCACCAGCTCATCGCCCTTGGCCTTGGCATCCTTGTCGCCAGTGGAAGCGTAGAGCTGCGCGCTGGCGGAAAGGAAGTGGCCGGTGAAATGGCCGCGCAATTCGGTGCCGCGCTTGCCATCGGCGGGCGCTTCCCAGCCACCGAAGGGATCGGCCACCGCTCCGGTATCGAGGCCGGCGTTCTGGCGGAAATTGTAGAGCAGGTGGGGTACGTCGAGGCGGGCCATGAAGCCGCGGTTCCACTCCTGCGCATCGTGGAAAGGGCCGTCCAACAGGCGCACCTGGGTCATGGGGAACGGCTCCACTTTGATGCGCGCGGCCTGTCTGGTGAAGTCGATGGGATCGTCGAAGGGAACCGGCTCGGGCGGAGGCGTAAAGCGCCGCCGCTCCGCCTGCACGCTGGGATTGGGGTTGGGTGTGGCTCCCGGGGCAGCGCTCCGCGGATTCTGCTGGGCGAGTAGCGCCGGCGCAGCGGTGGACGCAGTCAACACGGCGGCAAAACGGCGGCGGTTCAATGCGGACGGATTGCTTGTTTGGCTCATGGACGGCTCCTTCTTCTTTCAGTATCCCTTGCTCGCTCTCCATGCCAAGGGGGACGGCGGGATGCACCAGATTCCCTTCGGCGGCGTGCAGGGCGGATGGCCTGATTGCCGATGCCGGCGAGGCCGAGGGAGGACGCTGCAACCGCTTTCACGGAGCCATTGTACTATGCACCGTAGCGGCCGAATGGATTGGGCGGGGGCGGGTCTGTGTTGCGCGGAACCACGTGGACATCGGGCAGCCGAGGTAAGCTGTGGGTGATCGTGGGGAAAGGCAGTCCCACCTGCAGGTCCAGAGCAATGCTGGGCGATGGATCGCGGCGGTACAGGCGCAGGCCGGAAAGCCGGGCACGGCCACTCTGTAAATCCCAGCTCGTGCCGATCCTGTATGGGCCTTTGGCGAAGGCGGCCGATCCCTCGATTGAAGCTTCAGAGCGGACTCGCTGCGCGTAGTCTGGCGAGGGCGCTGCCCGGATCGGGACTCCGGTTGCAAGCGGCAAGGAGCAGCAACGGCGCGGCGGCGGCCCAAAATCGCATGGCTACTGCATGATCTCGGGCGGCATTTCCGGCAACTGGCCCTCATGCGCGGCTTTGCCAGTAGCCTGAATATGGCCGCGCAAGGTCGCATCGGCGGTCTGGAGGACCATCGAAAGCTCATCGCTGCGCAACTGCGCGTCCGGAGCGCGGAGCACGATGTTGCCGGATGCCTGGAGCAGGCCGTCTTTGACAACCATCCGGCCGGCGGACAGTCCAACGGCCTTGTCGGTCACGATGGCGGCCGGTTGGCCGGTGGCGGGCGCGCCGGAGCCGAATCGGAACACGCTGCGGTCTGCGCGGGCGGGCAGCGTGACCTGCACGTGGCCGAGCAGTTCCACTTCTCCGGTTGCGGAGCGCAGCGTGGCTTCATCGGCCTGGAACACGATTCCGCCAACGGCGACGCGGGCGTGTCCCCGCCCCTGGAGCAGGGCGCCGGTGCGGACCAGTTTGTCGGCCACCAGGTTGACGCGGCCGGAACCGGCGGGAGCATGGTAGGTTGCGGCAGCCAGGAAGAACGGCGAGAGCGCCAGGAAGGAGAGAAATTTCAAGGCATCCTCCTGGGTCGATTATATGCCGGGCATGGCGGCGCCACAATGCCAGGCTACCGCTTCCGCGAGGGGGCCCCATGCGGCGATATAATCTGACCTGATGCGCAACCTACGGCTTACCTTTTCGCTCGCGGCTGCGGCGACGCTCGCCGCCGCCGCCACTTACGAAGCATCCGTTTTCGCCGCGCTCCAGTGGCGCAGTATCGGCCCCTTGCGCGGCGGGCGGTCGATTACCTGTGCCGGCAGCCCTTCGCGCCCCAACGAATATTACTTCGGGGCGACCGGCGGCGGACTATGGAAGACCACCGACGGAGGCACCACCTGGCGTCCGGTGACCGACGGGCAGCTTCACAGCTCTTCGGTGGGCGCGGTGGCGGTTTCGGCGTCCAACCCCGATATCGTGTACATCGGCATGGGCGAGACGGAATTGCGCGGCAACATCATGCAGGGCGATGGCGTCTACAAATCCACGGACGCCGGGCGCACCTGGAAACACATGGGCCTCGTCGACACTCAGGCCATCTCACGCATCCGCATCCATCCCACGGACCCCAACATCGTCTACGTTTCGGCGCTGGGCCACCCCTACGGGCGCAACCAGGAGCGCGGCGTATTCCGCTCCAAGGATGGCGGCGCCACCTGGGACAAAATTTTGTACCGCGACGACCACTCGGGCGCGGTGGACCTGGTCTTCGACCCGCATAATCCCAACGTGCTTTTCGCGGCCATCTGGGACGTCAACCGCACGCCCTGGGGCCTCACCAGCGGCGGACCCGGCAGCGGCCTGTTCAAGACCACTGACGGCGGCGACCACTGGACCGAGATCACGCGCAACCCGGGGCTGCCCTCCGGCATCATCGGCAAGATCGGGGTGGCCGTCTCGGGCGCCGATTCGAACCGGGTGTACGCGCTGGTGGAAAACGAGAAGGGCGGGCTGTACGTCTCGGACGACGCGGGCGCCACCTGGAAGCTCATCAACGACGAACGCACCGTGCGGCAGCGCGCCTTCTACTACACGCGGGTATACGCGGACCCCAAGGCCAAGGACACCGTCTACGCGCTCAATACCAGCCTTTTCAAATCCACCGATGGCGGCAAGACGTTCCGCACCTTGCAGGCGCCGCATGGCGATCATCACGACCTGTGGATCGACCCCGATAACCCGCTGCGCATGATCAACAGCAATGACGGCGGCGGCAACGTTTCGGTGAACGGCGGGCAGACGTGGACCGGGCAGCAGTTCGCCACCGCGCAGCTTTACCACGTGGCGGTGACCAAGGACATTCCGTACCACGTGTGCGGCGCGCAGCAGGACAGCTCTACCATCTGCACGCCGAGCGTGAGCGGCGGGCGCGGCGGGCGTGGAGCGGCCAACACCTACAGCGTGGGCGGAGGGGAGAGCGGCTACATTGCGCCCGATCCGCGCAATGCCAACATCTTCTACGCCGGCAGCCAGGGCGCGCTGCTGACGCGCTTCGACCGGCGCGACAACTACAGCCGCGACGTGCAGGTGTATCCGCTGTTTTTCTCGGGCGAGAACGCCGGCTCGCTGCCGGAGCGCTGGCAGTGGACCTACCCGATCGTTTTCTCGCCGGTGAATCCGGACATTTTATATACGTCGTCGCAGCACCTGTGGAAGACCGTGGACGACGGGCACTCGTGGACGCGCATCTCAGGCGACCTGACGCGCGCCGATCCCAAAACGCTGGGCGATTCGGGCGGCCCCATCACGCACGACCAGAACGGCCCGGAAATCTACGGCACGATTTTCACCATTGCGCCGGGGCGGAAGGACGTGAACACCATCTGGACCGGCTCGGATGACGGGCTGGTGTACGTGACGCGCGATGGCAACTCGGCCGCGCCGCACTGGACGAAGGTGACGCCGCCGGGAATGCCCGATTTCGGGCGCGTGAGCCTGATCGAGGCGTCGCCGCACAACTCCGGCGCCGCGTACGTGGCGGTGAAGAATTATCAGAACGACGACCGCAAACCGTACCTCTTCAAGACGGCCGACTACGGGAAGACCTGGACCAAGATCGTGAACGGAATTCCGGAAGACGATTTCGTGCACGCGGTGCGCGAAGATCCGGTGCGCCAGGGACTGCTGTTTGCGGGCACCGAGCACGGCATCTACGTCTCGTTCGACGATGGCGCCCAGTGGCAATCGCTGCGGCTCAATCTGCCGGACGTGCAGGTCTCCGACATTGTGATTCAAGGCAACGACGTGGTGATCGCCACGCATGGGCGGTCGTTCTACGTGCTCGACGATATTACGCCTTTGCGCCAGTTGAAGCCCACGCTGGTGAGCGAGGATGTACACCTGTTCCAGCCACCCGCGGCGGAGCGCAACGTGAGCCAGGCGCGCATCGATTACTACCTGGCCAAGCAAGCCGATAAGGTCACCATCGACATTCTGGATTCCAGGGGACAGGTGGTCCGCACCTTTACGGGCACGCCCAACGACCAGGCCGGGCGCGGAGGCAGGGGTGGGCGCGGGGGACGTGGCGGACGTGGCGCCGACGCAGCGGAGCCGGGAGCCGAGGCAGAAGCCGGCGGCGGATTCGGCGGTGGCGGAGGTGGAGGGGGAGGCGGCGGACGCGGGCGCGGAGGCCCGGTGTATGCTTCCGACCGCGCGGGCCTGAATCGCTTCACCTGGGACATGCGCTACTCGCCGGCCAAGACTTTCGAGGGCATGATCCTGTGGAGCGGCAACACGCAGGGGCCGATTGCCGTGCCGGGCAATTACCAGGTGCGGCTGACGGCCAATGGAAAAACGTTCACCGCGAAACTGGTGGTGGAAAAGGACCCGCGGCTGGACAGCGTCACGGTGGCCGACCTGGCCGAGCAGTTCGGCCTGGCGCTGAAGGTGCGCGACGACCTGACGCAGGCCGATGAAATTGTGATCGTGGTGCGCGAACTGAAACGGCAGATGGACGACCGCCTCAAATCGTCGAACGACGCCGCGCTGAAAGCGTCGCTGGACTCGTTCCGCGACAAGCTGAGTACGATTGAGGAGGAAGTCTACCAGGTGCGCAACCGCAGCGGGCAGGACCCGCTCAACTTCCCCATCAAGCTGAACAACAAGATTGCCGCTTTGGGGTCGAGCGTTGAGCACGGCGACGGCAAACCGACGGTGGCCTCGTACGAGGTGTACAAGCTGCTGCACGGCCGACTGGAGGAGCAGCAACGCAACCTCGATACGCTGCTGAAGACGAGTCTGCCGGCGGTCAATAAGCAGCTCACGGACCGCTCGCTGAAGGAGTTGGTGCCGACCAAGACCGAAACGCCGGCGCCCAAGCCAGCGGCGGCGGCACCGGCGCAGTAGGGCGGCTCGGCGGCTACCCGCGCAGGCTGAAAGCAGCGGACCGGCCGCCAGGTCCACACCCACAACCCCGCTGCAGCGCGGCGCGTAGAATAGTACGGTGCGCTGGCTCGACCTCCTGGTGATCGCGGTTTACATGGGCGCGCTGGTGCTGCTGGGCCTGCGCTTCGCACGACGCCAGACTTCAACGGAGCGCTACTTTGTCGCCAAGCGCTCCATTCCAGGATGGGCCGCGGGCATGTCGCTGCTCGCCACCCTTATCAGCAGCGTCACGTTCATCGCGTATCCCGGCTCGGCGTATGCCGGGGATTGGTCCAACCTGGTGCCCGGATTGATGGTGCCGGCGGTACTGGCGGTGTGCGTCTTCGTGGTCATTCCGTTTTATCGCCACGTGGTGGAGATGAGCGCTTACGAATATTTCGGGCGGCGCTTCGGCTACCGCGCGCGGGTCTATTCCACGATTGCCTACGCGCTAGGCCACTTCTCCAAAATGGGGTTTGTGTTCTACCTGCTGGCGCTCACCGTCAGCAGCATGACGGGATGGAACACCGACCGGGTGATCCTGCTGGTGGGGGCGATCACGGTCAGTTATACGCTGGTCGGCGGCATTGAGGCGGTCATCTGGGCGGATGTGGTGCAAGGCTTCGCGCTCTGGCTGGGGATCCTGATTTGCTTAGGCTACCTGCTGTTTCTGCCCGCCGGAGGGCCGGCCGCCATCTGGTCGGCGGCCTGGCAGAGCCACAAAATCTCGCTCGGCAGCACCGCGCCGGACCTCGGCCGGCCGACCATTCTGGTGCTTTCGCTGTACGGCTTCTTTTACTACCTGCAACGGTACACCGCCGACCAGACGGTGGTGCAGCGCTACCTGGTGGCGCGTTCCGATCGCGCCGCCGTGCGGGGGATCGCACTCGGTTCGCTGCTGTGCGTCCCGGTGTGGACGCTGTTCATGCTGATCGGCACGCTGTGCTGGGCCTTCTACCGGACCACCGGCGAGAAATTACCCGCCTACGTCACCAAATCCGACCAGGTATTTCCATACTTCATCACTACGCACATCCCGCCCGGTTTGGCCGGACTGTTCCTGGCGGCGCTGTTCGGGGCGGCCATGGCCAATCTTTCGAGCGACTTCAACAGCCTGTCGGCCATCGCAGTGGAGGATTACTATCGCATCTTCCGTCCGGCTTCGAGCGAGCGGCTGCGCCTGATCGTCGCCAAGATCGCCGTGGCGGTCACCGGCATCCTGTGCATCGTGGTAGCCACGATTCTGGCGCACACCAACGGAACGGCGCTATCGCTGTGGTACACGGTGTCCGCCATTGTGGCCGGAGGGTTGGCGGGGCTTTTCCTGCTGGCGTTTTTCTGCGGACGCGCGGGCCCGGTGGCTGCCTGGATCGGGATTCTGGCGAGCCTGGTTTTCACCATCTGGGCCACCCTTACGCTGGATGGCGGGAAACTCTGGGACCTGGGCCGGTTCAACTTTCCGATGCACAATTACATGATCGGCGTGATTGGGCACGTGGTGGTGCTGGCGGGCGGCTACCTGGCCAGTTTCGTGTTTCCCAACCGCGACCCGGCCTCGTGCGGGTTGACGTTGTGGGGCTGGCTCGCGCGGCGGGAGCAGGCGACGGTGAGTGAGGCGCGGCCGCAAGCTTAACAGCCGGGCAGGCTTCGGATTGACCCGGGCCACCGACTTTTTGGCCCGCGCGGCGCGTCCTACAATGAGAAAGACAAACATGTTCAGGATCACACTGTTGGCGGTCCTGGCCGCCACGTGCTTCGCACAGAACGCTGAAGACCTGTTCAACCGGCCGCCGGCCGCTGTGGACCAGGCACTGCGCGCGCGGATCACCGAGTTTTACGGGTACCACATCAGCGGACAACCGCGCAAAGCCGAAGCGCTGGTGGCGGAGGACACCAAAGATTACTTTTACAACAATAACAAGCCGGCCTACACGCACTGCGAGATCAAACACATCGCGTATTCGGACAACTTCACGCGGGCCAAGGCCACCATGGTCTGCGGAATGTACGTGATGGTGCCGGGATTCACCGACAAACCGTTGGACGTGCCGATTCCGAGCACCTGGAAGATCGAGGACGGAAAGTGGATGTGGTATGTGGACCAACAGGTGCGGCATGGATCTCCGATGGGCCTGGAAATGAAGCCAGGGCCGCAGGTGTACACGGCGCCGAACAGCCCCAACGCGAAAGGGTTGCCCACGCTTCCCACGTCGCCCGATTTTCTGTACAGCCTGGTGAAGGTGGAGAAGAGCAACGTGGAGATGAAGCGGGGCGAAACGGCGGAGGTGAGCATTGCGAACACGTCGCCGGGGACCATGAATCTATCGATAGCCGGTAAGCTTGCGGGAGTGGACGCCACGATCGACAATCCGAGTCCGAAGGGCAATCAGAAAGCGGTCCTGAAGCTGAAGGCCGGGGAGAATGCGGAATCCGGAACGCTGGAGATCGTGGTGCAGCCGATCAATCAATTGATTCCGATCCACGTGGCGGTGAAATAGACGGCGCGGCGAGTGCCCGCCCGGTCCCAGAAGCGGACAACGCCCTTACGGAAGGTGGCGGCGACGCGAGTGCTTGCGCGACGGCGGGCCGCCGACCAATTCGCCTGAGAATGCCGTGAACCCGGGCGTTCGGCAGTTCGAGTGGCCTCCGCGCGAGCTTAGAAACCGGGGCGAGCGCGCAGCCGCGGTGTGGCGACCGCATTGCATGGGCATCGGGTTATGGCGCTCCACGACGACTTTCGTTTCGCCCTGCGCACGCTCCGCAAAAGCCCCAGCTTCACGGTGACCGCGATTCTGGCGCTGGCCGCCGGGATCGGCGCCAACGTGGCGATCTTCAGCATGGTGGACGCCCTGCTGTTGCGCCCGCTGCAAATCAGGGACTCCGCGCGGGTGGTGGAGGTCTTTGAAGAGGCGTCCTGGATGGGCTTCCCGCAAAACACGCCGGCGCCGGCCAATATGGCCGATTGGAAGCGGCGCAACCACGTGTTTACGGATATGGCGGCCACGCGCGGCGATTTGCGCGCCCTTACCGGCGACGGGCAGCCGCAACAGGTGGAAGTGACGCCGATGACCGCCAATCTGCTGCCGCTTCTGGGCGTGGCGCCCTGGCTGGGGCGGAACTTCACGGCCGCGGAAGACCAGAACGGCGGTCCCAAGGTCGTCCTGTTGAGCTACGCGCTTTGGACCCAGCGCTACGGCGGCGAGCCGCAGCAGGTAGGTCGCGACATCCTGCTGGATGGCGTGAAGTACCGGGTGATCGGGGTGATGCCGCGCGGCTTCGTGTTTCCGAGAGGCAGCGATCTGTGGGTTCCGATGGCCTTCTCGCCCGCGGATTGGGCGCAGCGCGGCAACCATTTCCTGCATGTCTTCGCGCGGCTGCGTCCGGGCGTGGGGATGGCGGATGCGCAGCGAGACATGTCGGCGATTGCCTTGCAACTGCAGCGCGAGTATCCCGAGACCAACGCCCGGGTGGGCGCCGGCGTGGTGGGCGTTCGCGAGGAATTGCTGGGCAAACTGGACCTCGCCATGCGCGTGCTGGCCGGCGGCGTGGGGATTGTGCTGCTGATCTGCTGCGCCAACGTGGCGGGGCTGCTGCTGGCGCGCGCGGCGGGAAAGCGGCGGGAGATCGCAGTCCGGGCGGCGCTGGGCGCGGGACGCTGGGCGCTCATCCGGCAGAGCCTGGCGGAAAGCCTGGTGGTGGCCGCAGCGGGCGCGGGGCTGGGGGTCCTGGTGGCGGCTTATGGAATGGGGCCGCTGGGTACGCTGGTTCCCGACGCGCTGCGCGGATGGGCTCGGCCGGAAATTGACGCGCGCCTGTTGCTGTTTGCGGCCGCGGCGGCGATTCTTTCGGCGGCGATTTTCGGTTCGCTGCCGGCCGCCAGCATGGCGCGGGCCGACCTGGCGCTGGTGCTCAACCAGGGCGGACGTGCGATTGCCGGCAGCGGCAGCCGATTGCGCAGCGGGCTGGTAGTGGGTGAAGTAGCGCTGGCGGTGGTGCTTTCGACGGCCGCCGGCCTGATGGTGAGAACCGTGTGGGCTCTGGTGCACGCGGACATGGGCTTCCAACCGGCGCACGTGATGACCCTGCGGACAAACCTGCCCACGCCGGCCGGATCGCCTTATAGCGCCTACCAGGCGCGCGCCAATTTCTACCAGCAGGTGGTGCGCCGGGTGGAAGGCCTGCCGGGCGTGGTGGCCGCGGGCTACACCACTTTCCTTCCACTGACCAACCGCGGGGGCACCTCGGGCTTCCTGGTAGAGGATGCGCCTCCGCCGGCGCCGGGCCACGCGCCGGACGCGAACCACCGGGTGGTGAGCGGCGACTACTTCCGCGCGGTGGGTATGCGGCTGGTGGCCGGGCGCTACTTCGACCAGCGCGACACGCCCGCCTCGCTTCCGGTAGCCATTATCAATGAAGCTTCGGCGCGCGAGTTCTGGCCGGGGCGGAATCCGCTGGGGCGGCGCTTCCGGCTGGATGGGGACCGTCAGCCCTGGTTGACCGTGGTGGGGGTGGTGGCCGATGTGAAGCAGATGGGGCTGGACTTGGCCGGGCGGGCCGAGAACTACTACCCGGTGACACAGCCATACGGCACGTTCGGTTACTATACGCCGCGCGACCTGGCGGTGCGGGTGAAGGGCGATCCGTTGAGTTACGCGGGGGCGCTGCGGCAGGCGGTATGGTCGGTGGACCCCAACCAACCGGTGGCCGATGTGCAGCCGCTGGAAGCGCTGGTGGATCGGGAACTGGCCGTGCAAAGGGCGCAACTCTGGCTGCTGGGCGGGTTCGCGGCGCTGGCGCTGCTGCTGGCGGCCATCGGCTTGTATGGCCTGCTGGCGCACCTGGTGGCTCGCCGCACGCGCGATATCGGAGTGCGCATGGCCCTGGGCGCGAGCCGGACGCAAGTGTTGCGATCGATTTTACGGCAGGGATTCGGGCTGGTGGGCGGCGGACTGGTGCTGGGAACAGCGGGCGCCCTGGCGGCCACGCAGGCCATGCGCAAGCTGCTGTATGACGTGCAGCCCGCGGACCCCGGCATCCTGGGGCTGGTGGCGTTGACCCTGCTGGCAGTGGCGGCGTTGGCCTGCTATGCCCCAGCCAGCCGCGCGGCGCGCATCCAGCCGATGGAAGCCCTGCGGCAAGATTAGTTAGGGCTGTAAGCCATCGAGCGGATTAGTACGAAAGTTGACGAACTTGGCAAACCGGGTTGGCGCTACTCTGATCTTTCTATGAAACGCTGCCTCCTGACCTTGTTATGGCTCCGCCTGGCCGCCGCCGCAACCCCGGTGGTGACCAAAGTGGAACCGCCCGATT
Organism: Bryobacteraceae bacterium; assembly: GCA_035505095.1. Classification (GTDB taxonomy): domain Bacteria; phylum Acidobacteriota; class Terriglobia; order Bryobacterales; family Bryobacteraceae; genus JOPF133. The sequence continues at coordinate 8,116 of DATJRE010000395.1, read as the reverse complement.
GGCCGGCGGAGCCGCACGCCATCACCTTGCGTATTCTACTGACCGGAACGGACCTGGAGGGTGCAACCGTGCACTCGGCTTTTCGCGCGGGTAAGGCGACCGCCAGCACCTCGGGCACGCATCTCTTCTTCGACCTGACCATCCCGCCGTCGGCGCATGCGGGCAGCTATCCGCTGCGCGTGGCTACCGCAGCGGGTATGGTGGAAGCCCCGTTCGCCCTGGTACCGGCGCTCGCGCCCGAAGGCCGTTTCGCGGGCTTCTCCAGCGATGACGTGATGTACCTCATCATGCCTGACCGCTTCGCCGATGGCGACCCATCCAACGACGATCCGGCCATCTCCAGGGGACTGTTCGACCGCTCCAATCCGCGCTTCTACCACGGCGGCGATTTCGCGGGCATCATCCAGCGGCTGCCGTACCTGAAAAGCCTGGGGGTGACGGCGCTGTGGCTGACGCCGATCTACGATAACAACAACCGGCTCAACGGGCGCCGGGGCGGCCGCGGTTCGACCGATTATCACGGCTACGGCGCGGTGGACTTCTACGCCGTGGACGAGCACCTGGGCACGCTGGACCAGTTCCGCGAGTTGGTGGACCGGGCGCACGCGGCCGGCATCAAAATCATCCAGGACCAGGTGGCCAACCACACCGGCCCGTCCCACCCCTGGGTGATCGACCCGCCCACGCCCACGCCCACGTGGTTCCACGGAACGCTGCAGCAGCACTCCACCAACACCTTCCGCATCTGGACCATTCCGGACGGTCACGCGACCCCCGAAACGCGCCGCACTACCCTGGACGGCTGGTTCGCCGGCAGCCTGCCGGATCTGAACCAGGATGATCCGGAGACACGCCGCTACCTGATCCAGAACGCCCTTTGGTGGATCGGCCGTACGGGGATCGACGGCATTCGCCAGGACACCCTGCCCTATGCGCCGCGCGGTTTTTGGCAGGATTGGTCGGCGGCCATCGAGCAGCGCTATCCGAAATTCCGCATCGTGGGCGAGGTATTTGACAGCGACCCGTCGCTGGAAGCCTATTTTCAGGGCGGGCGTAAGATGGATGGGGTAGACACCGGAATCGATACGCTGTTCGACTTCCCGCTGTATTCGGTGATCCGCAAGGTCTTCACCGGCGCCGCGCATACCACTGAGCTGCCCCGCCTGCTGGCGCACGACTACCTTTATGAGGACCCCACGCGCCTGATTACCTTCGTGGGCAACCACGATACGGCGCGTTTTCTGAACGAGCCCAACGCCACCGTGGACGGCCTGGAGCGCGTGTTCACTTTCCTGATGACGGTGCGCGGCCTGCCGCTGATTTACTATGGCGACGAGATCGGCATGCGCGGCGGCGGCGACCCCGATAACCGCCGCGACTTTCCCGGCGGCTGGCAAGACGATCCGCGCAACGCCTTCGAGGCATCCGGCCGCACCGCGGAGGAGAACGCGCTGTTCGACAGAGTGCAGCGGTTAACACACCTGCACGCGGTGCTGGAACCTTTGCGCCACGGGAAGCTGGTGGATCTGCTGGTGGACAACGACCGCTACGCCTTTGCGCGGGTGATGCCCGCGGACCGCGTGCTGGTGGTCTTCAACAACGGAGACGGGCAAGCGGCACTGCGGATTCCGTTGAGCGGGTCGGGGATCGCCGACGGCGTTCGGCTGCAGGACCAACTGGGCGTGGGGCCGCCGGTCGAGACGCAGGGAGGGGTGGCGGAAGTGCGTATGGCAGCGCGGTCCGCGGCCATTTATTACTGAACGGGCGGGTGTATACTAGTTTGCACTGGTCACAGAGAGGGCTAGATGTCTCCACGTTCGCGAGCTGTCTTGTCTGGTGATTCGGGGTCTGCTGCCGACCTTCCGCGTCAGGTAGAGCGCATTGTTCAAAGCGAGGCGTTCCGAAGCTCGGAGACGCTTCGGAAGCTGTTGGAGTACCTGACCAGCCGGGCGCTTGAGAACTCCTGCCCTAACATCAAAGCCAAAGACATTGCTGCGTCGGTATTCGGGCGGATGCACGATTTCGATCCGCAGAACGATTCCATTGTTCGCGTGCATGCCGGCCGTTTGCGCGCCAAGCTGGCGGAGTACTACTTTTCCGAAGGCTCGGAAGATAACCTGGTGATTACCATCCCCAAGGGATCTTATGGAATTATGTATCATCACCGGGGCAAGGCCGGCGCGGATAACCTCGATGAGGCGATCAAAGAACGGATCGATCTGGCTCCTGCCCAGGCGCCCGCGCCGCCAATTCCCCGCCGGCTGCGCACTACTTTCTGGTACATTCTCGGCCTGGTGGCAGCCGTGGCGGTCACCTGGGTCGCCGCAAGTTTTACGCGTGCGCCGGGAAGAGTCCACCTTACACCGGGATTGGCCACTTTCTGGCACGGCTTCCTGACCAATGACGATCAGGTCCTGCTGGTCTATTCCAACCTGCGGGTGCGCTCGGCGACCACCGAACGGCAGGTACTGCTTCCTACCAACGGAGAAGTGTTCGGCGTATTCCAGATGACTAAGTTTTTCACCACCTTGCAAAAGCCGGTGTATCCCAAGCATGGAAACCTGCTGGCGTGGGACGAAGCCAAGGACGTCAACCTGGTGTTCCTGGGCGGTCCGCTGGCGGAGACACCCTTACGCACGGTTTCCACCCTGCGCGAGTTCGCCTTCACGCGGAACCGGGATAGCGGAGACCCCGCAACTGAAGGAATCGGGCGCATTGATAACCTGCACCCGAAGAAGGGCGAACCGGCCTTTTACCTGGGATCGCCCACACCCAAACGGTTCGACTATGCGGTGGTAGCCATGAATACGGCGTTCAACCCCAAGCGCCGCGCGGTTACGATTGCCGGTATTGCCGGGTACGGAACCCAAGGCGCCGCGGAATTTGTGACCCGCGAGGACCGCGTGGAAGAAGTACTCTCACGGTTGGGTGTGAGGAACGGCGCTCCCATGCCCTCGTTCGAAGCGGTCATTCGATTTAACATTCAAGGCGAAGTCGCCATACAACCGCAAATCGTCACTATTCATCGTCTGAATTAGCACTGCATAGAGGACCAGTAAGTTCGGCTAATGCGTCGCACTTTCGGGCGCCTGAGGATAATTATGCCGGAGCGCAGCGAATTTATCCCACTTAGTGTTGTCCTATTGCGTGCAACGCGACCCTTTTTCGCCGCGCTGCACTCCGAACGGCCGGGTTAACGCGGGCTTCCATCCGGCGGCTTGGCTGGAACAACGGGCTGTAACGGGCCATTTAACGCGTTAAACGGGCGGTTTGACAGCGGATTTCACTTCCTTCCTCCCGCAAACTCGGATATATGAAGAACACGCTGCAAGTATTGGTAAATGACGCCATCCGTGGGTCCGGACGGCCCACGGATGTATCTGACTAAGCTGAGGTTCGCGAACGGCTTTACCCGTCGGAGGGAAATTCAAATGAAGATGCTTACCCAGTTGAAGACGCTGAGCCTGCCCCTCATCCTGCTGGCTATGGGGGCGCCCGCTATGTTGCGGGCACAGGCGGTTTATGGAGGAATTTCCGGGAATGTGATCGATCAGAGCGGAGCCGCCGTTCCGCACGCCAAGGTGACCATCACCGACACCACCAAAGGTATTAATTATTCCACTCTTACCAACGAATCCGGAAACTACAGCCAGACGCACCTGATTGTGGGTACCTACCAGATCCGCATCGACGCAAACGGATTCACCTCTTACGAGCAGAACAATATCTCCGTCGAGGCCGACGCGGTAGCCACCATCAACGCGCGCCTTACCGTGGGCAGCGTGGGAGAAGTGGTCAGCGTCACAGCCGAGGCGCCGTTGCTCAAAGCCGAGAAGGCCGACGTCTCCGACATCATGACCACCAACACGATTCAGGAGTTGCCGGTTTACGGGCGCGATATGAGCCGGTTATACTTTCTGGTGCCCGGCGTGCAAGCCAGCGGCACCAGCGAGCCCGATGAGCAGCCCCAGGACATTTACCGCCCCAGCATCGGCGGGCAGTATTGGGGCGGCATTTCCTTCCAGTTGGATGGCACCGACAACCGCGAATCGGTGCTCGGCGAGCCGGTAATCACCCCTAATTTCGATGCCGTCGCCGAGATGAAGATCACCACCACGGCTTACGACGCCGAATTTGGGCAGGCCAGCCAGGCGGTGATTTCGATGCAAACCAAGTCCGGCGGCAACGCGCTGCACGGAAGCGCCTTCGATTACCGCCGCGACCAGCACGGCCAGGCCCGCGATCCCTTCGCCCAGACGCAGGTCATCCCCGGCACCAATGGGCAATACATTCCGCCGACTCTGTGGAACCAGTTCGGCGGGTCGCTCGGCGGCCCAATTAAGAAAGACAAAATGTTCTACTTCGGTGACTACCAGGGAAGCCGGCAGCGCAATGGCGGCTCGCTCCTGGAGCGGGTTCCGACCGCCGCCGAGCGTGCCGGCAACCTGAGCGACCTGGGCACGCCGATTTACAATCCCTGCGGCGATGCGGCCTGCACCGCCGCGAACCTGATTCCGGCGGCCAACCGGCAACAATTCGCCAACGCCATCATCCCCTCGAGCATGATTGCCCCTCAGGCGACGGCTCTGCTGAGCCTGCTTCCGCTGCCCAACGTCGCCGGCGCCACCGGCGCCGAACCGAACTACGAAGCCTCCGGGACGGGCATCGTACACAGCGACGTGTTCGATGGCCGCGTGGACCGTTACCAGACCGACAAATTGCACTTATTCGGCCGCTACAGCTTCATGCAATTCGCGCAGCAGGCGCCCGGCGCCTATGGTCTGGAGGCCGGCGGACCGAATTTCGGCCCTCCGGGATTTGCGGGAGTGTCCTCGCTCCGCGACCAGAGCCTGGCCTATGGAATGGATTACACCGCCACGCCGAACTGGATCACCGATTTCCGGTTCGGCTTCTTCCGCTACCGCGTGTTTGTAACTCCCAACGGCGTGGGCACGTCTCCGGCGGAGGCCGCGGGAATACCCGGCCTGAATGTGGATAACTACTATACCTCCGGTATGCCCGCCTTCACCTTCAATGGCACCGGCGGCCTCTCCTTCGGTTACTCGCTGGGAGTCAACGGCTGTAACTGTCCGCTCAACGAGCAGGAGAACGAATTTCAGTGGGTGGGCAATTCGACGCGCGTGATCGGCAACCACTCCATTAAGGTGGGCGTGGACTGGCGCTTCCAGCAGAACCTGCGCGTTCCGAGCGATTCTCACCGGGCCGGCCAACTTACTTTCGATCCCACCACCACGGAAGGGCCCAGCGGCGGCGGCTTGAGCCTGGCGTCATTTCTGCTGGGCCAGGTGCAGACCTTTACCCGCTACGTGAGTAACTCCACCACCGCCGCGGAGCGGCAGAACCGATTATTCTCCTACGTGCAGGATACCTGGAGAATCCTGCCCAAACTTACCCTCAACTACGGCCTGCGCTGGGAGATCTATTTCCCGCAGTATGTGAACGGCGCGGATATGGGGGGTTACCAGAACCTGGCGACCGGGGAAGTGATGGTCGCCGGAGTAAATGGCGTTCCGCTGAACGGAGGCGTCAAGACTTCTCTGGACCACTTTGCGCCGCGCCTTGGGCTGGCCTACCAGGTGACGCCCAAGACGGTGGTGCGCGCCGGATATGGCCGCTCTTACGATGTGGGTGTGTTCGGCGTCTCGTTCGGCCATAACGTGACGCAGAACGTGCCCGTGCTGGCCAACCAGTCGCTGAATCCTTCGCAGCCGTGGCTGTCGGTCTTCACCCTGGCGACGGGCCCACCTGCCTTGGACCCAAACACCATCCTGGCATCGGCGCCCAAAGGACCTGACGGAGATCCGATCCTGCCGAACGGCATCTCCCCCAACGTCCTGCCGTGGACTTCCAGCGGCACCATGCGGCTGCCGGTAGTCGACAGTTGGAACGCCACCGTGGAGCACCAGTTTACGCCCAGCACGGTGCTTTCGGTCGGCTATGTCGCCAACCACGGCTACCACGTCACGGCCGGCGGAACCAACTACAATATCAACGAACCGACCATTGTCGGCTTCGGCACCCTGACCACAAACCAGCGGCGTCCATTCTACCAGTCGTACGGCTGGACCCAGAGCATCAAGTACTTTGCGGACGACTCCACGGTGAAATTCGAATCGCTCCAAGTCCGCGGGGAAAAGCGCTTTGCCGGGGGTTTGCAATTATCGGGTAACTTCACCTGGTCCAGCGCATTCGATTACGCCAACGATTACTTCTATTGGAACCCGGCTATCGACTACGGGCGGGAGAGCGGCGTGCGGCGACTGGTCTTCAATTTCAACGGTGTCTACGATCTGCCCTTCGGCGCCAACCACAGATACCTGCGGTCAGCCTCACGCGGCGTAAACGCCTTAGTGGGCGGATGGCAGTTAGCAGGACTCGGCACCTGGGAGTCAGGCCTTCCGTTTACCCCCAGTTACACCAATTGCGGCAGCGACGAAGATACCGGACCTTGCCGTCCTAACCTGGTGGGCCCCGTCACCCTGGCGAACCCAAGCGTCCACGAATGGTTCGATGTGGCGCCCGCCAGCACCAGCGCTCCGGGCTGCACGCCCACCGCCACGCCCACGGCGCTGCTGAATGCCAATGGTTGTACGCGCGGTCCGTGGAGCCGGCCGGCGCCGGGCACCTTCGGCGATGTGGCGCGGGATTCCTTTTTCGGACCCCACTTTTTCAATACCGACGTCTCCGTCGACAAGAACTTCATGATTCATGAACGGCTGACTGGCCAGTTCCGCGTGGAGATGCTGAACATCTTCAATCACGCCAACCTGGGCCAGCCGAACGCGTCCGTCGATTCGCCCACCGCGGGCCAGATTACGGCGCTTGCCGGCCTGGCTCAAATGCGCCGGTTCCAACTCGGCTTGCGTTTGCAGTTCTAGCGGGCGGAGTAGAGTGGAGGCTATGGAAATGCGAAAACGTGATTTTACAATTATTGTGGGAATCGGTACATGTTTGGCCTGGGTGTGGCTGGCGTCTGCGCAGAACCAAACCCGCGCCCGGCAAACCGGGGGACACGGCGACGAGCTCGGGTTCACCGACACTCCCATGCTGCCCGGCTTGCCGTATCACGTTCACGATCCGGCGCGCCCGCACCCGCACGTTGTGACGCCGTCGGCGGAGCCCGGCGGCGCGCCATCGGATGCCATCGTCCTTTTCGATGGCAAGGACCTTTCGCAGTGGAAGTTCGAGCGGCGGCAGATGGGCGCGGGCGGCCGTGCATTAAGTGCGGAGGCGCGCGAGCGGCTTCAGAAGTCCCAGACGCCGCCACCGCCGCTCGGTTGGAAGTTGGAGAACGGGTACGTGGAGGTGATTCCACGGGCCGGCGACATGCTGACTAAAGAGAAGTTCGGCGATGTGCAACTGCATGTCGAGTTTGAGATGCCCGCGGATGTCCAGGGCCACAGCCAAAACCGCGGCAACAGCGGCGTCCTGATGCAATCCCGCTACGAAATCCAGGTGCTCGATGGGTATCGCAATCCGACTTACGCCGACGGCCAGGTGGGCGCTATTTATGGCCAATGGCCGCCGCTCGTGAATGCCTCCCGGAAGCCCGGCGAGTGGCAGACTTATGACATCGTCTTTGAGGCGCCTAAGTTCGAAGGCGAAACCCTGGTGAAGCCTGCTTATTTTACGGTGTTTCAAAACGGAGTGCTGCTTCACAACCACAAGGATTCCATGGGCCCCATGATTTACCGCCAGGTGGCTCACTATGTTCCGCAGCCGGCGGAGGATTCCTTAATGCTCCAGAACCACAATCAACCCGTGCGGTACCGGAATATCTGGATCCGGCGCCTGAAAGGGTATGACCAACCCGAGAAATAGTTGTCCGAACCTAAGGGAGTAACATGTCTAACCTAACATTGAATCGACGTTCGTTACTGCTTGGCGCCAGCGCCATCACCGCTGCTTCGTATTCCCGCATCTATGGCGCCAATGAGCGCATCAACCTGGGCCTCATCGGCTGCGGTTCGCGGGGAACCGGAGATATGCGTAATTTTCTTCAGTTGGGCGTGGAAGTGACCGCCTTGTGCGACATCTACGGCGCGCAACTGGAGCGCACCAGGCAGTATGCGCCCAAAGCGAAGTCTTTTTCGGA
>DATJRE010000394.1:0-10043 GCA_035505095.1 Bryobacteraceae bacterium | reverse complement strand
GCCTCAGAATGCCCAACGCCAAAGGCTGGCGCCAACGGTGAACCCCGCGCCCACGGCGGCGAACATCACCAGGTCGCCCTTCTTCAAACGGCCCTGCTGGATGGCGTCGCGCGTTCCCAGAGGGATGGTGCCGGCGGTGGTGTTGCCGTAGCGATCGATGTTGATGAGAACCTTCTCCGCCGGGATTCCCAGGCGCGCGGACGCCGCGTCGATAATCCGCTTATTGGCCTGGTGCGGCACGAGCAGCGTCAGGTCGTCCACCGTCAGATGGTTGCGCTCCAGCAACTCGCGGCAGACTTCGTACATCTTGCGGACGGCGTATTTGAAGACCGCCGCGCCATCCTGGTGAACGTAGTGCAGGCGTTGGTCCACGGTCTCGTGCGACGCGGGCAGGCGGCTGCCGCCGGCGGGCATTTTGAGGGCATCGCCGCCCGAGCCATCCACTTCGCCCAGGAAATCGATGAAGCCCAGGTCGCCATCGCCGTTGGTGGCCGGCTCCAGCAGCATGGCCCCGGCGCCGTCGCCGAACAGCACGCAGGTGGCGCGGTCTGTGTAATCGATGATGCTGCTCATTTTGTCGGAGCCGATCACCAGGACCTTGGAATGCGTGCCCGCGGCCACCAGGTGTGCCCCCACGGTCAACCCGTATACGAAGCCGGAACAGGCCGCGATCAAGTCGAACCCCCAGGCGCCGCGCGCGCCCAGGGCATTCTGCACCAGGCAGGCGGTGGAAGGAAAGAGCATGTCGGGCGTCACCGTGCAGAGCAGGATCGCGTTCACTTCGGCGGCGCTCACGCCGCGCTGCGCCAGCGCGCAACGGGCCGCTTCCACCGCCATATCGGAGGTAGCCATCTCCGGTCCGGCAATGTGCCGCTCACGGATGCCGACGCGCTCCAGGATCCACTGATCGCTGGTCTCGACCATTTTTTCCAGGTCCTGGTTGGTGAGCAGACGGGGAGGAACATAGCACCCCAGTGCTGTGATTTTCGCCTTTACCATGAAGCATTCAGAGTAACGCAATGAGGCCGGAAAGTGGGAGTTGGCACGGCCCGGCACGGAGCCGCCGCGGTGGGCGGGGCGGCGGGCTGAAATTCCGGGTGCACGCTACGGCTGGCAAACCAGTCTACGGATCAGGAAGGCTCGGCGGCATGAGGCTATCGATTGCCATGGGGTTCGCGTGCGGCTCGATCCTGGCGCAACCCGCCGGAGTGGGGCCGGCCTTCGAGGTGGCGTCGATCAAACGGCACCGGCGGACGCCCCGCGCCAGGGCGTGGTCCGCCAAATTCACACCCACTGGTCTGACCCTCCTCAATGTAAGCCTCGGAAACTGTATTCAAACGGCTTATGGATTACGAGAGCTTCCGGACCATCGGCCCGAACTGGCGCGACCGCCCCACCGATACGATCTACGACATCGTTGCGAAAACGGCTGCTCCCGTCCCTGAATCGCAGATCCAGCGGATGCTGCAGACGCTGTTGCAAGAACGCCTGGGCCTGGCCTTTCATCGCGAGACCAGAGATCTTCCGGTTTACGCGCAGGTGGTGGCCCGGAGTGGGATCAAGTTCCACCGGTCCGAAAGCGCGGGAGAGGAATCCATCAAGCCCACGGGGATGTTCGTCACCCGGTTTGAGAGAGTTTCGATGGCGCGGTTGGCCCGAATCCTGGACCCTCCCTTCACCTCCCGCCACACGGTAGACGAAACCGGGCTGGCCGGGATTTTCGACTTCACCCTGGACCTCGCGGCGTACCTCCTCGATCCGGCCGGCGGGGCAACTCACGATGGCAGAGGCGCCGTCGATTTGGAAAGCACGTATATCCAGGCCCTTCCCGCGGAATTGGGGCTGCGGCTGGAGAAGAAGACCGCGCCGCTCGAAGTGATGGTCATCGACCACGTGGAGAAGGATCCCACGGCCAACTAGCGGGTTTGCGGCGCATCGGCATTTGCCGCCTCGGTTATCCTGGAACCAGGCCCATCTTGCGTGAACCCATCCACATCATCGGCGGCGGACTGGCGGGCGCCGAGGCCGCCTGGCAGGTTGCCCGGCGCGGCCATCGCGCGGTGCTCTACGAAATGCGGCCGCAGCGCTCCACCGCCGCGCACCAGACCGGGCGGCTGGCCGAGCTGGTGTGCAGCAACTCGCTCAAGAGCGAATCCGAATCCACCGCCCCCTGGCTGCTGAAGGAGGAACTGCGGCGCCTGGATTCCCTGCTGCTGGCCGCCGCCGAAAAGGCCCGCGTGCCGGGCGGCCATGCGCTCACGGTGGATCGCGAAGTCTTCTCGGCAGAAGTCACCGCGTCGATTGAAGGCGAGCCGCTGATCGAGCTGCGCCGCGAAGAGGTCAGCGAAATTCCCGAGGGCATCGCCATTGTGGCTACCGGGCCGCTCACCAGCGACGGGCTGGCCGGCGCGATCGGGCACCTGACGGGATCGAGCCGGCTGTTTTTCTACGACAGCATCAGCCCCATCGTGGAGGCCGATTCGGTGGACCGTGGGGTGGCCTTCTGGGCCTCGCGCTACGGCAAATCCAGCGGCGGGACGGACGACTATCTGAACTGCCCGCTCGACCGCGCCGCCTACGACCGCTTCGTGGACGAGTTGCTCAAAGCCAACGCTGTTTCCGCGCACATCCCCGAAGACGATGCGCGCTATTTCGAAGCCTGCCTGCCGATTGAAGAGCTGGCCCGGCGCGGCCGCGATACCCTGCGCTTCGGCCCCATGAAGCCGGTGGGGTTGACCGACCCGCGCACCGGCCGCCGCCCCTACGCCGTGGTGCAGCTTCGCCAGGAGAACCTGCGGGCCGCCAGTTTCAACCTGGTGGGCTTTCAGAATCATCTGAAATTCGCCGAACAGGCGCGTGTCCTGCGGCTCATTCCGGGCCTCGAAAAGGCCGAGTTTCTGCGGTTCGGGCAGGTGCACCGCAACACCTACATCAACGCGCCGGCGCTGCTTGCGCCCACCCTGCAATTGCGCGCGCGGCCGGAAGTGCTGTTCGCGGGCCAGATTTCGGGCGTGGAAGGCTACGTGGAATCCATCGCCACCGGGCTGGTGGCCGGGATGCACGCGGCGGCTTTGGCGGAAGGCGGCCAGCCGCGCAGCCTGCCGCGCGAGACGGCGCTCGGATCGCTGTGCCACTACGTGTCGGGCGCCGACCCACGGCATTACCAGCCGGCCAATATCACCTTCGACCTGCTGCCGGCGCTCGACGAAGCTACCCGCCTGAGCCTGCGGCACGATAAGGCGGCCCGCCATGCGGAGGTCTGCCGGCGCGCGCTGGAGGCCCTGGATTCGTGGCGGCGGAATGCCTGGCAGCCCGCGCATGTCTGATCTGCCCCACCAGATCCAGCGCTATCTGGACGAACTGGTGCGCGGCGGCGCGTCGTCCCATACCGTCGAGGCCTACGGCACGGACCTGAAACAATTCCTCGATTTCCTGTCGCCGTCCGGCCCAGCGGGCGAATTGGAGGCCGCCAGCCCTGAACCCGGCGCCATCGATCTGCTGCTGCTGCGCCAGTGGCTGGCTTCGCTCTACGGCGAGGAACTGACGGCCGTCAGCATCCGCCGCAAACTGGCCGCCGTACGCGGTCTGTTTGCTTTCCTGCTGCGCGAGGGCCTGGTGAAGATCAACGCGGCGCGCCTGCTGCGCACGCCCAAAGCCCCGCAAAAGCTGCCTGAGGTGATGACCGCCGAGCAGGCCAATCGCCTGGTGGATGCCGTAGCGGCCGGCAAGCTGGAGCGCCCGCATCCGGTGCGCGACCGCGCCATCTTCGAAGTCCTCTACGGCTGCGGGCTGCGCGTGAGCGAGCTGACCGGATTGAACCTGGAAGATGTGGACCGCGCCGAAGGCTGGCTGCGCGTGCGTGGCAAGGGCAAAAAGGAGCGCCAGACTCCGCTGCCCGGCAAGGCCGCCGAAGCCCTGGAGCGCTACCTGGCCCAGCGCGCCGTGGTGCGCGGCCAGAACGCCGTGTTCCTGAGCTACCGCGGCAAGCGCCTGACCCGCGGCGCGGTCTTTCAGATCGTAAAGCTGTACGCCGTTTGCCTGGCGCAGGATCCTGCGCTGCACCCGCACAGCTTCCGCCACGCCTACGCCACCCACCTGCTGGCCGATGGCGCCGACCTGCGGGCCATCCAGGAATTGCTAGGCCACGCCCGCCTGTCCACCACTCAGAAATATACGCAGGTCTCGCTGACCGATCTGATGGCGGTTTACGACAAGGCGCATCCGAAGGCTTGAGCGGGGGGAAGTCAACGCAAGGCTGACGCGGAGACGCGGAGGCGCGGAGGATGGATGGAGGGGAATGGCGGTTTACGCGCGCATGAGTCAACGCAAAGCTGACGCGGAGGCGCGGAGGATGGATGGAGAGGAATGGCGGTCTACGCGCGCATGAGTCAACGCAAAGCTGACACGGAGGCGCGGGGGATACATGGAAAGGAACGGCGGTTTACGACCAGCGCTTCCCACCCCAGCCCTGCCTGATATGCCCTTGCCGTCCCTCATCGGCCATCTCCGCCAGGAGCTTCGCCCCATGCTGCGGCTGGCGGCTCCGCTGGCGCTGGCCGAACTGGGGTGGATGGCCATGGGGATCGCCGACACTATCATGGCCGGTCCGCTGGGCGCGGCCGCCGTGGGCGCGGGCACGCTCGGCAATATGATCTACTACCCGGTGGTGGTCACCGGCATCGGGCTGCTGCTGGGGATGGACACGCTGGTGGCCCAGTCGTTCGGCGCGCGCGATCCGCGGGAGTGCCGCCGCACTTTGATCGCCGGCTGGTGGCTCGGCCTGCTGCTGATGGGGCCGCTGATGCTGCTGATCCGCGCGTCCATCCCAGTGCTGTACGCGGCGGGCGCCAACCCGCACGTCATGCGGCACTGCGCCCCCTACATGCTGGCCCTGCTGTGGAGCATACCGGCCATGGTGGCCTTTACCGCGTTGCGGCGCTATCTGCAGGCGGTGGATATCGTCAAGCCGGTGACCTTTGCGCTGGTGAGCGCCAATCTGGTCAACCTGCTGGGCGATTGGGTGCTGATGTACGGCCATTGGGGCGCACCGGCGATGGGACTCGCGGGCTCGGGTTGGTCCACGTCGCTGGCGCGCCTGTATATGGCGGCGGTGCTGGCGGGCGCGGTGCTGTGGAACGAACGGCGCACCGGCAACCGGCTGTTTCATCTTTGCTGGAAGCCGGATTGGGCGCGCATCCGCAGGCTCGCCGAGCTGGGACTGCCGGCCGCCGGGCAGATCGGTTTCGAAGGCGCCATTTTCGGCGTGGTTACGGTGCTGGTGGCGCGGCTCGACGAGGTTTCGCTGGCCGCCCACTCCATCGCCGTGCAGGTGATCTCCACCAGCTTCATGGTGCCGCTGGGAATCAGTTCGGCGGCTGCCGTGCGGGTGGGGCAGGCCCTGGGACGCAAGGACCACGCAGCCGCCGCGCGCGCGGGCTGGACGGCGCTGCTGCTGAGCGGCGTGTGCATGGGATCGGTGGGAGTGCTGCTGCTGGTAGCCCCCGGCGAGGTGGTCCGCTGGTTCATTCGCGACCCGGCGGTGATTGCCGCAGGCGCGGTGCTGCTGCGCATCGCGGCCTTCTTCGAGCTGTTCGATGGGTTCCAAGTGGTGGCCACCGGAGCGCTGCGTGGCGCCGGCGATACGCGCTCGCCCATGCTGGTACACCTGGTGGGCTACTGGGGGTTCGGCATGCCGGTGGCCTGCGTGCTGTGCTTCCGCTATGGCTGGGGTGCGCCGGGCATCTGGACCGGACTGAGCCTGGCGATCATCCTCATCGGCAGCGCCCTGCTGGTGGTGTGGCGCAAGCGGGCCGCATAGCGGGCGAGCGACCTGTAAAAAACGCGGTGCTCCCTTCCGCCAACTTTATTTAGCGGCGGATCTGTAGTACCATTTCACCAATCACCAGCTTTCTTGGAGGGGGTCGTTGATGCGTTCGCTCGCAACGTTAGTTCTGTCTCTAGCCTGTGTATTCGCCGTCTATGCTCAAGTCACCACGACTTCGCGGATGGATGGAGTGGTCACCGACCAGCAAAACGCCGTAGTTCCAGCCGCGCAGGTGACGGTGACGCAGACCGCCACCGGCCAGACGTTTCACGCGGTTACGGATGAAAAAGGTTATTGGGTGCTGCCCAGCATCCAGACCGGCACGTATAAGGTTACGGTGAGTCATCCCGGGTTCAAAGTAGTCACCAACCAGAACGTGGAGGTGGATGCCGGCGTGCCGGCCACCGTCAACGTCAGCCTGGCTGTGGGCAACGCCACGGAAAGCGTCGAGGTCACCGCCGGCGCCACGGTGGTGCAGACCGATTCCGCCACCGTCAGCTCTACTCTGCAAGGCCGCCAGATCAACGATCTTCCGTTCACCAGCCACAACGTGACCGAACTGATCGCCAGCCAGCCAGGCACGCAGAATCCCGATGGCGTCCGCTATGCCACCATTAACGGCCTGCCGCAGCCCACCATTAACATCACCATTGATGGCATCAATGTGCAAGACAACGATACCAAAAGCAATCCGGACTCGGTGTTCAATGCCGTGCAGCCGCGCACGCAAGCCATCGAAGAGATGACCATGAGCACGGCAGCCGCGGGCGCCGATTCGCTGGGCGAAGGCGCGGTGCAGATCAAGTTCGTCACTAAGGGCGGCACCAACCAGTTCCACGGCGGCCTGTATGAGACCAACCGCAACTCGGCGCTGGAAGCCTGCGCGTTTTTCAACTGCCTGGAGGGTATTGCCAAAGACCGCATCAACCTGAACGAGTACGGATTCACCTTCGGCGGGCCAATCAAGAAGAACAAACTGTTCTTCTTCGAGTCGTTCGAGTTCTTCGACCTGCCGCAATCCTTCCCGGAAACCGGAATGTGGCTGACGCCCACGGCGGCCAGCGGCGTCTTCACGTATAATGCCGCGGGAGCCGTAAAGACCGTCAACCTGTTCTCACTAGCCGCCCAGGAGAACCCTTCGCTTCCCGCCGGCACGCGTGCCTTCCCGACGTCACCGGACCCCACGCTGGCCAAGACCTATTCGCTGATTAACCAGCTCACCGCCAGCGGAACGGACGTCAGCCGCATCGCCACCAACAACGATTACAACCGCTATAACTTCTCGTCTGACGCGCCGGCCGTCAACAACCGCAAATTCCAGACCTCGCGCATGGATTACAACCTCACCGAGAAGCACCACCTGGACTTCGTGTGGAATTATCAGACCAACGACCGCACGCCCGACGGTTTGAACCTGGAGTATCGGATTCTGCCGGGTACCGGAACGCAGTTGGGATCGCCGGCCCTAGAAGGGCAATACGGCATTAACTGGACCGGCAGCGTGGGGCTGCGCTCGGTGCTGGCCTCGAACCTCACTAACGAATTAACCGGCGGCATCCAGGGCGGCACCAACGCCTTGGGCGATGGACTTTCGCCTAGCGACTATGGCATCTGGAACGGGAATCTGGTCAGCTTCGCCGGCTACATGACCAATCCCTATAATGGGAATTACACTAATTACGCTCCCCGCAGCACGCCGGTCTACCAGCTCAACGACAACGTCAGCTACCTGAAGGGCAATCACCTGCTGAACATCGGGTTCAACTTCACGCAGGTAAACTCGTGGCAGGCGGCGTCCAATTCCTCGCTGCTGAATACGGTGGCGTTGGGACAGGCCACCGGCGATCCGGACAATACCGGCGCCACCTCGCTGTTCACCACCACCACGCTGCCGGGCGCCAGTTCCACCCAACTGAGCGACGCGGCTAATTTGTACGCCATCGTCGCCGGCCGCGTCACTGGGGTCACCAGCTCCGCCGTGCTCGGCGAGCAGACCCGGACGTACGGTCCGAACTTCGCCATCGATCGCGACCACATGCGCGAATTCGCCAGCTACATCCAGGACACCTGGCACGTTTCCTCAAACGTGACGTTGACGGGCGGCGTCCGGTGGGACCGCCAAGGTGCCGTCCAAAACCTGGACAACCTATATACACGGCCGGGCTACGCCGGGTTGTTCGGCGTTTCGGGCGTGGGCAATCTGTTTAAGCCGGGCGTGCTGGATGGTTCCACTCCCGTGTTTTCGCTGGTACCGCCGGGGGTGGGTGGTTTTGACCCCGGCGTGGGAAAGTTCGATCCTACGGTCGGCGTGGCCTACCGCATTTCGCACGGTGGGGTTCTCCACTGGCTCACGGGCAACGATTCGGTGCTGCGCGCGGGCTTCAGTATTTCCACCATCCGCGAAGGCATCGGTTTCCTGGAGGGCGTCTGGAGCGGCAATCAGGGCCGCAGCCTCGCGACGAGCGCCACCGCCACCGCCAATCCGACTATCTTCCCCGCCGGCGGAGTGCTCTTCAGCGATCCTACTTACCCGCACGTGGTGCCAACTTCAGTGGATCCCAGTTTCCCCAACCCCAGCTTCCCGCTGCCCGTACAAAGCGGCCAGAACGTGGAGGACTATAATCCGAGCATTAAGCCCGAGTATGTCGAAAGCTGGACCATGGGCTTCCAGCGGCAGGTTACCCAGAACACCGTAATTGAAGTTCGCTACGTGGCCAATCACGGGGCGGATCTATGGTCGGCCGTGAACCTGAACGAAGTGAATACCGTAGAAAATGGTTTCGCCACCGAGTTCCAGCAGGCCCAGAATAACCTGGCGATCGCCAATGGCATTTCGGTAGCGCAGCTTCTGAATCCCACCACTAAGTTGACGGTCAATAACTACGGCAACACGGGCCTGGCCGGCCAGGTGGCGGTGCCGATTATTAGTACGGCGATCGGCAGCAATACCGACCAGACCACCATCACGCAGCTCCAGCAGGGACAGGCAGGAGCAACCGCCAACGCCATCGCCGGCAATGCCACCCGCATGGCCAACCTGACCAAGGCCGGGTACCCCATCAACCTGTTCCAGGTGAACCCCAACAACGGCGGCGCCTCCACGGAGATGACCAACCGCAACAACAGCACTTACAACTCCGGGCAGATCGAAATGCGGCGGCGTCTTGCAACGGGCCTCCAGTTACAGGCCAGTTATGCGTTTTCCAAGTCGCTGACCGACGCCAACGCGCTGACCCTGCGCGATTGGGGCGGGTACAAGGGACCCACGACGTTCGATATCCGCAACGGCATTAAGGCGACCTGGATTTATCAACTGCCGTTCGGCCACGGCCGGGCACTGCTGTCCGGCGCACACGGGGCAGTCGAGAAGATTATCGGCGGCTGGGAGATTGCGGGAGTAGGACGAGTGCAAAGCGGCACCCCGATCAATATTCTGAGCGGCCGAGACACCTTCAACCAGAACGATGGCGGCGTGGTGCTGCACAATATGACCGCCAAGCAGTTACAGAACGACGTGGGGCTGAACTTCACCAGCCAGATCAATTCCAACGGCGTAGCTACGGGCACGGCGTATTATTTGCCGCAATCGCTGATTCAGAACACGCTGGCGGCATTCGACATCAGCGGCACGTTCAATCCCAGCGCGCCCTATATCGGGCCGTGCAACACCGCCGGCCAGATTTGCGACCAGGTATTTCTCTGGGGGCCATGGCTTTCCAAGTGGGATGTGAGCCTGGTAAAGCGCACGCAGATCAAAGAGCGCCTGAACTTCGAATTCCGCGTGCAGGCGTTGAACGTGTTCAACCACCCCAATATTATGGTTCCGGGCGGGGCGGCCACCGGCGGTAACATCAACACCACCATCAGCAGCTCGTTCGGACAGACCACCACGGCCTTCCGCGATCTCAACAATACCAACGACCCCGGCGCCCGCAGCCTGGAGTTCGTAGCGCGCCTGAACTTCTAAGCGCGTTGGGCCGCCGTTCTTCGGCGTGGCAGCTTTCCGGCGGCCACGCCTTTGGGGCCCGCTGATTTACCGCCGCGTCTCGTGGTTGGTCATCTCCAGCAATCCCACGCTCGCGTGCAGGGCCGCCATGCGGTGCACCGGTCCACCGTTGGCATCCACTGTGCCGTAGCCCATTTGGGGCGCGTTCCCATACAGCAGCGACCGCAAATTATTCGGCGTGGCCGCCGTCACCATGGCGTCGTGATGGACCAG
>DATJRE010000393.1:0-8810 GCA_035505095.1 Bryobacteraceae bacterium | reverse complement strand
GTCACCCCGCCCGCTGTTGTACACTCTGAACTGTGAAGCTGGGGGTTGTGCTGTTTCAACTGGGCGGGCCGGATTCCCTGGAGGCCATCGAACCCTTTCTCTATAATCTCTTCTCCGATCCGGACATCATCGACTTTCCGTTCGCCCGGATCGCGCGGCAGCCGCTGGCCCGGCTCATCGCCGCCACCCGCGCGCGGCACGTGGGGCGCCACTATGCGGGGATCGGCGGGAAAAGCCCCATCCTGGAATTCACCATGCGCCAGGCGGCGGCCCTGGAGGCTCGCCTGGGCGACGAGTTCGACGCCCGCGTGGTAGTGGCCATGCGCTACTGGCGGCCCTTTACCGCCGATGCCGTTAGTCAGTTGCAAGCGCACGCGCCCGAAGAAATCGTCCTGCTGCCGCTCTACCCGCAATACTCCAAAACCACCACCGGTAGCAGCCTCAACGAATGGTGGCGGCGCTTCCCGGCGAACGGCCCCGCGCAGCCGCGGGTTCACACCATCGAGCACTTCTACCGCGACCAGGACTACCTCCAGGCGGTGGTCGAATCGATCGGCCGCACGCTGGCGCAATTTGAGGAACCGCGCGACGTCGACATGGTGTTCAGCGCCCACAGCGTTCCGGTGTCGGTGGTGGCGCAGGGCGACCCCTACCAGCGGCACATCGAAGAAACCGTGGATCTGGTCTGGCAAATGGGCGGCTGGCCGGCGCGGCGGCACCTCTGCTATCAGAGCAAGGTGGGAGCCTCGCGGTGGCTGCGGCCTTCCATGCACGAGACCATTCGCCGGCTGGCAGCCGAAGGACGGCGGCACGTGCTGGTGGCGCCCATTTCCTTCGTCTCCGACCACGTCGAGACACTCCACGAAATCGAAATCGAGCACCGCGAGCAGGCACGTGGCCTGGGCATCGCCGATTTCCGTATGGTTCCGGGTCTGAACGATTCGCCGGCCTTCATTGAAGCGCTGGCCGGCCTGGTGCGGCGCTCCATTGCCCAACCGGCCCTCAGCGGGCGGCGCGGCTGCGCTTGATCCAGCCGTAGACCGAAATCGCGCTGCCCACCGTCGAGAGCACGATCAGCCCCAGCAGGAACCCCACCACCGCAGGCGCATGGGCCCATTCCAGGATGCGCCGGCCATAAAAAAACGCCAGGCATCCCAGTCCGGTGAAACGCACCATGCGCGCGCATCCCACCACGGCCAGCATTTTCCGCCTCGGATATTGCAGGGCGGCGGCGGCCATGATGAAGGGCGTAAACGGGAACGGCGGCGGCGCCAGCGAGGCAAGCACCAGGGCCGCACTGGCGCTGTGCGAAACCTTGTTACGGACGTATGCCAGGCGCCGCGGCGGCAGATGTTTTTCCAGTCCTTTTTCGCCCGCGCGGCGCAGCACCAAATCCACCAGCAGGCAGCCCAGCACCGACCCGGCCGTGGACATCGCGGCATAATACAGCACCCGCGCCACGGAATGATAGTGCGAGGCCAACGCTACCACCAGCAGGTCGTTGCCCAGGGGTGCAAATAGAAAGGAGGAATCCAGAATTCCGAGGGCCAAGAGGCCCGGCCCGCCCAGTTTCCAAAAGACCGCGAACAACACCCGCGCGAGGTGGCTCATGCACACGCCCCCGCCTTACGACTACACGTCACCCGCCAAAACCACCGCCCCGCCGCGGCGGAAGCGCGTGACCGCACAGACCGCGCCGCCGGCCGGCGGGAAAATGGAAGCAGGGGAGATAGGAGGGTGCATGAGCCCGCATCAGACATTTATGCGGATTCCGCTGCAAGTGGGCAGCGAACTGCGCATCCGCAGCACCGGTGAGGTCACCGTCAGCAACCCGACCGTGGAAGGCGCCCCGGCGCAGGATGCCGCCGATGCCATCGTGGATTATCGCTTCGATTCGTCCACCGGCGAGCACGTCCTGCGCCTGGTGCAACCCGTAGCCGCGCACCAGCGCCGGCGCATCTGAAGGCAAAGTTCGCAAAGGGAGCAAAGAGGGGAGATAGATGCTGACGCCTTCAGGGACCCCGCGCGGCGAGGACCGCTTTCCCGCTCTTAATTCTCATTTTGGTTTTCTCCGCGCTTTCTCCGCTCCCTCCGCGTCTCCGCGGTGAGGACGAGCCCCCCAAATCCTGTCTGCACAGGATTGGAAATCTCCCCCTCAAAGTGCTATCTATAACCTTGGAGGCCGTGGTCGTCTTTTGCCGGTTCCGGCGCATCTCATTAGAGTGATCCGCAAATTCTCGGGAATGGTGCTGGGAGCCGTCCTGGCATGCCCCGCCATCGCGGCGACCGCCGCCAGCGCACCGGCGGTTTGCGCGGGAGGGTCGTCTCTGGGCACCTTTCAATTGCTGGTGCGGCCGTTTTCCCCGGGCGCGCCGCTGCCGCTGAAATCCGTGGCCGAGATCCAGGGCGGCTCGCGCCTGATCTGGAATCCCGTGCACCTGTTTCCCACGCCTTCCCATGACGCCCAGGTGACCGCCGTTCTGCTGCCCGCCTCCGAGGGCGATCTGATCCTTACCCTCGAGCCGCGCAAGGCCGACGCCCGCACCGAATGGCAACTCCCCGAACGGCCGCAGGTGATCGCCGTCATTTACGGCCCGCACGGTCTGAGCGAGGGCAAAATCAAGTCGCTGGTCACCCACAACCGGGAACTGCTCCGCCAGCTTGCCGATTACGCCGAGCAAAGCTCCCAGGTGGAATCGCTGGTGCAGGATCTCTCGAATGCCGAACAATCGGGCGCCAGCCCGGATGCGGTCTTTGAGGGCATTTCCAGCAAGTACGGCGTCACGCCTCAAAAGCTGAACGCCACGCCCGCCAATCAGCAGGCCGCGCTGCTACTAAAATCCGTGCTTCCCTCCACCAGCGCTTACGACCCGCTGTCGGAACAGAGCGTCCAGGTGCAGCAGACGGGCGGCCTCGCAGCGTCGGTGGCCGGGCTGTTTTTCGGCAACCCGGTGGCCCTGGCGGCCGGCGGCGCGCAGTTGTTCGCGAACCTAAAGATGGTGATGTTCCCCAACACCGAGTTTCGCTCGGCGTTTACGCAGTCCGCCGATAAGGACGACCTGGCCCTGTGTACCAAGAACCAGGCGCCCAAGGCCAAAACGCGCATCGCCTATCTGTGGGCCTATCGCGCGCCCGAAATCAAAAAGCCGGTGCTCACCATCACAGGCGACGTGAACCTGCCGCTGGGGTCGAAATCACCGGTGCCCGTGAAACTCGGCGGCGGCGCGGCCGTTAAGGACCTGGCACTGGCTCGCGAATGGAAGCTCACGCCGGCCGCGGGCGGCGCCGCGGTTCCCGTCGAGGTGCAGTCCACTTCCGCCACCGCCCTCGAAATCGACCTTTCCAAAACCAAGGCCACCGCCGGCGATTATCAGCTTTCCGCCACGTGGGATTGGGAGACGCTTCCGGTCAGCGGCACTTTGCATTTGCATCCCTATGGCGATTTCACGCACGTGACCCTGGCGCCCGCGGAGCGCGACAAGCTGGTGGAGGGCCGCGGCGACGATGTGGCGGTGGCCCTGTCGGGCGCCGATTTCGAGTTCCTCGAAAAGGTGCAGATCAAGTCCTCCGCACGCACCGCCAAGCCCGCCGAGGTGGATTTCAACTTGCCCAAGGGCAAGCGCGCCGGCCCGCAGAATTCCGTCACCGTGTACCTCGATACCGCCAAGCCGGGCGCCTATCATTTATTACTGGCGCAATCCGATGGCGCCACGCACCAGGTGCCGGTGACGGTCCTGCCGCCCGATCCGAAGATCACCAATCTTCCCATTCGCCTCAACACCGGCGAGAAGCGGGAAGCCCTTCGCCTGGAAGGCAGCGGCCTGGACCGCATCGAAGGGGTCACCTCGGAAGCCGGCGCCATCACCGGGTCGGCCGGCGCCCACGGCTGGTCGGGAGAGATTGTGCTGAAGAGCGGGCTGGCCAAAGGCCGCCGGTTTCCGCTGCTGCTGAAAGTCAAGGGCCTGGCCAGTCCGGTAACCGTGGACGATGCGTTGGAGATGGTGGGGCCGCGCCCCGGCATCGTCTCCGCGGCCAAATCGCAGGCCGGCGATCTGGGAATCGAGCTCGCCGCCGATGAATTGCCGGCCGGCACCGCCGCGGGACTGGTGCTGAAGGTGGACCACCTGGACCACGCCGTCAGGCCGCAGATTGAGCTGGGCTGCCAAAGCGGCGAGGTGCGCCAGGCACTGACGCTTTCCCCCAGCGAACCGTCCCACGGCGCCAGCCTGAGCTTTGCGGGGCCCGGCGCGCTGTATCTTTCGCTGGACCCGGGTGTGGTCGGCTACGCCGGCTGCCGCCTGGAGGCCACCGTGATTCTGGAGCCGGAAGGCCGCTCCGATCCCTTCGTGCTCGGCCGCGTGGTGCGCATCCCACGCCTCGACAAGTTCACCCTCACCTCCGAAAAGGTGGGCGATTCCAGCTACGTGGGAATTCTGGAGGGCCGCGACCTGGACGTCATCGACAAGGTCGGATGGGACCCGCAGAACGGCATCCCGGTGGGCGCGATTGCCGCGCCGATCCCCGAGGACCCCACCCGCCAGACGCTGCGCGTGGTGATGAGCTGGCCCGCCCCCGGCCCGCACGCGCCAATCTACGTCTGGCTGCGCGGCGAGCAAACCGGGCGCAAGACCGGCGTTACTTACTGAGCCGCCCCGGCACACCCTGCGGCGGACACCTGCTGCATCACCCATTCCGCCGCCAGCGCCGTGCGGCCCGAGGAAACCAGCGGCGCGCCATCCAGCACGGCCGCCACGAAATTCTCCACGCAGGGATAGTGCAGGTTGGCGTGCGGCGGAATCTCCTCGGCTCCGCCGGGATAGACCAGCGGGCCGCCGTTCAACGGGGTCAGGTCGATTTCGCCTTTCGTGCCGCGGATGCGGAATTCGTCGCGCGCCACGTGCGAATGCCAGCGCACGTCCACCACGCCGCGCACGCCGTTTGGGTACTCGATTAGCACCGTGGCGTTGTCCTCCGTTTTCACCGGCTGCACCAGCGTAGAGGTGTAGCCGCTAGCGCGCACCGGAGCGCCGAACAGCGAATTCATCAGGTCGATGCGGTGCGACGCGGTATCGCGTAGCGGCCCGCCCCCGGCCATCGCGGGGTCCGCCAGCCAGGCGCGAAAGCCGCTCACGGGGGAAAACCAGTCGTGCGCCGTGGCCTCCGCGAACACCGGCCGCCCGATGGCGCCCTCCGCCATCAACTGCACGGCGCGCGCCACTTTGGGATATAGCCGCCGGTAGTAGGCGACGCCCAGCACCGCGCCGGTTTCGTCGGCCGCCCGCTGCATGGCGCTGGCCTCCTCATAATTCAGCGCCATGGGCTTTTCGCAGAGCACGTGCTTGCCGGCGCGCAGCGCGGCGATGGTCTGCGGCGCGTGCAGGAACACCGGCGTGGCCACGTAGACCGCATCGGCGCCGGACTCCTCCAGCGCGCGGCCGAGGTTGGTCCACCCCGGGACGCCATAAGGCTCGGCCTTGGCCGGGTTGCGCGTCACGATGCCGGCCAACTTGCTGCGCGGCTCCGCCAGCAGGGCGGGCAGCACGCGCCTGGTGGTGATGTCTCCGATTCCGGTCACGAGCCACCGCAGCATAGAAGTATGGTAACGCGGCTCAGTGCTTCAGAGACGCCACCAGCGATTGCGGGGAGGGGTCCACATGCGTAATTGCACTCATTGAACGACATGCCGCCACCGGTATATGCGCACGGGTTATTCGTGCCGGGGAGTGGGTTGTCCAGATGAACTGCAACTGCGTTGGAACCATCGCAACGTAACCGGTATGGTAACGCGGGGCTGGGGGTGCGGGTGAGCGGCCGGCCGCCGGGGCCGCAGGTCTGTTTACGAACCTTTTACAATGGCACCGCGACGTTTGGCATGGCGCTTGCACTCTTGAAGGAGGAGGACAAAAATGAAGATGAATTTCTTCGGCCACATCTTGATGGCAGCGGTTCTGGTGGCCGGCGCCGGGCTGGCCCAAGCTGCCGATAAACCCAATGCTCCGGTGGCGGGAAGCAGCGCTGCTATAGCGAAGCAGGTCCGGCACGACATTCTGACTTATCCGCATTACACTCTTTGGGACGATATCGGTTACCGCATCGACAATGGCCAGGTGGTGCTCTCAGGAGCCGTCACTCAGCCTTACAAAAAATCCGATATCGAGCGCATGGTGAAAGGGATCCCGGGCGTCACCAGCATCGAAAACGATATCAAGGTCTTACCGCTTTCGCCGATGGACAACCAGTTGCGGCAGCAGGTAGCGCGCGCGATTTTCAGCGAGCCGTCGCTTTCGCGGTATTCGATGGGCGCGATTCCGTCGATTCACATCATTGTGGATAACGGCCACGTGACTCTGAAAGGCGTGGTGATGAACCAGATGGACAAACAGCTTGCAGGTATCCGGGCCAACTCGACGTTGAGCTTCGGAGTACAGAACGATCTTCAGGTGGAGAACCCGTCGGGGCACAAGAGCTAATACCGAGTTAGTCCTGTAAAACCGCAGCGGCCGAGGGGCGATCCCGGCCGCTTTTTGTATTCGATCCGCTAATTTACCCCAGCCAGTTACCCGATCAGCCTGAATGGCCGCCGGCGTGTCCATCGGTGGACAGGCTCGCTCAACTTCCTCGTCGGCACTTCGGCGGCGCCTGGCTGATATCCACCACCACCGCCACCACGACCGGTCGGCGTTCCGGGTGTTTGGCGGCCGGCACGGCCTTACGGAGGTCCTGCGACGCGGCCATCCAGCCGGTTCCGCCGGCGCCCGCGCCGACGCCGGCGACCTTTTCGACCGCACCGCCGCCGATCCCGCGGTAGAGCGGTGAAGGTGAAGGTTGGTTTAGCCATGAGGCCCGCTCGATATGTGCCTCCTGAGACCAGCCATGATTCGCGCCAAGCTCGCCCCTTTGAGAGACGATCCGGAGGTGCACGCGAAGCTTCAGCAGTTGGCGGCGTTGGACCCGTATTACGACCCGGACGGAGCCACCAACGGCGGTATGGATTTCAGGGTTCGCGAGGCGGCCAAATGGTCCTTGAATCCCCCAGATGCCTTTTCCTGCTATGTGACGCGAGCATCGGACGCTGTGCTGGAAGGTGGAACCGGCTAACGCCTGTTCGCCGGGCAGCCAAGTTAAGCGGTGAAGGCCTCACGCTCTCTACCTGCAGCGCCTCGGGGACCGGTGGGGCGGTCAACAGCGAAGCGGCCGCCGAGCAGTCCCGGCCGCTCTTTCCTTCCGCTTTACTTCAGCCCCAGCCGCAACACCACGTTCAGGCCGAAGGCGAAGATTCCGGCGCCCAGCAGCACGCTTACCGGCAGGGTCAGCACCCAGGCCAGCAGCAGGTTGCGCAGCGTTTCCATCTGCAGGCCGGAGCGGTTGGCCGCCATGGTTCCGGCAATTCCGGACGACAGCACGTGCGTGGTGCTCACCGGCAGGTTCATCCGGTCGGCCATCAGAATCGTCCCCATGGCTACTAACTCGGCCGAGGCGCCCTGCGCGTAAGTCAGGTGTTCCTTGCCAATCTTTTCGCCCACCGTCACCACGATGCGCTTCCAGCCGATCATGGTGCCCAGGCCCAGGGCTATGGCCACCATAACCTTGACCCACAGCGGGATAAACTTGGTCACTTTGTCCATGCGGCTATGCAGCGCGGCGGCCGCGTCGATGTCCGGTGTCTCGGAGAGTTTCTTCTGCTTGAGCAGCTTGCCGAGCGACTCGGAAACCAGGTACAGGTCGGTACGCAGCAGGCGGCGGTCTTCGGGGTTGAGCTGCGTCAGGCTGGTCTTGCCTTCCAGCATGGCGGAGATTTCGCGGCACTTGTTGCCGATGGCCGCGAAGGTCAAATCGGAGGCCACGCCGGTGGTTTTGAGGTACGACGAAAGTTCGTCGGAGGAAGTCTGCAAGCCGGCCAGCGCGATGCCGGGCGCGTGCTGATCCATGCGCGAAGAGATGGTCATGGCGCTCTGCGAAATTTCCTGCACCGAAACCTGGCTGGTGCCCAGGTCTACCGCGTAGGTAGCGGGGAGGATGCCGATCAGGATCAGCATGATCAGCCCCATGCCTTTTTGCCCGTCGTTGGAACCGTGCGCGAAGCTCACCCCGGTGCAGGTGAAAATCAGCAGCAGGCGGATCCACAGTGGCGGAGCCTTCTCTTTATCGGGCGCCATGTAC
The DNA here is from genome assembly GCA_035505095.1 of Bryobacteraceae bacterium. Taxonomy (GTDB): domain Bacteria; phylum Acidobacteriota; class Terriglobia; order Bryobacterales; family Bryobacteraceae; genus JOPF133. Next base: position 650 of record DATJRE010000393.1, on the reverse strand, counting down.
AGCTCCTTGCGCTTGATGAGTGCCTTGGAGAGCAGCAGCAACAGCGCCGCGCAGGTGAAGCCGACGATGGGCGAAATGAGCAGCGACATGCCCACTTCGGAAGCCTTGGCCCAGTTTACGCCTTCGCCGAACACGTGCCCGGCGGACATCATGGAGTTGGCCAGGCCGACGCCCATGATCGATCCGATCAGGGTATGTGAGCTGGAGGCCGGCAGGCCGAAGTACCAGGTACCCAGGTTCCAGATGATGGCCGAAATCAGCAGCGCGAAGACCATGGCGAACCCAGCCGCCGATCCGACATGAACCACCAATTCCACCGGCAGCAGCGCGAGGACCCCAAAGGCCACGCCTCCAGTGGAGTTCAGCACGCCGATCAGGTTCCAACATCCCGACCATACCACCGCGATGGTCGGTTTCAACGTGTGGGTGTAGATGACCGTGGCCACCGCATTGGCAGTGTCGTGAAATCCGTTGACGAATTCGAAGCTCAGCGCCAACCCTAACGCCAGCAATAGAAACATGGCGCTCGCAATCGAAAGGTGCTCCCCAAATATTTCCATCCCTCTCCTCCTTTTTTATGCCGGAAACAGATAACGTTACGAAACGCATATTACGCGGGGATGACAGCCTGAATACAATCCGGTTGCCTG
>DATJRE010000392.1:0-6677 GCA_035505095.1 Bryobacteraceae bacterium | reverse complement strand
CACAGCCCGGCATTCCTGCTGGAGCCGGGAGAACTGCGGCGCGAGTTTGCGGACTGGAAGATTGTGTTCTACTCGGAGGCCGCCCAAGGCGCTGCGGGGGGACAAGGCCGGCGCACGGCGCGGATGATTGCCCGGCGTGCGTGAGCGGTGGCTTTCTGCCGGGGCCCATTCACCGCGGAGACACGGAGAGGCGGAGGAAGCGCGGAGAAAACCAAAATCGAGGGGACGGGGACGGACGGGAGTGGGCGTGGCTTTCACCGCGGGGGGTGGCCTCTTAGGCCCGGGGGGGTGCGGAGAAAACGCGGAGGACAAAATCGAGAGTGCTGGACGGGGACGGCGTGGCTTTCACCGCGGCGTGCCCTCTGGACCAGGAGAGGCGGAGGAAGCGCGGAGAAAACAAAAATCGAGAGCCCCGAGGGTACGGGGACGGGAGACGGACGCGGTGCGGATGATGGTCCGGCCGCGCGTGAAGCGCCTAATTGCGGAGAGAGGGCTACGCGAACAGCCCCGCCAGGGTCGCGCCGGCCAGGGCGAAGAATACGTAGGGCGTGGCTACGGCGAAGAGGGCTCCGCCGAATGTGAGGCGCTTCTGGGCCGCGGCCTTGAGTCCGGTGGCGTCGAGCAGGAGCGACCAGATGGCGAACAGATCCACGGCCGTTGCAATGCTGTACAGGAATTTGGATGCCGTCACGGGGTCCATGAAGGCGGCGGCGTTGAAGGCCAGCGGATTGGTGGGGTTGAAGTCGTCGGGGTTCTTGAGGAACATCACCACGACGGCGAGCGCGTACTTGACTATGATGGGCAGGCTGCCATAGGCCATGATGGAGAAGATCTGCTTGTACCTCAGCCCGGCACCCATGGCGTTGACGACCAGGAGCACGACCCCGGCCGAGACCACGAGCGCAATGGGGATGAAGATGGCCACCACCGCATCGGCGCCAACGGGCGCGAACTTGATCTGCATCTCCTCGGTTCGGGCGCGCTGCTCGGGAGGAAGCTGGGCCATGCGCTCAGCGGCCTTGGGATTGGTTTCGAGCTGGTGCTGCAGGTAGCGCGCCCACCCGACGTGCTGGCCGAAGATCGCGAAGAAGGCGATGCCGGACAGGATGACGAGCACAAGCGGGACCAGCCAGGTGGGACGGCGGGCAATATCGGTGAAGGCCTTGGTTGGTTCCAGATAGACGCCCACGAGCCGGGAGAACTCACCCATTCCCTGCGGTTCGGGCGATGTGGGGGTGATTGATTCGGGTGTCATGGTATAGCCGATTGTACTCCGGGCCGGGCCGGGTGGCGAGAATTTGAGGGGCTGGCGTGCGCGCACGGGCGGCAGCGCGCTCGGCTATCATGTAGAGTCATGCCCCGCGCGATGCGCCTGAACGCAGCTCTGCTTTTTCTTCTCTGTCTCGGTGCGTGCAAGCCGACCGAGGTAAGCCACCCGAAGGCCATTGTGGGGGCGGTCCTGCTGGATGGCCAGGGTGGACCGCCGGTGAGCGATTCGGTGGTGATTGTGGCGGATGGCCGGATCATGGCGGCCGGGCCGCGCTCGGTGGTGGCCATTCCCCAGGGATCGGAAACCGTGGATGGCTCCTCGCGGTACATGGTTCCTATTCCGATTGACGTGTGCGCGCAGGCCGTGCCGCCGGGCATGATCCGCGCCACCACACCCGATGATGCCCGTGCGCAGGTGGCGAAGCTGGCCGCCACGCACGCCACGGTGATCCACATCGCCAGCCTGGCCCTGCCGGTAGCGCAGGCGACCATGGAAGCGGCGCGCGCGGCGTCGATTCCGGTGATTGCGCACATCTCGACTGAAGCCGAGGCTGAAGCCATGGTGACGGCGGGGGCGGCCGGTTTCGTGGGCATGATTCGGGACCGCGACGTGGACCCGGCGTTTGCTTCCAAGCTGCGCGACCTGCGCATTTTCTTCGCCCCGGCTCTGGGCATCAGCAGCGCGGGCCAGGATATCGCCAAGCGCAACACCCTGAGGCTGTTCCAGACGGGGGTGCCGATTGCGGTGGCCTCGGCCGGCGGCAATTTCCTGAACGAAGTGGAATTGCTTTCCGAAGCGGGGATTCCGCCGCTGGATGTGCTGGTGGCGGCCACGCGCAACGGGGCTGCGGCGGTGGGCAAGCTGGCCAACGAGGGGACCATCCAGCCGGGGAAGATCGCCAACCTCATGCTGCTCTCGGCCAATCCGGGCGACGATATCCGCAACTTGCGGCACGTATTCATGCGCGTGAGCGCCTCGGTGTCGACCCGCTGAACGGAACAAAGCGTTCGGGGCCTGCGTATGTTAGTCATCGAGGAAAGCCATGCGACCGAAGTTGCTGCTTGCGGCCCTGGCGGCCGTTCTGATCTCACTCCCCGCCTGCGACGTGCTGGATTGGGGACCCATGGAGAGGTTCAGCCGCGATTTCCATGAAAGCTATCCGATGAATGCGGATGGGCGATTCTCGCTCGAGACCTTTAACGGATCGGTGGAGATTTCCGGTTGGGACCAGGACACGGTGGATATCAGCGGCACTAAGTACGGGCCGACGCAGGATGCCGCGGACAACTTGAGAGTGGATATCGACCATCACGCCGATGGGGTGTCGATCCGGGTGGAGCGGCCGCTGGAGCGGCGGAACAACCAGGGGGCGCGGTTCGTGATCAAGATTCCGCGGGGAGCGCGGCTGGAGCGCATCACGGCTTCGAATGGCGGCATCCACACAGACGATGGCGTGGGGCCGGCGCGGCTGAAGACTTCCAACGGGACCATTCACGTGGAGGACCTGAAGGGCAACGTGGACGCGGAGACCTCGAATGGCCGGGTGGAATTGGTGAACGTATCGGGCGATGCCGTGGCCCACACCACCAACGGGCGGATTCAGACTGAGGGCCTGGTGGGGTCGTTGGACGCCACCACGTCCAACAGCGGAATCCGCGGGGAGGTGGCGCGCGGCAGCCGGGATGTGCGCGCGGAGACTTCCAACGGCCCCATCGAACTGACCCTGCCGGCGGATTTCGACGCCGAGGTACACGCCCACACCAGCAATAGCGGGATCACCCTGCGTCTGCCGGCGGCCATCAACGCGCGGGTGACCGCCCATACCAGCAATTCCAGCATCACCAGCGATTTCGAGATTCGCACGCAGGGGGCGTTGAGCAAGCATGACCTGGATGGCGTGATCGGCGCGGGTGGGCCGCTGCTCGACCTGAGCACCTCGAACGGGGGAATCCGGCTGCTGAAGATGTGAGGGGGAGAACGGGACGCGGAGACGCGAAGGCGCGGAGAAATTCGCGGAGAGGACGCTCTCAAAATGTCCGGGCGTCAGGGTTTGGGGCCTTCGGCCAGGGCGTCGCGGATACGCTCGGTGAGCATTTCTACGAAACGTTCGGGGACGAAACCGTTCATCCGGCCGGCCACCTGGCCGCGGGGGTTGGCGATGACGGTGGTGGGGATGGTGGTGATGTGGAGGGCGCGCGAAAGACCATCCTCGAAATACACCGGCCCTTGCCACTTCACTTCCGCCAGGAACGGCTTCACCAGTTTGCGGTCTTCATCGGTATCGATGGAAAGGAAGACCACCGAGGGATTGCCGCGGAAGCGCGCCTGCACCTGCTCGTAGAGGGGGTGCTGCTGACGGCAGGGACCGCACCAGGTGGCCCAGAAATCGAAGACCACCACCTTGCCTTTGAGCGCGGGCATTTTGAGCGGGCCGCCCTCCACAGCGGTGAGGGTGAACTGCATGGGGTCGGTCAACTCGGCGTTGGGATCGCCGGAGCGCAACTGAAGCTCGCGGGAGTGGACCAGCGCCAGGTTGCGGTCGTAGGCCTGCAACAGCATGTCACCCAGGCCGCTTTCGAAACCGTGGGCCTGGCGGTAGAGTTCGCCCATGCGGGAGCGATCACGGGCGCGGTCGGCGTCGGTGGTGTGGGGGTCGGGGATGGTGAAGGCGTCGGCCAGGGCGCGGGCGGCATCTTCGGGTTTGCCCAGGCGCTCATCCCAGCGGGCGATTTCGCGGGCCGTCTCGGCGGTGGGACAGGTTTCGAAGGCGCGCTGGGCGAGGGCCAGGGCTTCCTGGGGATGGCCCAGGTTGCCGGTGGCGCGGGCCTCATAGGAAAGGGTACGGGCGATGGCGCGATCGGTCTGGTCCTTCCATTCGGCCGCGCTCATGCCCTGGCCGCCCTCGCGCTGCATGCGGCGCAGGAGTTGCTCGTAGTGGGTGGCGTACTGGAGGGCGCGCTGGGCGTGTTGGGGGCTCACCGTTTCGGGGCCGTCGAGGGCCAGCAGGGAGCGGATGACGCGCTCCAGGATCTGCAAATCGTCGGGCTGGCGGGCCAGCACACGCTCGCCGTATTCCACGATGTGGGCGTCGTCATTGGCCTCCATGGCCGCGCGCACGGCGGCGCGTTCCAGCTCGGCTCTGCGGGGGGAATTGGGATACTTGGCCAGGTGCTTTTCGATGGCACGCAGGTATTCGATGGGGCTGGAACCGGCCTCGGAGAGCGCGGTTTCCAAGTCCTGGGATTCCTGGCTGGCGGATTGCGAGGGCGCAGCCGGCTTGGGGCGATTCTGCGGGGCGGCATAGAGGCAAGCGGCCAGGAGCGCGGAACCGAGCAAACGCATCATGGCTGCGGGGCGGGGGGTTTGGCGGGCGGCTGGTCGTTGCCGGCGGGCTTGCCGGCACGGATAGCTTCGGCGATTTCGGCGGCCTGCGCGCGGGCCGTGTGCATATAGATTTCGTTGTTGCTGATGCGGTCCAGCATGGGGAGGAACTGGTCCAGGGCGACCAGGCGCTTGCGGTCCATGGCCGATCCCAGCAGGCTGAGGGCGTGGACTACGCCCAGATGGTCGTACTTGGCGGTGCGCTCCAACTCGATGCGGTACTGGGCCGATTCGCACATGCGCTCAAACCAATCCTGCAAAGCCTGCGCGGAAAGGTCCTCGGAGTAGTTGTACTTGACCTCATTTTTGACCGTGCCGCTTTCGTAGCGGAAGGTTTTGGTTCCCATGAAGGCCACTTTAAGGGGAGACTCCAGGGGGTGCTTGAAATAATCCAGCTTTTCCGCCAGGGCGAAGACGGTTTGGGCGTCGGCATCCGGGAGCTTGAACTTGAGGGGCTGGTCGTCGTCGGGGGCCTCGCGGTATTCGGCGTCGCCGTTCTTTTCCAGGGTCACCATGACGAAGGCGGGGGCGCTGCCCGGAAAGGACTTGGAATACGTCAGGCGGGGATCGTCGCCGGCCCACACCGAGCCGGCCAGCAGAAGCAATGCGGCCCACTTCATAGAGTTCTCCCGGCGCCGGCCAGGCGGCGATTGGCGGATTCCCGCGTGGCGAAGCAAAGAGCCACGGCCAGGGCGTCGGAGGCGTCCTCGGACTGGATCGGTTCGTCGAGGCGCAGCAGCGACCGCACCATGCGGTTCACCTGGCTCTTTTCCGCGCGGCCGTAGCCGACTACGCTAATTTTGACTTCGAGCGGCGAGTATTCGCCCAGTTGCAGGCCGGCCTCGGCGATAGCCAGGAGGGCCACGCCGCGCACGTGGGCCAGCTTCAAGGCCGTCTTGACGTTGGCCGAATAAAAGATGCCCTCCACGGCGCCGGCCTCGGGGGAATGCTGGCGAATGAGCGCGCGCAACTCGCCGGCGATGACGGCGAGGCGCTTTTCGAACGGCCAGGCGGTGTTGGTACGGATCACCCCCGCGGCCACCATGCGGTGGTCCAGTCCATCGCTATCGATCACGCCGTAACCGGTGCGTTCCGATCCGCAATCGATGCCCAGGACGCGCACGTTAGTCCGCCAGCGCCTCCAACTCCTTCTCGTCGATATCGAAGTTGGAGTAGACGTTCTGCACGTCGTCGTGTTCTTCCAGGGCTTCGTTGAGCCGGAGCATGCCGCTGGCGTTTTTGCCTTCCAGGCGGATGAGGTTTTTGGGCACCATGGCGATGGCGGCGTCCTCGCTGGGGATTTTGTTGGCTTCGAGCGCCTTGAGGACGGCTTCGTGAGCTTCGGGCGGCGAGAGGATCTCCCAGCGGTCGCCATCGCTGCGAAGGTCGTCGGCGCCGGCATCGAGCACGATGTCCATGAGCTGGTCCTCGGAGGCCTTCTCGCCCGGCACGAAGATCTGGCTTTTGCGTTCGAACATCCAGGCCACGCTGCCCTGCTCGCCCATGTTGCCGCCATTTTTGGAAAAGACGTGGCGGATTTCGCTGACGGTCCGGTTGCGGTTGTCGGTGGCCACGTTGACCAGCACGGCGGCGCCGCCGGGGCCGTAGCCTTCGAACATGACCTCTTCGATCTGGCCGCCTTCCAGTTCGCCGGTGCCGCGCATGATGGCCTTCTTGATGTTGTCGGAAGGCATACTGACGTTCTTGGCGGCGAGGACAGCGGTCCGCAGACGGGGATTGCCGTCGGGATCGCCGCCGCTGCGGGCGGCGATCATAATTTCCTTGATCAGGCGCGTGAAGGCTTTCCCGCGCTTGGCGTCCAAAGCCGCCTTCTTGTGTTTAATGGTGGCCCATTTGGAATGGCCCGACATGTGAACCTCTCAGGTAGGCCCAGCCGCGGCGGCCGGGAGGGAAAATGTTTATGATTTCAACGTCTTTGAGGATAGCAGAATCGGGAGGGGGCCTCAAGCCGGTTCCCTTTCGACGGGCGCTATCCCAAAGGGCTGCGTTTCATGGCATAATCCAC
>DATJRE010000391.1:0-3944 GCA_035505095.1 Bryobacteraceae bacterium | reverse complement strand
AAGAGGAGAAGTAGTGATGTTGCGCGCCAGGACAATTGCCGCAGCGGTGCCGGCGATGGTGCTGGCGCTGTCACTGGGAGTCTCGGCGCAAAGCGGTGGGCCGGGGGCGAAGGCGCCGGGGCCGGGCTGCTCGTGCGGGGCGCATCCGCCGGGACCCCCGCCGGACCGCACGGTGGAGCCGTACGCGGGAACGCCGAAGGATCTGGAGCCTTACGGGAATTTTGCGCAACCGTACTGGCGCAACTACACGACGCCGAACCTTTATACCGGAGCGGGGCGGGATATTCCCGAACCGAAAGACCTTCGCGAGGTGCGGATCGGATTTCTGGGGCCGGTGGCGAAGCAGGCGGATCAGGTGTACGGGCTGCGCATGCTCAACGGGGCGCAGATGGCGATCGATGAGGCGAACGCGCGCGGGGGTTACGGCGGCCGGCCGTTCCGGCTGATGGTCCACGACGATTACACGAACTGGCAGTACGGCGCGGAAGGGGGCGAGGAGCGGCCGACGGATGCGTCGATCTGGGGAGCGCCGCTGGACGAAGCGGTGAAGATGATCTACGGCGAGAAGGACTGGGCGATCTTCGGGTCGATCAGCTCGGAGTCGACGCACATGATGCTGCGGCTGGCGCTGAAGGCGGAATTTCCCATCGTCAACTCGGCGTCAACGGATCCAACGGTTCCGGAGACCTATGTTCCGTGGTATTTCACCGATATTCAGGACGACCGTGTGCAGAGCTACACGCTGGCGCGACGGATTTTCACTGAGCTGGGACTGAAACGCGCGGCACTGCTGCGGGTGAACAACCGCTATGGGCGCATGGGAGTGGAGAAATTCCGCGATGCGGCGGTGCGGCTGGGGCATCCGGTGGTGATCGAGCAGAAGTTTCTGCCCGGAGACACCGATTATCACCGTGAGCTGCGCATCATTCGTGACTCGCGGGTGGATGCGATTGTGCTGTGGGCGGATGAAGCGCAGGCGGCGGAGATCCTGAAGGAGATGCGGGAGCTGGGGATGAAGCAGCGGGTGTTCGGGAGCTACCGGACGCTGGGCGACGAGCTGCTGAAAGACGCTGGAGCCGCGGCGGAGGGGTTCGAGGCGGTGTATCCGTACGATCCGACGCGGACGGATGCAAAGTGGGTGGACCTCGAACGGCGGTACGAGGCGGAGTATCACGAGAAGCCGGAGCAGTTTGCGGCGCTGGCTTACGACGCGATGAATGTTCTGCTGGAGTCGATTTGCCGGGCGGGGTTGAACCGGGCGCGCATTCAGGATGCGTTGGATCAGGTGTACCGGTACGACGGGGTGACGGGGCCCATGGTGTTCGATCCGCTGAACAAGAATGTGAGCCCGATGTATCTGGGGACGGTGCGGGACGGAAAGATCACGTACCGGGTGGAGGAGATGGACACCAACGGCCAGCGGCCAGCGGCCAGCGGCCAGCGGCCAGCCGCCAGCGGTCAGCGGTCAGCCGTGAGCGGTCAGACGAAGCCTGCTCCGCAATCGCCTTACGCGCGAGTGGGGGAGGATGGGGTGAGTTTTGCGGGGCCGCGTCAGGCGGACATTCCCGCGGGGCAGGGGAAGATTGTGCTGTTCGGGCCGCATGCGGAGGAAGTGGCGGCGAGCGCGGCGGTGCGGGCGGCGTTGGGCAGGGATGGTGCGGGTGGGAGTTCGCCAGTATTCAGCCTGGTGGCGGTGGAGAGCGGGCAGAACTGGGGGAAGGCGTCGACGGAGCTGGTGCGTGCGCTGATGGAGGAGCATCCGCTGGCGGTGGTGGCGCTGGATCGGGACTGCGCGCACCTGGCGGAGCAGCTTTCGCTGAAGGTATTTGTGCCGGTGGTGGCGCTGGCGGATGACCAGGCGCTGACGTCGACGAATGTGCCGTGGATTTTCCGGCTGCCGGCGAATGCGGGTGCCGCCGAGGCGGTGCGGGTGGTGGCGGAGGCGGCGCGGCGGAGCGGAGCGAATCCGGAGAAGCTGCGGGATGTGCTGGCGTCGGGAACGATGCTGGCGGGGGTGCGGTTCGAGGAGACGGGCGAGCCGGTGAGATAGGTTCTGCGGCGAGACGGTGTTTGTGCAGGCTGTGGTGAAAGCAACTGCCTGAGTGGCTGCCCCGCACCGCACGGAATCGTACAATGCAACCCATGAGATACTTTCGCGGCTGGGTAGAGCGCCCGCCCGAACCCGCTGGTCCGGGGAGGGTGGTGGCTCGTAACGCGGTCGAGGTCGCCTATAGCGATGCGCCCGAATTGAAGATGCCGGCCATCGAGGCTCAGGATCAATGTCGGTACCTTCGCACGTTGAGAATCCGCGTTGGCCCACACTATTGTGATTTCTCAGTCGAAGAGTTGCCGGACGGCGGGTTCGCCATCGTGTGTTTACCCCATCCCGCGCGGCAGTGAAGGCGTGTCAGGTAATCGAGAGGCCCAAATGATCTGGATTCACCACATCCTCGCCGTCCTGCGGGAACTCAGCGGACTGTTCTTGGTGCTCGTCGCGTTGTGGATTGCGCGTTGTGCGGAATACCTTCGCGCGATTAAGCTGCACATCGAATGTCTACACGAGGATTTCCATTTCGTTCATCATGCCCACGATGGGCTTGCCGACGCGAGGAAGCCGAGATGGATGAAAGAATTGCAGCTCGCATAGACAAGCGCGCAAACAAAAGCTAAGAGGCGGATATGAAGGGGCAAGACTTTATTGCGAAGATGCACAAGCAAGGTGTGTTTGGCGGCCTGAACGTCGGTGGAACCCTATTCGAGACGCCAAAGGGGGAACCGGCGTGGAGCATTCATGTGGGACCGAACCGCGGCTCGCCCAGTTGCTATTGGGTTGCGAATGGTAAGTTCTATGCGGAACGCGTGAGTTGGGGGGATATTGAGCCAAACACAAATCTGCATTTCACAGGTGATGAAATCCCGGACGTTCCCGCACGAGAAAAAGAGGCTGTCATAGAAGCAATCAAGGAATGGGAATCGCCAAAAGAGGACTAACAGCCTCCGTGGGTGCGCGGGTCGGTCGCACTTCAATCACCTGTTCGGGATTAGTCAGGAGGAGGAACTTCCTTCAGGCTCGCCTCTGCAAACACGCCCGACATTGTCGTGGAGCCCTCAAACCACTCACAGATGACCTTGCCAGCTGCTGTGTCGAACTTAACTTGTTCACCCACCAGCGTTCCAGAAGCAGCCCTCAGGGGCTAAAGCCCAACCGATTTTGAGCCGTTTTCGGCACGACTGAAGTCGTGCCCTGATACAAAGCCATAGAGCCTTTCTTTAACGAAGTTCTACACACCACACTAGAAATCGGCGAACGCGCTGCTTACGCGGGGGCGAGGGTGGGTTGGCGGGCGGGGACGCTGCGGGCTTTGGCTTTCTCCGGTTCGAGGGTGGTGAGTTCCCAGGCGGAGCGGTCGCGGAGCAGGCGGGAGACGAGCGCGGTGTGCATGGCGTGGCCGGCGCGTTCGGCGACGACGTGGCCGAGGATGTGATGGCCGGCGAGGGCAAGGTCGCCAATGAGGTCGAGGACCTTGTGGCGGGCGAACTCGTCGCGGAAGCGGAGATTGCCGTTGAGGACGCCCTGGCGGGAGAGGACGATGACACTCTCTTCGGTGGCGCCGCGGATGAGGCCCATGTCGCGGAGTTTCTTTTCGTCTTCACGCCAGCCAAAGGTGCGGGCCGGGGCGATTTCGCGTTCGTAGGCGCCGGTGGCGAGGTCGACGGTGTATCCCTGGCGGCCGATGGGGGCAGGGAAGTCGATTTTGTAGGAGACGGAATAGCCGTGGCCGGGATAGACGCCGATGAACTTATCGCCCTCGCGGACCTCGACGTCTTTCAGGATGCGGAGGTACTCGCGGCGGCGGCGCTGGCTTTTGAGGCCGACGTCACGGAAGGCCTGGGTGTAGGGCAGGGCACTGCCGTCGAGGATGGGGAGCTCGAGGTTGTCGAGC
>DATJRE010000390.1:0-4408 GCA_035505095.1 Bryobacteraceae bacterium | reverse complement strand
CTTGCGCGCGGCGTTCAGCAAATCGGCGGCGCGGGGTTCGGCCGCCCATGCGGCAGTTGCCACCAGTGCCGCCACGATCCAGGGGAATCGCACCCACTCAACGTAGCACAGCGCCGGCGCTACTCCGGACGCTCACTCCAGTACCGCACCCCTGCGAATCCCGGCGCAACCCGGGGCCTTGCCAACTGGCGAATAGAAGGCGAAAATAGGGTATGACACTCGTGGGAATCGCCCGGCTGGCGGCCGCAAGCGAACTGCTGGAAGCCAAGCGCGCGGTCGAGTATTTCGAACTCCCCGCGCGCAGCATCCTCAACCGCACCAGGCCGAACATGCCGTTCCAGTGGACTATCAATCCTTACCGCGGCTGCGAGTTCGGCTGCAAGTACTGTTACGCCCGCTATACCCATGAATTCATGGAGCTGGACGCCGTCGAATTCGAGGACAAAATCTACGCCAAGCAGGCCACCGCCGAGCTTCTGCGCCAGGAACTGGCCCGCACCGGCCGGAAGGAGCACATCGCCCTCGGCACCGCCACCGACCCCTACCAGCCCGCCGAACGCCGCTTCGGCCGCACCCGCGCCATCCTGGAGGTCTTCGCCCGCGAGCGCGGCCGATTTCTGGGCATCACCACCAAGTCCGACCTGGTGCTGCGCGATCTCGATCTGCTGTGCGAGATCGCCCGCGCCAATGTGCTGGGCGTGAACCTCACCGTCACGACGCTGGACGAAAAGCTGGCCCGCCTGCTGGAGCCGCGCGCGCCGCGGCCGGCCCTGCGCCTGGAGACGGTCCGCCGGTTGAGCGCCGCGGGTATCTGCGTGAGCGTGTTCCCCAACCCGATCATGCCCGGAATCACCGATGGCGAGCGCGCGCTCGACCGCCTGGCGAGGGCTGCGCGCGATGCCGGCGCGCTTTCCTTCGGCGGCGGCCCGCTGTTCCTGATGCCTTCGGCGCAGAAGGTCTTTTTCCCCTTTCTGGAGAAGCATTTTCCGGATCTGGCGCCGAAATACAAGGCCTCCTTCGCCCGCAGTGCTTACCTGAGCAAGGCCTACAAGGACGCCCTTCGCGAGCGTGTCCAGCGCATTCGCGACCGCTACGGCCTGGCCTCCGGGATGATCGAATACCAGCCCGAGCTGTGGGCGGGCGAAGAGCAGGGCGAGCTGTTTCCGCTACAGTGAAGCTGGATGGACCTGGCCGAATTCGACTATCACCTTCCCGAGGAGCTGATTGCGCAGGAGCCTCTGGCCGACCGCGCCGCCGCGCGCATGCTGCTGGTCGATCGCCGGCGCGGTAGTTGGGAAGACCGCCAGTTCCGCGAATTTCCTACGCTGCTGGGCCCCGGCGATTGCGTGGTCCTCAACGATTCGCGGGTCTTTCCGGCGCGTCTTTTCGGGCATCGCGAAGGAGTGCGCTCGCTGCCGGTGGGCAGGCACAACCCCAAGCGGCACGAATTTCTCAGCGGCGCAGTGGAGGTGTTTCTGCTGCGGGCGGCCACCCCCGGCGGCCGCGAATGGGAGGCGCTGGTGCGGCCGGGCCGCAAAATGCGCCTGGGCGAGCGGATTCATTTCGAGGGCGGTCTGGAGGCGGAGATCGTGGCCCGCGGCCCCTTCGGCGAGCGGACCATCCGGTTCGCCGGCGAGCGCGACCTGTTGGAGGCCTTCGAACAGATTGGCCACGTGCCGCTGCCGCCCTACATCAAGCGGCCCGACCAGCCCAGCGATCGCGAACGCTACCAGACGGTCTTCGCGCGCGAAACCGGATCGGCGGCGGCGCCCACCGCGGGCTTGCATTTCACCGGCGAGATTCTGGAGCGGGTGCGCGCCCGCGGAGCGGAAATCGCCTGGGTCACGTTACACGTCGGGCTGGGCACCTTTCAGCCGCTGCGCCCCGAACAGTTGCAGCAGGGCCGGCTGCACTCCGAGTGGTACCGCATCAGCGAAGAGAACCAGGCCCGCCTTCGCGCCGCGCATCGCGTGGTCGCGGTGGGCACCACCAGTGTGCGGACCATCGAAAGCGCCTGGCGCTCGGGCGCCATGTCGGGCGAGACCGACCTTCTGATTGTCCCCGGCTTCCAGTTCCAACGGGTCGGCGGCCTGCTGACCAATTTCCACCTGCCGCAAACCAGCCTCTTACTGCTGGTGGCGGCCTTCGCCGGTAAGGACCTGGCGCTGGAGGCCTACCGCCATGCGGTGGCCGAACGTTACCGGTTTTACTCGTATGGCGACTGCATGCTGATCGTGTAGCCGTGCGCCGGCTTACACCCGCGGTTCGGCGGAGGCGCCCAAGCGTCCGGTCATGCGCCGCCGCAGTAGATCGAGCGCCATTTGCGCGGTGAAGATGCGGATGCGCTCGCGGTCGCCGAAAAAAAGCCGGTGCGTCACGTGGGTGCCGGACGCATCCGCAAGACCCACGTACACGGTGCCCACCGGCGCGGCCTCGCCGCCCGCATCGGGGCCGGCCACTCCGGTCACCGAAAGCGCATAGGTGGCTCCGGTACGCCGCCGGGCGCCCACCGCCATGGCTTCCGCCACCTCGCGGCTCACCGCGCCGTGCTGTTCCAGCGCTTCGGGGCTGACCCCCAGCAGCTCCACTTTCATGGCGTTGCTGTAAGTGATGAACCCGCCCAGAAAATAATCCGAGCTGCCGGGCGTCGCCGTAAATCGCCCGCCCAGCAGGCCGCCGGTGCAGCTTTCGGCCACCGCCACGGTAGCGTGTGCCGTACGCAACAGTTGGCCCACCACCTCTTCCAGCGGATCGCCATTCCGCGAGTAAAGGAAATCGCCCAGCAGCGCCTCAATCGGCCCGCCCACTTCGGCCAGCAGCAGGTCGGCTTCGGCGCCCGTCGCGGCGCGCGCCCGCAGATGAACCTGCAAATCGCCGTTAGCGGCCAGAATGGTAGTCGCCGGGTTGGTGTACTTCGTGTAGACCGGGGAAATCAACTGGTCCAGATCGGACTCGGCCATTCCGGTGACCCGCAAGAACAACGTGCGGATGACCAGCGGCGGCACAATCCGCAGCAGGCGCGGGAGGCACTGCCGCTCGAACATGGCTTTCAGCTCATGCGGCGGGCCGGGCAGCAGCATAGCCACAGCGCCCGATTCTTCCACCCACTGGCCCGGCGCGGTGCCGCGGTCGTTGGGCAGAATGGCGGCTCCCTCGATGACGAAGGCCTGGCGCTTGTTGATTTCGGCCATCTTGCGGCGGGCGCGCGCGAACCGCTCGGTGAGCGCATCGGCGATTTCGGGATGGAAAACCAGCTTACGATCAAGCGCCTGCGCCACGGCTTCGCGGGTGAGGTCGTCTTCGGTGGGTCCCAGGCCGCCCGAGAGGATCACCACGCCCGAGCGCCGCAGCGCCCGGTGCACCGCCTCCGCCAGGCGGTCGCGGTCGTCGCCGACCACGCACTTAGCCACCACCTCCACACCCAGGCGGTTCAACTCGCCGGTGAGGTACAGCGAGTTGGTATCGACGCGCGATGGCGTCAGCAACTCCGATCCGACTGCAATGATTTCGGCGTTCATCCGATCAGCGGCTGGCCCTTGATCCCCACATCGACGCGATAGAGCGCGTTGGTGGTGGCCACAATCAGAGCCCGAGAAGGCGCGAAGGCCAGCCCGACAATGCCCGGCCCGGAGAGAAACAAGTCGGAGCGGCGATCCGGGTAGATCCGCACCACGCCCTTGCGCCCGGCCAGCGACGCGGCCACATACATCCGGCCTTCCTCATCGAAAGCCATCCCCTGGGGACGGCCCAGCCCGCGGTAGAACACCTCCACTTCGCCCTCGCGCGAAATGCGGTAGACCGAATCGAAACTCGAAGTAGTCGGGCCGGCCACGTAGAGGTAATCTTCCGGCCCGAACGCCAGGTGGTAGGCGGCGATGGAGGGCTCCAGGGTGGCGAAAACAAAAATCTGGCGGTTGGGGCTGATTTTGAAAATGGTGCCGCTGCGGTCGCCGACGTAGAGGTTGTGGTCGCGGTCGAAGGCGATGCCGGTAGCCACGCCCATGCCTTCCACGAAGACCGACATATTGCCGTTGGGGGTCACCTGGTAGACGAAGCCATCGTAGCGGCTGGAGATGTACAGCAGACCTTCGGAATCGAAGGCCAGCCCGGTGGCATTCATCAGATCGTTGATGAAGGGCTTCAGATTGAAATTCAGATCCACCTTATAAACCGCCACCGGCACTTTCTGGCCGCGCGAGCCGCTGAAGGTGGTGTAGATGTTGCCGAAGGAATCGAGCGCCGGATTGGACACCGGATGCAGGCTCTCGGCCACCAGAATGCCGATGTCGCAGGCCCAGGATTCGCTGGCCTGCTCGCCGCTCTGGATCACCAGTTCCCCGGCCGTGGCGCCCTCCGGAACGCGGGCGATGACCAGGGAATCGGAGCCGATGATCACCGGCGCGCCCAC
>DATJRE010000389.1:0-17299 GCA_035505095.1 Bryobacteraceae bacterium | reverse complement strand
CGGCTTCGCGGCGCCCGCCTGTCAGGCTGCCGGCCAGCCGTTTCCAGGCGCGGCGCAGCGTTTTCATGACTCGCCGCCTTCCAGGGCGAAGAAGCGCGCCAGGATTTCGGTGGTCTGTTTCCAATGGCGCTTTTCGGACTTTAATTCTTTCCTGCCGGCCTTGGTAATGCGGTAGAACCGGGCCCGGCGGTTGTTATCGGAGGCGCCCCACTCGGCCTCAATAGATCCCTCCTGTTCCAGCTTGACCAGCACGGGATACAGGGTTCCGTGATTGACCGAGAGCAGGTCCTGGCTGATGCTCTCGATGCGCCGGGCGATGCCGTAGCCGTGCTGCGGCCCCATGGCGTCCAGGGTCTTCAGCACCATGATGGCCAGAGTGCCCTGCCAAACGTCGTTTTTGTCCTTCATAGAATGCGATCCGATGGGAATCCCATATGAGTATGACACCGGTCTTGTGGGAAGGCAATAGGAGAGCGGACGCGTCTGGCTGCCGCGCCGGGTGTCGCGGGCAGTCGTGTAGAATACCGAGTGAACGAGTATGATGAATCGTCGGGATTTTGTGCGATCCGCGGGTGCTCTTTCCGTCGGCCTGGCGTTTTCAGATTTAACGCGCCGGGCGGCCAAGGCCGCCACTGGCAGTTGGCGCACGTTCGAAGTGACGACGCGCGTCGAAGTCCTCAAACCCTCCGGAGTGACCCGGGTATGGCTGCCGGCCGTGCTGATTGCCGGCACGCCGTTCCAGAAAACGCTTTCGAACCGGTTCAGTGCCGAGGGCGGCAACGCGCGGATGGTGGAAAGCAAGGCCGATGCTTTGGGGATTGTGGCGGCGGAGTTTCCCGCAGGCGTTCAGCCAGTTCTCACGCTCACCAGCCGCGTCCAGACCGGGGATTACGCGGTGGATTTGACGGCGCCGGGGCGGGCAGCCAAGCAATCCGCGGGCGATCTGGAACATTTTCTGCGGCCCACGAAGCTTCTGCCGACGGATGGCATCGTGAAAGCCACGGCGACGAAGATCACCGCCGGCGCGGGCACCGATCTGGCTAAGGCGCGCGCCATTTACGAGTGGATTGTGGAAAACACATTTCGCGATCCGAAGACGCGCGGCTGCGGCCGGGGCGACATCCGTTTCATGCTGGAATCCGGTGACCTGGGTGGAAAATGCGCCGACCTCAACGCGCTGTACGTCGGATTGGCGCGTGCGGCGGGGCTGCCGGCGCGCGATGTGTACGGCATCCGCATTGCTAAATCGGAGCTGGGATACAAGAGCCTGGGCGCTTCTTCGGAGAAGATCACCAAGGCGCAGCACTGCCGCGCCGAAGTTTACATCGGCAGTTACGGCTGGGTGCCTGTGGACCCCGCCGACGTGCGCAAAGTAGTGCTGGAAGAACCGCCCGGCAACCGGCCGCTGGATGACGAAATGGTGACGCGGGCGCGGACGCGTCTGTTCGGCTCCTGGGAGATGAACTGGATGGCGTACAACTTCGCGCACGACGTGGCGCTGCCCGGTTCGAGCGGGACACCGGTGGCGTTTCTGATGTACCCGCAGGCGGAGACGGCCGGCGCGCGGATCGACTGCCTCGCCCCGGACAGCTTTCAGTACGAGATCACGTCGAAAGAAATCCCCGCCGCGAACGGCTGAGCGGCTACGCGCCGAGAATCTCCAGGTACCGCGCTACGGACTGAATGCCGCGATAGAAATTCGGCAGGTGGAATTTTTCGTTGGGCGCGTGCAGGTTATCGTCCGGCAGGCCGAAGCCCATCATCACGCTGGGAATGCCAAGGTAGCGGTCGAATACGCCGACAATCGGAATGGAGCCGCCCGAGCGGATGTAGACCGTCTCCTTGCCGAACACTTGCTTCATGGCTTCGGCGGAAGCATGGATGAAGGGGTTATCGGGGTTGGTGAGCGAGGGCGCGCCGGAGTGCAGCACCTTCAGCTCCGCGGTGATGCCCTTGGGGCAGGCCGCGCGGATGGCGGCGCGAAGCTGTTCGGCGGCTTCTTCGGGTCGCTGATCGGCCACCAGCCGGGTGCTGATTTTGGCGGTGGCGCGGGCGGGGATCACGGTTTTGGCGCCCTCTCCGGTGAAGCCGCCGCGGATGCCGTGGACTTCCAGAGTGGGCCGCGCCCAGGTGCGTTCGAAGAGGGGAATTTCCGGTTCGCCCACCAGTTCGCGGGCGCCCATTTCTTTTTCGGTGTACTCCTTCTCGTCGAAAGGCAGGCGCGCCCAGGCTTCGCGTTCCTTGCTGCTGGGCGGCACGACGCGGTCGTAGAATCCCGGAATGAGGATGTGGCCGTTGCGGTCTTTGAGCGCGCACAGGATTTCTGCGATGGCCTGGATGGGGTTGGGCGCGGCGCCACCGTAGACGCCGGAATGGAGGTCGTGATTAGCGCCTTCGACGAACAGGTCGCAATACACGATGCCGCGCAGGCCGACGCAGATGGTCGGCATGTCGGGCGCGAACATCTCGGTGTCGCAGACCACTGCGGCATCGGCCTTGAGCCGCGGCGGGCGCGATTTCACGTACTCTTCGATGTGCTCGCCGCCGGTCTCCTCTTCGCCTTCCAGGAGGAATCGCACGTTCACCGGTAGTTTGCCGGTGGTCTTCAGCAGGGCCTCCACGGCCTTGATCTGAATGAGCACCTGGCCCTTATCGTCGGCGGCGCCGCGGGCGAAGATATCCGCGCCCCGCACCTGCGGTTCAAAGGGCGGTGAGTGCCATTCGTCCAGCGGATCGGGCGGCTGCACGTCGTAGTGGCCGTAGAAAAGGACGGTTGGTTTGCCGGGTGCGCCCAGCCATTCGGCGTAAACCAGAGGGTTGCCGTCGCCTTCAATCAGCTCGGCCCCGTTCATGCCGGCGGCCGCTAATTCGCCGCGCGCGAACCCGGCGGCGCGGACGATATCGGGCTTGTGCTCGGAAAGCGTGCTGATGCTGGGGATGCGGAGGAAGGCTTTCAGGCCCTCCAGGAAATCGGACTGGTGTTGCTCGTAATATGTCATGAATGCTCCGGCGGAACAGGGCGGCGAAGCCTGCCTGGCAAAATTCTCCCGGCTTGCCGACCCTCCTTTATGATAATTCCGAAAGGCCCATTTACAGCGCCACGCCAGCGTTTACACTAGCGGTGATGACTCTCTATCTGAAACCCACTTGAACCACCTGCCGCAAAGCGAAGAGTTTGCTTCGCGAGAAAGGCGTGGCGTTCGAAGAAATCGATCTGAACCGGGGTCTTTCGGTGGAGGAACTGGACAAGCTGATTGGCGCGCGCGATTACCGGCAGTTTCTGAACTCGCGCAACGAGCTGTACCGCGAGCGCAAGATGAAGGAGAATCCGCCCTCGCGAGCCGAGGCCCTGCGGCTGATGTCGAAGCACCCCAACCTGATTAAGCGGCCGATCCTGGTGGAAGGCGGGCGCGCCGGGCTGGGCTACGAGGGAGTGGCGGAAATGCTGTAGCGGCGCGCTGAATTCTCTTTCTACTCGTCCTCGTCCTGCGAGCGCGCACCGGAGGTCCGTTCCACCTTCTGCGCGTACTCTACGTCACTGAGCGCGCGACGGTAAAAGCGAAAGCCGCAGTCACAGCAGCGAATCGGGTCGCGGAAAGCGAACGCCATGACGAAGTTCAGGAAGTGGGGTTGATTGGACCAGCGCAGATCGGCGGAACCACACGAAGGACATTGAATTGGCTCGCCCGACGGTGTCTTCACGGTTACTACCTGGTTTCCGGATTGTATCAGGAACACCGGACCGATGGGCCGGCTGAAAGTACCCGGAGTACTCGGGACTACCGGGCGCCGTTACAATGGAGGCGAAGTACCGTCAGGAGTCACTATGAGTTTACCCTCACTCGCATCGCAACTTACCCAGATGCTGGCCCCGTTTCTCCCCATGCTCACCGCGGCCGGCGGCGGACTGAAGGACGGCTTCTTGAAGAAGGCCGGTGGCGACATTTACGATTTCGTCAAGAACCAGGTTTGGAATCGGCTCAAGCCCAAGGTCGAAGGGAATCCGGAAGCCAACTTTGCCGCCAGGCAGCTTGCCAGATCGCCGCAGAGCAGCGATTTCCAGGCGTCTTTCCGTGAGGTGCTCACCGAAATTCTGGAGTCCGACCCGCAACTCGCGGCCGACCTGGCGGCCATCCTTACGCCGGAAACCGTGCAACGCGTGATTGCCGAGGGCGAGAGTCTGATCGCGCGCAGCAGTCAGGAGGCGGAGGGCGAAGGGAAAACCAAGCAGGAAATGGAGGCTCGGGACAAGAGCGTGATTATCGACGTACACCAGAAGAAAAAATGAACCTGGAGTTCAGCCAGAGAATTGTGGCGCAGGGCGGCAGCACCGTAAGCGGCTGCGTCCAGATCCAGAATAATTTTTTCGGGACCGACAGAGTGGCCGACCAGCGGCGCAATTTCCAGCCGCTGATCGAGGAACACACGCACCAATTCCAGGGACGTGAGGAAATCTTCGATGCGATCGGCGCGTTTGCCGCCGCCAACCCGGGCGGGTACTTCGCGATTGTTGCGGATTCCGGCCTGGGCAAGACTGCGCTGGCCGCCGAAATCGCCAGGCGCCACAAGGCGATTGCGTTCTTCGCCAGCGCGTCGGAGAACCGCGCGTCCACGGCGCAATGCCTGAACCATCTCTGCGCCGAAACGATTGCGCGGTTTCAGTTGGACTACGAATTTCTGCCGGCGCGGAGCGGGACCGACGCCGGTTTTCTGATGGAGTTGCTGGATCGGGCGGTAGCTGCTTCGGCGACGCCGGTGTGGCTGGTGATCGACGCGCTCGACGAAACCGACTGGCAGCCAGGGAGCAATCCTCTGGCGCTTCCGCAGCATTTGCCGGCCGGCGTGTTTCTGGTGGTGACCCATCGGCCCGGCACGGTAACGCTGGCCACCGCGCCTGGCTTGCGCAAAGTGGAGTACCGGCTGGCGCGCGATTCGCGCTTGCAGATTTGCGACCTGGAACGGTTTCTACACGCGCGGCTGGCGGCACTGGCGACGCGAGTGCCGAGCCTCCATTCGGGAATCGCCGCCAAGCTGGCGGAGAGTGCCGCGGGCAACTTTCTGTATCTGACGTTTCTGCTGGCCGATATCGAGGAAGGGTTGCGCACTCCTGCCATGCTCGACTCGCAGGCGCTGCCAACCGGGCTGGAGGCGTATTACGAACAACTGTGGTCGGCCGCCGGGGACCGGGACACCAGTGTGATCGAACTGATCTGCGCGGCCTTCGCACCGGTTAACTCCGAGTGGCTGGGGGCTTTGAGCGGCGGCGACCAGCATGCCGCTGAACGTTTGCTGAAACCCTGGCGCCGCGTGGTGACGCAGGATTCCCGCAAACGGTGGCACGTAGTGCACCAATCGTTTGCCGATTTCGCGGCAGGCAAACTCGACCTGGCTTCCGCGCACAAAAGGATTGCGGCATGGTTCACTCCGGAGCGCCGCGCCGACCCTTACGCTTCGCGCTACCTCACGGCGCATCTGGAGTACGACGCCCCGGCGCTTTTCACGCTCGTTCGGGACACCGGCTGGTCCGAATTGCAGGATCGCGAAGACCCCACAGGCGCGGCATATCTTACCGATCTCAAACGCGCCTGGCAGACCGCCGAACGCCGCAACGCACTGGCCGTGGAGCGTGGCATCGGGATGCCGTATCTTCCGGAAGAACTCTGGTGCGCGTCCCGGTTTACGGCCCTGGCCGGCATTCTTCCGAACTACATCTGCTCCAACATGCATTATTTCCTTCCATCGGACCTGTTGCCGATCAGCGCGGCTATCGGCCTGCTGGAGTACGCGCCCAACAACCCGCAGGCTCTTGCTGCCGTCTGGGATATCTTCGCGCAGGATGCCGCGCCCTCCACATTCGAACGTGTATTTGAATACGCCCGCAAGCTCTCCGACGAAAAGATGCGTCAGAACGTGATCGGACATCTCGCGCGACCCGTTCCGGCGGATCGCATGGCGGAAGTGTTCGACAGCAGCGCTTCGTTCACCGTGCACCGGGCAGAGCTGCTGGCCGAACTGATTCGCAATCTTCCGCCAAACTGGCCCGCGGCCGCACAGACTGCCGCGCTGAGAAACATTGCCGCACTGGAGTGCGCGCACTGCCGGGGCTGGTTGGGTGCACTGGCTGCGTCGCGCCTTGCGCCGGAACTGCGCCGCGAGGCGCTGGGCGAATCGCTGGCTGCGGTGCGGTTGCTGCCGAGCGCGGTATACCGCGCGTGGACGCTGGCGCAGATCGCCGCCGCGGGAAACCCGCCGGACCGTGAACTGATCCGTGAAGCCTTCGAGGCGGCCGGAGCGACCGAGAATCCCGATTACGAACTTCGTGCGCGGCTTGCGATCCTCGAAGGCGGCGGCCGCGAAGGGGCGATCGACGCGGCCGGCGTGGATTTCTTCCGCGAACTTGCAGGCGAACTCGCGTGCCGGCACTGCCGGGCGGTTTTCCTGGCGGCCCTTTCCGCGTTTGCCGCGCCGCAGGAATGTCCGCGGGTGGCCCGTGAGGCGGAGTTGGCGATTCGGGAAGTTGCCGACCCCGGCGAGCGCAAGCGCACCGCGTCCGCGGCGGCGCATTACTTGCAGCGGCAAGCTTTGGCGCAAAGGAGGCACCCACCCGCGCCTCCGGCGGTGGTACGGCTGGATGAGTCCGAAATCCAAGCATATACGCAACAGGCGGAGCGGGAGCCGGAACCGGAGAAGCGAGCGGACAGCTTCCTGACTCTCGCCGGTTTCACTCAGGATCCCGTAAAGAGCAATCTTCTGCGCAAGTCGCTGGCGGCGGTCCTCGAAGCGGCGCGGCGCGAACGGTCCGTAGCGAAGGCTCCCAAGGTTCCGCGCGGGCGTCGGCCGGCACGCTCCGCGGTTGCCAATCCGGTGTTTCGGCCGATTCAGGATTACGAGGAGATTCCGGCCAAGGGCCTGACCGCGAAGCTCACCGAGGTGCAGCAGATGATGGACACACCCTATCCGTTGCCGCAGGGCTTCACCGAAGCCGATCTGTTGGGCCACCGGGTTCTCCCATGGGATTTTGGCACGTTTGGCGGAAGCGATCTGAAGATGCACGTGGGAAACATTAATTTCCTGCGTCTCTCGTGGGTGAAAGACCTCTGCGGGTTTTACAGCTCCGCCACGCCGGAGCAGCGTAACACAATTGTGGACAAAGTGCGGCGGGTGATTTCGCAAATTTCGTTTGCCAATGAGGCTTCACTCGCGCGCGCCATCGTCACTGCTACTCTGCATAACAGCAGCGCTGCCGCCGCGGCATTGGCGGAAGCAGCCAAGATCGAATGGCCTCCTTATCGCGCGGAAGCGCTACTGATGCTCTACCCATTGGCACCGCCCGCCTCAAGGACAACCGTGCTGAAGACGGTGTACCGCGCGGCGTTCCAGAGTCACAAGAGCTGGCGGAAGCGTTACCTGGAGCAGATCGTACCCGCGTTGAGCGCCTTGCCGCGCCCCGAGTTATACGAGCTTTGGCGGGATGCGATGCGGCGGATTGGCCCGTTCGAAATGGATAGTGCCGACCCGCCCGAACCATTCGACGGTGCGCTTCCGATGCTGTTCCCGATCATGGCCGCGTTGGCCAACGAGGACGCCGCCAACCGAGGCATTGCGGCGGCCTACGAGGGGCTGCGGTTTTCGTAGGGAGGGCGAGACATTCGCCTGGCGCAAGAGTCTATCGACGGGTTTCGGGTCGTTGCCGGGTGTCCCCGAAAAGCGAGGGTCATAACCGATCTTTGAGATGTTGCCGCACGTCGCGGCGGCCTTGGAGAATTGCAACGATTTGAAGGGGCCTCGTCTCTGGACGGTAGACGATCAAATAGGAGTAGACGCTGAAAAACTTCACCGGTTCGTTGGTCAGGTCTTTGCGCCAGTGGCCAGCGCCTGGCGTCCCCACCAGAAAGCCAATTTTTGCGAGAATGTCCGACTCCACTCGACCGGCCATCTCGAGGCTGGCGTTGGCTTTGATGTGATGCCAGATCTTAGCCAGATCGAGCGCTGCCTCCGGGGCCAGAACGTAGCGACGCCTCATTCAAGATGGGCTTTCAGTTTGCCTAAATATGCATCAAGTTCGTTCTCAGGGATCCCCTCGCCTCGGTCGAGTTGCTCGATGCCGCGCCGTATCTTCGTCTGGAACTCGTCACGGTTTTCCCAGAGCCAACGATCCTGCTCCTCCTGGGTTTCGAGAAGGTGCAGCAGGGCCTCTTCGGCGCTGGCCGCGCCGGTCGCTTGAATCTGTTTTTGGATGCGTGCTTCCAAAGCAGTGTCGTGAATTTCGATGTTCATCGGCTGTTCCTTAGGGCCTCTCCCCAGCGTAACGGATCGTACCGGCTTCTGTCACGGTGTCTGACCGTCTCCCGCGGTTACGGCGCTCCGCCGAGGATGCGGTAGATCTGGGCGCCGTGCTTTTCGACGATGCCGTGGTTGATTCCGGGAATCGCCAGCAACTCCGCGGCGCTGGAGGGGCGGCGGGCGGCGATGGCGGCGAGGGCACGGTCGGTGAAGATGCGGAAGGCCGGCACGCCGCGGCGGCGGGCTTCCTCCAGGCGCCATTTGCGCAGCGCGTCCTCCACTGCTAGAGGAGCTGCTTTGGCGGACCGAGCCGGAGTTGCGGCAGCGGCTTCCGGCCGCTTCTTCTTGCGCTTGCTTTTGCGCGGCGGCGCGGAGACGGTGCCGTCATCCTTCACCAGCAACGCGAGGCGATCGGGCTCGTCCACCGCATAGCCCGAGGCCGTGAGGCTGGCCTTGCGGTATGGAATCGTTTTGCCATCCTTCTCGAAGACCGCCTCGGTGAGGTAGATGAGGCTCTCCCGCGCCAGCGCGCCCAGCACTTCCTCGAAGGCATTGCGGGTGAGTTCGCCGCGCGGGCAAAGCTCGGTGTACAGCCGGCCGGTAGCCCGGGCGCCCTCGTCGCTCAGTTCTTCGAGGACCAGGGCGGCCGTGGACAGCTCCGCTTCGTTGGCCGGGCGGAAGCGCTGCCCGAGGCAATTGGCGGGCGCGCAGAAATCGCATTGGCCGCAAGGCTTGCGGGCATCGCGGAGATCGCCGAAATGGCGCACCACGGCGGACATCCGGCATTGGCTGCTTTGCGCGTACCGCTGCATCTGCTGAAGCTGCAGCTTTTTCTGCTCACTCTGCGCCAGGTAGGAATCGCGCCAGCGGTCGTGCCCGCGGCTGACGTATTCCGCGTAATCGACCATCGCACCGCCGTGAATCCACAGCTTTTCGAGGGCCTTATCGAACTCCTCCAGCATGGAACTCAGCTTTTCCTGCAGGACGGATTTCTCCACCGGGGCGGGCCCGAGTTGCGCAAACAAGGCGTCCAGGAAGGTCACGTCGGGATAATCGCGGTCGAAGAAGAAATCGTGCGTCTTGCGGTCGGCCCAGGCATGCATGAGGATGGTGCGGCTGGGTTTGCCGTCGCGCCCCGCGCGCCCGATCTCCTGGTAATACTGCTCCAGGCTTCCGGGCAGGGCGGTGTGGATGACGGTGCGGATGTCCGGCTTATCGATGCCCATGCCGAAGGCGATGGTGGCGACCATAACCTCGAGCTGTCCATCGAGATATTGCTGCTGGACGCGATTGCGGTGGGCCGTGTCCAACCCCGCGTGGTAAGCGGAGCAGCGGAAATGTTCACCGAGTTCCTCCGCCAGTTCCTCGGTCTGCGCGCGGGTGGGTGCATACACGATAGCGGGCCGCCGCGAGGGGTCGCGCAGCAGTTCCAGCACCATGGCGGCGCGTTCGGAGGGGGCGATCTCCACCACTTCAATGGCCAGGTTGTCGCGCCGGAATCCGCGGATGAAGCGCGCCGGCTGTTCGAGACCCAGTTGCGCGGCGATATCGTCCTGCACCACCGGCTTGGCGGTGGCCGTGAGCGCGACTACCGGACAGGGCCGCAAGGACGGCAGATATTGGCCGAGCATGCGGTAGTCCGGGCGGAAGTCGTGTCCCCATTGGGAAATGCAGTGGGCTTCGTCGATGGCGACCAGGCTGGGTTTGTGTTTGGCGAGCATCTCCGGAAAACCCTGGATGCGCAGACGCTCGGGGGCGATGAAGAGGAACTGGAGCGAGCCGTTCAGGTAGTCGAGGCAGGCTTGGCGGGATTCGGCGCGGTCGCGTCCGGAATGGATGCGGGCGACCGCGAAACCGCGTTCCTGGAGCTTGGCGGCCTGATCTTCCATGAGGGCGATGAGCGGGCTGATCACGAGCGTGGTGCCGCCGCGGGCGATTCCGGGCAGTTGGTAACACAGAGACTTGCCGGCGCCGGTGGGCATGACCAGGAGGACATCGCGGCCGGCGATGACGGTGCGGCAAACCTCTTCCTGCCCGGGTCGGAAGGACTCGAAGCCGAAGTCGCGGAGGAGGTCGGCGGACTCGGCGGCGGCGTGCGCGGGCGGAGCGGCGGATGCTGGTCCGGTTGCGATGGGGCGCGCAGGGTCGGCGCCGAGCGGAGTGTGCCGCGGCGCGGGTGAAGTGGGCGTGATGGGCGGGGCCGCTGGACCGTTAGTCCGGCCAGTGGCGGGCGGTGTGACCTGCGGAGCGGCGGATTCAAACCCGGTTGCCAATTGTCGTGCAGGTCGCCGTGGGGGCGTGGCGCGGGTCGCGGACCTAAGTGCCGCGGTCGGGGGCGGTTCTTGAGGGCGCCTGGTGGTGTGCGGAGCGGCGGGCGCTGGGCCGGGTTCGATTCGCAGCGGGGGATTCGCGTACCTCGGCGGTGGTGTGCCGCGAGGGGTGGGCGCCGAGGCGCAGAGGGCACAGGTCTTGGTCACGTACTCCTCGATGCCCTGCAGAAACGGGGCGAGTTGTGCGGTGCCCTTTTGGATGCGGTGCAGATACGCTTCCCACTGGCCCGTCATGGCGGGACTTTTCACCTCGGGGTGGACTACCTCGATCAGCCGGATGCCTTTGTCGGTGGCCTCCAGGCTTTTGCCGCTGCGCACCACGTAGTTGCGTTTGAGCAGGACCTCGATGATGGCGGCGCGCGTGGCGGGGGTGCCCAGGCCGTTCTCCTTCATGGCGTCGGAGAGTTCCTTTTCATCGAGCGTGCGGCCGGCGGTTTCCATGGCGGTCAGCAGGCTGGCGTCGGTGAAGCGCTTGGGCGGGCGGGTCTTCTTCTTGAGAATTTCAACGTCCACCACGTCCTGCGGCTGGCCGCGATGAAGGCCGGGAGGAAGAGCCTGCTCCTGGTCCGGCGACTTGGCACTCTCCTTCGCGTCTCCTTTGCCCTTCCGCGCCTTGGCGGCGAGGGCGATATCGAGAACCTTCCAGCCGACCTGCTCGACGGCGCTGCCGGAGCTGTGGTAGCGGTCCACGATTTCGGCGTTGCGGATGGCGGTGATGATGGTGGTGACTTGCCAGATGTGGTCGTCGTGCCAGGCGCTGAGCAGGCGGCGGCAGATCAGGTCGTAGATCCTGCTTTCGTCTGGCGAGAGTCTGGCGTGCTCGGGCGAAGTGGTGGTGGGGATGATGGCGTGATGGTCGCTGACCTTGGTGTCATCCACGAAGCGGCGGCCCAGCGGGCGCTCGCCGGTGCCGGGCGCGAGGCGGTCGGCGTAGGGCGCCTGGATCACCGTGACGATGCGCGGCAAGGTGCGCGCGACATCCTGCGACAGGTGGCGGCTATCGGTGCGCGGGTAGCTGATGAGCTTGTGGCGCTCATAGAGGGCCTGGGCGGTGTCGAGCGTTTTCTGGGCGCTGAAGCCGTACAGGCGGTTGGCGTGGCGCTGGAGTTCGGTAAGGTCGTAGAGCGCGGGAGGGGGCATGCGCTGGGTTTCGGATTCGATGGACTCGATGGCGGCCTGGCCGGTGCGCGCGCGGGCGGCGATCTGGCGCGCCTCTTCGCCATCAGCGGGCAGGCGCATGGCCTGTTGGAGCGACTCTTTGTTGCCGGCATTGCCGGCGGCGTCCACGCTCGGAGAGCGCTCGCGAATCCAGGTGCCCTGGTAGGTGTTGTCCTTAGGTGTACCAGTGGGATGAAAGGTGGCCAGGACCTCCAGATAATCCTCGGGCACGAACTGGCGGATGGCGCGTTCGCGGTCCACCAGCATGGCCAGCGTGGGAGTCTGCACGCGGCCCACGGAGAGGTCTCTCTCGCCATAGGCCAAGGCATAGGCGCGCGAGAGGTTCATGCCCACCAGCCAGTCGGCGCGGCTGCGGCCGCGGGCGGCATCGGCCAGAGAGTCGTAGGCACTGCCGGGGCGCAGGGAGTTGAAGCCTTGGCGGATGGCTTCGGGGGTCAGCGAGGAAATCCAGAGGCGGCGGAACGGCTTGGAAGACCCGGCAGCTTCGTAAATGTAGCGGAAGATCAGTTCGCCCTCGCGGCCGGCGTCGGTGGCGCACACGATTTGAGAGATCCGCGGAGAGGTCAGGATGCGGCGCACAACCTCGAACTGCTTTTGGGTTTTCTCGTAGACGATGAGCGGCCACTCGTGCGGAAGCATGGGCAGCAGATTGCGTCGCCAGTAGCGCCACTCAGGATTGATTTCGTGCGGCTGGGCCAGCGCCGCGAGGTGCCCGATGGCCCAGGTGACCACGTAGCCGTTGCCGTGCAGGTAGCCGTCGCCGGATTTGGAAGCGCCGAGCACGCGGGCGATGTCGCGCGCCACAGATGGCTTTTCGGCCAGCACGGCGATGCTTTCGGATTCGGGCACGGCGATCCTACATCTAGTGTAGCGGGTGGTCCCTGGCGGGCACGGCGTCGGGCGGACCGCGGGAGTGCTCCGGCGAACGGCGCTGCAGCGGCGTCCGCTGTTGAGGATCGTTGCGGATGCCTAATTCGGTTGGACGAGAGCGACCAGATATCCCGCGATGGTGGCTTGGCAGGCGCCGGTGGCGCCGAAGCCGTTTACGCTGATCATGCCGAGGAGCACGCGCGTGCCTGGGTCGGCAAAATATTCAACCGGGATAGAACCGACGGACTCTTGGAGAGTGGGGTCCGATTGCATCTTTGCTGTCGGACACATGGCGAATGGTCCGCCGTAGCGAGTGCCACCGACAGTCGTAAGTATGACTCCCGACACAACCGGCGTCTGAGTCAAGCAAAGCGCTGAGATCTGCTTGATCACGAGGCGAAACCCATCGGGCACCTGATATATCTCCGTGGAAGTATCGTCCGCCGTGATATTCAATGTGGCCTCGATTGGATTTCGGCCGGGCTCATCGACGCTGGCGGTGGGAACCCATTGCGACAGATTGTTCACCACCTGGACGAGAGTGGGAGTGATGGCTCTTACTTTGGGAGCCAGCACGACTAAGGCGATTGCGGCGGCGGACATGACGATCTTGGTACGAGTCTGCATTGGGAATGCTCCTTTGTGTGTTGCGAGACCGGGAAAACGTCGGCCCCATCGTGTAGGACTGGAAAAAACAGGAGCATATTGGCGGATCGGAAAAAGAAGCTTGCGGAACCGCCGGCGCGGCTGGTGGCCCGTCATTGGCCCGTTAGATGGATGAAAGGTTTCGGACTGGCTGGCTGGGGCAGTCGGTCTGCGCCGCACGCCGAGGGATTGCATCCGGCGGCCGTCCTGCCAACCCTCTCTGGCTTAGGGCGCCGATGCAGATCCCCCTTGTCATTTGGGCTTGGTAAACCTTGCCATCGTGCCGGGTACCGCGGGGGTGACGTACTCGCCGCCGTTGAGCGGAACGCGCTATCGAACACGTACCTCTCGACGCCCGGGGTGGCCTGATGGCCCCTATCGAGCCGGGCTGACCGGGTGTTGCATAAACGCGCGGAAATGTTTCACGGCGGCTACGTGGAACGCTCGTAAACCCAGCCGGCGGCGATCACGTCTTCGACGGCCAGGCCGTTGGACTTGAACAGCGTGATCTCCTCCGCGTTCTGGCGGCAGTGTTTTCCCGTGACCACGTCCTGCAACTCGACGACCCGTTGCCAATCCTCCTCCTGAAAGGCCAGGATGAGGTCGCCGGATTCCATGCGGCTCTGCTCCACGTTATCCACCACGATGAGGCCGGCGCGGGCGACCAGGTCGGCAGGCAACTCGCGGCGGCGGGCCTGGTTGGATCCCATGGCGTTGATGTGGGCGCCGGGCGAGACCCAGGCGGAATCGACCACCGGATCGGCGGAGTTCGTGGCGGTAACCAGGATATCGGCGCCGCGGACGGCCTCTTCGGCGGACGGGACCGCTTCGACCGGCTTTCCGAACAGTCCCGAGGCTTCACGGGCGAAGGCCGCGCTCTTTTCCCCGGAACGGCTCCAGACACGGATGTGTTCGATGGGCGCGGCGGCGAGCATGGCCTCCAATTGGGTGCGGGCTTGAAAGCCGCTGCCGATGATCGCTAAAGTGTGCGAATCGGGACGGGCCAGCAGGCTGGTGGCCAGGCCGCTGGCGGCGCCGGTGCGGATCTGGCCCAGGGCGTTGGCCTCGATGATGGCCAGCGGCGCGGCGTCTTCGGCGCGATACAACAAAAACAGAAAAGTGGCGCCGTGTTTTGGATTGCTGGCGTAGATTTTGGCTCCGAAATAGCGGCCGTCGGAGCCGGCCATGTAGTGGAGCACCGAACGGGTAGGCAGGATCAGGCGGCGGCGCGGCTGGTTGATGGCCTCGCCCGCGGCCAGGCGGTCGAAGACGGAGCGCATCAGGCCGATGCACTCGTCCATGGGCAGAGCCTGCCGCACTTGGGCTTCAGTTAGGTAGAGCATCAGCGATTGGCCTCCAGGGTTTGGCCCACCTCTTCCCACTCGGACATGAGGGCGGCGAGATCGGCGCGGCGGGCTTCCAGCAGGGCGGTGAGGCGGCGGGTTTCCTCGATGCTGACGAAGTGCGCGAGGCCGGCTTCGTAATCCGAGATTTCCAGCTCCAGGCGGGTGACCTCTTCCTCGATTTCGCGCTGGCGCTCCTTCATCCGGCGGAGCTTGATGGGATTGAGGCGGGCGGCTTTTTCGGGCGGCGCCTGCCGGGGCGATTGGCGCTGTGGCGTGGGGCGCGGGGTGGCATGCGGCGCGGCGGCTGGGGCGGGCGGTTGCGCGGGCGACGGCGCGGGCATGGATTCGCCCACCAGATCGCCATTCGAAGATTGCGGCACGGCGGGGGGCTTGACGCTGAGCGGAGTGCCCGGGCCGCCGGATTTGCGCCACAGGTAGTCCTCGTAATTGCCGGGAAAAACGTGTACCTGGCCATCTTCGACTTCGAAGATGCGGGTGGCCAGCTTGTCGATGAAGTAGCGGTCGTGGGAAACGAAGACCACTGTGCCGGTGTATTCCTGGAGCGCGGTGAGCAGCACTTCCTTGGCGCGCATGTCGAGGTGGTTGGTGGGCTCGTCGAGCAGCAGAAAGTTCGACGGCATCATGAGCATGCGGGCGAGGGCGTAACGGTTCCGCTCCCCGCCGGAGAGCACGCCGATGGTTTTGAAGACGTCGTCTTCGGAGAACAGGAAACAGCCCAAAACGCTGCGCAGTTCGGTGTTGGTGGCGCGCGGGGCGACGGTGGCGAGATCGTCGATCATGCGGGCATTCTGGTCCAGCTCTTTGTATTGGTCCTGGGCGAAGTAATCGGGCTGCGCGTTGTGGCCGAGAGTGTACGACCCGGCAGTGACCGCCTCGGCGCCGGCGAGGATTCTGATGAGGGTGGATTTCCCAGCCCCGTTGACTCCGACCAGGGCCACGCGGTCGCCGCGCTCAATGAAGAAATCGGCGCCGGAGAAGACCGTGTGATCGCCGTAGCTCTTGGCGACGCCTTTGAATTCGGCGACGATGCGGCCGCTCGGTTTGGGCTGCGGAAAGCTGAAGTGGATGGCCTTTTCTTCCGGCGGGATTTCGATGCGCTCAATGCGATCCAGTTCCTTGATGCGGCTCTGCACTTGCTTGGCCTTGGTGGCCTGATAGCGGAAGCGGGTGATGAAGGCTTCCAACTGGCGGATCTTGTCCTGCTGGTTGTCGTAGGCCGACTGGAGTTGCGCGTGGCGCTCGGTCTTTTGGGTTTCGTAACGGCTGTAACCGCCGGTGTAGAAATGCAGACCCTTGTTCCATAAGTCGGCGATCCTGCGCACGGTGACGTCGAGGAAGTAGCGGTCGTGAGAGACCAGGACGAAAGCGTACGGGTAAGAGGTGAGATAGTCCTCCAGCCAGTTGCGGGCTTCCAGATCGAGGTGATTGGTGGGCTCATCGAGCAGCAGCAGGTTGGGTTTTTCGAGCAGCAGCTTGGCAAGGGCGATGCGCATCTGCCAGCCGCCGGAGAACTCTTCGGTGCGGCGCTTCCAATCACGCTGGGGGAAGCCGAGGCCGGTAAGCACGGCGCCAGCCTGGGCCTCGATGGTGTAACCGTCGCGGGCGCGGAACTCAGCCTCTGCGTGGTGGAAGCGGTCGGAGACCTGGGCGTAGGCGGCGGAGGCGGGGTCGAGTTCGGCCATCTGGCGGGCGAGATCTTCCTGCTCGTCTTCAAGGGCGCGAAGGTCGGCGAAGACGGTCATGCACTCGGCAAAAACAGTGCGGCCGGAAAGAGAAAGGCCTTCCTGGGGCAGGTAGCCCAGGGTGGCGCCTTTCTGGGTGACGATGGAGCCGGAGTCGAGGCCTTCGATACCGGCGAGCACCTTGAGCAGGGAGGATTTACCGGTGCCGTTGGCGCCGACGATGCCGGTGCGCTCGTTGGGGGTGACGAGCCAGTCTACGTTCTCGAAGAGAATCTTGGGGCCGTAGTGCTTGCCGGCCCCGGTGAGTTGGATCATGGAGGGTCAGATTTTATTTTAGCGGACGGGAGGGGGCAGGACGGCAGGGAATGCGCGGGGAGAGGGGTGCGGCGCCCCGGCGAACCGTTACGGCAATCCGGCGTCGAGCCCGGTGCGACGGAGGGCGGCGACCGAGGGCGGTGCCCCAGCGCGACGACTCAGTACGTCGCCCAGCTTGGCGATCCGGCGCTGAGACCCAACGCCGAAGACCGGTGCGGAGGCGTGGCGGAGGGGGCCAGCGGAAGAGTGCGGAGGCCAGCGCGGAGCGGTGCGGAGGCCAGCGCGGAGCGGTGCGGAGGCCAGCGCGGAGCGGTGCGGGGGCCACCGCGCGGAGCAGCGCGGAGGCCAGCGCAGAGCAGTGCGGGGGGCAGCGCGGAGCTGAGCGGAGGCCAGCGCGGAGTTGTTCGGGGGTAGCGCGGAGCGGTGCGCAGGCCAGTGCGGAGCGGTGCGGGGGTCAGCGCGGAGTTGTTCGGGGTCAGCGCGGAGCGGTGCGGGGGTCAGCGCGGAGCGGTGCGGGGGTCAGCGCGGAGTTGTTCGGGGCCAGCGCGGAGCGGTGCGGGGGCCAGCGCGGAGCAGTGCTGAGGCCACCGCGCGGAGCAGTGCGGAGGCCGGCGCGGCGACCAGGGGC
>DATJRE010000388.1:0-20722 GCA_035505095.1 Bryobacteraceae bacterium | reverse complement strand
TCTTCCCAGGCGAAATCCAGCTCGCGCAATTGGGCGGCAGTGGGGACGCCGGCGAAGGCATCCATGACGGTTTGCTCCCGGGCCGCGGAGGTGATGGCGCCGCCAATCTGGCGTTCGACGGCGGACAATTCGGCGGTGAGGTGGTCGGTGGCTTCGGGGGTGGCGGCGGGCGCGGAGCGGAGGTAGGACACCACCGCTTGCAGGGCATCGCGCGCTGGAATCATCTGCTGTTGCAGGGTGTAGGCGTTCATGATGGCGGTGTTGCGCCGGGCGCGGTCGGCGGCGGTCACCGGGAAATGCGGATCAGGCAGCACGGTGACCGCGGTTTCGAGCGGCGTGGAATCCGGCAGAGTCAAGGTGGCGGTGTACTTGCCGGGCGGCGCCAGCGGACCTTCGCCGGAGGCGCTGCCCTCGCACATGGTGAGGGGCGTGGGGTTGGAGGAGAGCGCGCTGCCGCGGCGCAGGTCCCAGCAGGCGCGGTTGATGCCCGGCTGGGACTGGCCATGCATGGTCCGGATGGTCTTGCCGGCCGCATCGGCGATGGAGATGGTGACCTGTTCCGCTTGGGGAACGTACCACGTCAGGATGGCGCCGAAGGGCGGGTTGGGGGCGAAAAATTCGCCCGCGCCGAACCAGAACTGGCCGGGGTAAATCACCTGGTGATACACCGGCGGAACGCTGAACAGGCGGCCGGAGGCGGGGGCCTGCGCGCCCAATTCGCCAAGCGGCGCGATGTGGTCCAGGATCCAGATGCCGCGGCCGTGGGTGCCGGCCACTAAGGCGTGGTCGTGCTCCTGGAAGACCAGGTCGTAGACCGGCACGGGCGGCAGGCCTTCGCCGAGAGGCATCCAATGGGCGCCGCGGTCAAAGGTGGCGTAGATGCCGGTTTCGAGGCCCGCCACCAGGAAATCGGGGTTGCCGGGGTACTCGCGCAGGCGGTGTACGGAGGACTGGGGCAGGCCCTCGACGATCGAGCGCCAGGTCTGCCCGTAATCGTCGCTGGCGAAAACGTAGGGGTGGTAGTCGTCGTTGAAGTGGCCGTCGACGGTGAGGTAGACGCGGCCGGCGGCGAACTTGGACGCGGTGATGCCGCTGATATTCAGCATGGGCGGAAGGCCGGGGAGCGTGGCGGTGAGATTGGTCCAATGCTTGCCGCCATCGCGGGTGCGCTGGACGGTGCCATCGTCGGCGCCGGTGTAGAGCAGGTTGGGGTCGAGCGGCGAATCGGCGATCACGGTGAGGGCGCTGAAATTGGATTGGCCGTCGTTGCGCGAGAGCGCATCCGGCGGGATGGGCGCGCCCATCATCTGCAAGGTGTCGCGGTCGATGGCGGCGGTGAGGTCGGGGCTGATGGCCTTCCAGCTTACGCCGCGGTCATCGGAGCGGAACACCACGTTGGCGCCGGTGTAGATGGTGTTCGGGGAATGGTGCGAGACGATCAGGGGACTGGTCCAATACCAGCGGTAGAACGGGCGGCCGGGGACGGGACGGCCGGGCGGCTGGACGGGGGCGATCTGCTGGCGCTCCATGCTGTCCAGGTACAGGCGGCCGGTGTTGCCGTTTTGCGAGCTGACCAGCAGGGTGCGGTCGTCGCCATCGAAAATGGCCTGCATACCGTCGCCGCCGCCCACGTTGAAGGCGTCTTTGAAGGAGATGCCGTAACCCATGTTGGTGGCGCTGGGGGTACACCAGCTTCCGTTATCCTGCAAGCCGCCGCAGACCAGGAACGGTTCGGCGTTGTTGGTGGAGATGTTGTAGAACTGGCCGATGGGGAGGTTGAGGCGGAAGAGCCAGGTGTTGCCGCGGTCGAAGGAGATGGAGACGCCGCCATCGCCGCCGATGACCAGGTGGTTGGTGTCTTCGGGGTCGATCCACAGGGCGTGGTCTTCGCCGTGCACGTTGCTGAAGACGTCGTGGAAGTTGCGGCCGGCGTCGTCGGAGATGTAGAAGCCGCGATTGGAACCCATGATGTACAGGCGGCTGGCGTTGCGCGGGTCAACGTAGATGCGGCTGTAGTAGCTGGGGCGCGGATCGATGGTGCTCATGTGCTCCCAGGTCTGGCCCTGGTCGAGGCTGCGGAAGATGCCGCCGTTTTGCGGAGTAAGCTGCCGCAGGGGGGGCATGCCGCGCCCACCGCGACCGCCGCGGCCACCGCGGCCGCCGAACCCGGTGCCGATCTCGGCGAATCCGCGGCCGGCGTCGGCCTCCACGATGGCGTAGATCTGGCGGGGGTCGGCGGGGAAGATGGCGAGGCCGATGCGGCCCTTATCGCCGTGAGGCAGGCCGGCGGTGAGTTCGGTCCAGGTGGCGCCGGCGTCGGTGGTGCGGTAGATGCCGCTGCCGGGGCCGCCGCCGTTGAAGCCCCAGCCCTTGCGCTGCCGCTGGTAGAGCGCGGCGAAGATTACGTCGGGGTTGTGCGGGTCCATGGCCAGGTCGATGGCGCCGGTGTTTTCGTCGTGGTAGAGCACCTTGGACCAGGTCTTGCCGCCGTCGGTGGTTTTGAAGACGCCGCGCTCGGGGTTGGATCCCCAGAGGTGGCCCACGGCGGCCACGTAGACCACGTTGGGGTCGCGGGGGTCGATGACGATCTTGCCTACGTGGCGGGTCTCTGCGAGGCCCATTTTCTGCCAGCTTTCGCCGCCATCGAGGGTGCGGTACACGCCATCGCCCCAGGAAGAGCTTTGGCGGTTGTCGGCCTCGCCGGTGCCGACCCAGACGATGGAGGGGTTGGAGGGCGCCACGGCGATGGCGCCGATGGACATCATGCCGCCGGAATGGTCGAAGATGGGAACGAAGGAGACGCCCGCGTTGACGCTTTTGAAGACACCGCCGGTGGTGGTGGCCACGTAGATCTGCTGGGCGTGGCCATCCGGGTGGACCACCGTGAGGTCGGCAATGCGGCCGCCGGTAGCCGCGGGGCCGATGCCGCGCCACTGAAACGCGGTGAGGAGCGGTGGAGAGATGCTCTCGGAGAGGGCCAAAGAGGCCGTTACCAATCCAACGGTCAGAAGCAGCCAACGCAACCGGGTCATGCTGCCCATCATAAAGGATAAACGGCGGGAGGCTGCGAGGGCCTTGTCGGAGTGGGGCTGGGTGGCGTGGGCGGGCTGCGGAATGGAGACCAGGCGCGCTTTGCTATTCTGACTCGTTACTGGGAGGCCAAAGATGCTAGTGGAGGAACAGATTGCCGCGCGGCGGGAACGAGGCGCTGCCGCGATCGCCAGGATTCTGGAGCGGCCGGACGGAGAGCCATACGGCGACTACCGCATCAAGTCCGCCAGCGGGAAAAGCTACCGGGTGGCGATGCGCGGCCCGGGACTGTTCGAAAACTACTGCTCCTGCCCGGACTTCGCGGTGAATACGCTGGGGACTTGCAAGCACATTGAGGCGCTGCTTTTGCGCCTGCGCAAACGGCACGGGCGCGGGCTGGAAAGCAAGGCATACGTGCGATCGCGCGCCTCCATTTCGCTGCAATACGGCGAAGCGGTGGATGTGCGGCTGCGCCTGCCGGCCGCTCCCTCTCCCGCGCTGCGCCACCTGGCAGGCGAGTACTTCGATTCCGCCGGGTTGCTGCGGAGGGAGCATTTCCGGAGCTTTCACGAGGTGATCGAAGCCTTCCGCAAAGCCGACCTGGAGGCGGTGATTTATAGCGATGTGCTGGAGTACCTGGACCGGGAGAACGAATTCGCGGACGGACTCGACCTGGAGCGCCAGCTTCTGGCGAAACTGCGCCGCGGGCAGGATCCCCTGAAGGGCGTGTTGAAGACCAAGCTGCTGCCTTACCAGGAACGGGGCGCCGTGTTCGCCGCCTGCCGCGGCCGCGTGGTTCTGGCGGACGACATGGGTCTGGGTAAGACCGTGCAGGCGCTGGCGGCCGCGGAAATGCTGCGGCGCCGCCGCGGCATTCAGAGAGTGTTGGTGGTGGCGCCGGCTTCGGTCAAGTACCAGTGGAAGACGGAGATTGAAAAGTTCACCGATCTTCCGGCGCAGGTTATCGAGGGGCCGCTGTCCCGGCGGAGGGAGATGTACGCCGCGCCCCAGTTCTTCAACCTTTCCAGTTACGAGCTGGTGTTGAAGGATGTGGGCTTCATCCACGAACTGGCGCCGGACCTCATCATCCTGGACGAAGCGCAGCGCATCCGCAACTGGGCCACCGCGACCGCGCGCACCATCAAACAACTGAAGAGCCGCTACGCCTTCGTGCTCACTGGAACGCCCCTGGAAAACAAGCTGGAGGAGCTGTTCTCGGTGGTGGAGTTCATCGACGGGCGGCGGCTGGGCCCGGCGTTCCGCTTCCTGGCGGAGCACCGCACGGAAGACGAGACGGGGCGCCTGACCGGCTACCGCGGCCTGGACCGCATTCACGAGCAACTAGCGCCGATCCTGCTGAGGCGCACCCGGCAGGAGGTCTTAAAGGACCTGCCCAAGCGCACAGACCAGATCCTGCACGTAGCGCTGACGCCGCAGCAGGCGGAACCGTACTGGGAACAGAACGACATTCTGGCTACCCTGATGCGGAAGTGGGAGCGGCAGAAGTGGCTTTCGGAAATCGACCTGCGGCGCATCCTGTGCTGCCTGCAAAACATGCGGATGCTGTGCGATTCCACGTTTCTATTCGATAAGAAGACGCAGCACTCGCCGAAGCTCGCCGAGTTTCGCGAGATCGTCCGCGAGCTGGCCGTTGAAGAGAACCGCAAGGTGGTGGTCTTCAGCGAATACGAACGGATGACCTATCTGGCCGGCGAGGAGTTGAAGAAACTGGGAATCGGATTTGTGTCTTTGCACGGCGGGGTGCCCTCGCGCAATCGCGGCGCGCTGCTGGAGAAATTCCGGCGCGACCCGGAGTGCCGCGTCTTTCTTTCGACGGATGCGGGCGGAGTAGGGCTGAATCTGCAGGCGGCCTCGGCGGTGATCAATTTTGAACCGCCGTGGAACCCGGCGCGGCTGGAACAGCGGATTGGACGCGTCCACCGGCTGGGCCAGGCGCATCCGGTGCACGTGGTCCACCTGCTGACGAAGGACAGCATTGAGGAGCGCGTATGGGAAACGCTCAAGCTGAAGAAGTCGCTGTTCGCGGGAGTCTTCGATTCGCCCACCGCCGAGGTGAGCTTCGCGGCGCTGGGACGGAAGAGCGTGCTGCAATCGGTGAAGGAAATTTTTGCGGACCAGCCGGGGCGGCCGAAGCCGGTGATTGACCAGGCGGCGGCCAGGCCTATTCCCGTGGAGCAAGTGCCGGCGCACGCGGCTGCGGGTGAAGCTACCGCGGCGCAACCTGCGGGATTTGAGCAGGCCGCGGCGGGGCTGATTGAAACCGGCGTACGATTCCTCGAATCGCTGGCGGCCATGGCGAGGAGCGCGCCGGGCGGCGACGGCCTCTCGCGCCTGGTGTCGCGCGACCCGCGCACGAACGGGCCGGTGCTTTCGATTCCGCTACCGCAATCGGTGGACCAGGGCCGCCTGGCTCGGGCCCTTTCAGCGTTTCTGGGCGCCTTTGGGCAGCCGGGGTAGGCCCAGTTGACGCTGCGCTTCCATGACGCAGCGCGCCAATTCCTTAGCCCGCTGGGAACCGATCAGCAGTTTGCGGCCGTCACGCAGCTCCAGTTGCACGGCCTGATTGCCGGACGCGATATAGGCTTGGCCTCGCGGGCCTGAGCGGACGCCGTAGCCTCGGTACTCGGCGACGGGGTCGTATTCCACCGCCACGGCCGTGCGGATGTCGGCGACGGGCACGCGAACTCGGCGCAGGAAGCCTTTCATGGCCACGGAGAGCCGGTCCGGGCGCAATTCGGTGACGAGGCGCACGGTGGTCAGGCGGATATAGACCAGCGTCAACAGGATGGTGAGGAACAGCAAATTGCCATTGCTGGTTGGCGGATTACCCCAGGGATGATGCCAGACGATCTGCCGGAGGGTGACGATCAGCAGCACCAGCGGCGGCAGAGCCAGCGCGACGCGGGCGTAGGCCAGGCGGAACGACTGCTTCTCGCGAAAGAGGATGGCGTTGTCTGCCGGCATACCGCGGCTTACCGGAGCGCGCCGATGGCGAATTGAAGCGCGGCGTACAGGCTCTGGTAGTCGTACTGCGCATTCAGGTTTTCGATCTCGGCTTCGGTCTGGTTGAGCTGCGCCTGGGTCAACTCGACAATGCTGGCGAGCTGGAGTTGGAAGCGGCCCTGGGCGAGGTCCAGCGCCATGGTGGCTTCGCGAAGGAACTCGGCGGTGACGGTCTGGGCCTGGTAGGCGGTCTGGGCATCGGCCCAGGCGGACCGGACGTCGCGCGCAATGCTGTCTTCCAGGTCGCGGATGCGCTGGTCGGATTCCACCGCGCGGTAATGGGCCTCTTCGCGACGCGAGGTGAATAAATGGCCGTTAAAAACCGGGATCTGCAGATTCACGGCGGCGCCAGCGTACTCATTGGGGATGACGCGGGGAAGCGTAATCTGGTCGATATACGGCATGTAGCCGGCCATGCCGATGAAACTGGCGGTGGGGCGTTTGAGGTCGCGCTCCGCCTCTTCGAAGCGGTACGCCGCGTCGCGGTTGAGGCGCAGGGCGGCCAACTCCGGGCGGCTCTGGAGAGCCAGGCGGACCAAGGCCTCCACGTCGGTTCCGGGGCTGGGAGACGGCGGCTCGTCCGCTAACTGGTACGTGGCGGATTGTTGAGCGCCCAGAGCGCGGGTCAATTCGGCATAAGCCGCCTGCACCGCATTTTGCGAGTGGATGAGGAGCAGCTTCGCCTGGGAAACGGTCAGATCGGCAAAGCTGACATCGAGCTGCGAGCGCAGTTGGTTGCGGGCGAGTTCGGTAATCTGGGTGGCCTGCGTCTGGCGGGCATCCACGGTCTTCTGCGCGATCTTCATGAGGGCCTGGGCGCGCAAGGTGTTGTAATAGGCCTGGTTCACGCGCAGCAGGACGTCGTAACGGGTGGCCTGGTAGGCTTGTTCGGAGGCGTTGGCCTGCAGTCTGGATTGCGAGACGAGGTTGGCGGTACGCCCGAAATCGGTGATGAGCTGGTTGATCTGGACTCCGTCGCCGAACCGGTCAAAAAGGCGCGAATCGGAGATGAAGCCGGCTCCGATGCGCGCTCCGAAATTGCCGCCCGAGCCGGTGATCTCTCCGTTGACCGACGGGTAATAGGCGGACCGCGCTTCCACGATCCGGCGGGCTTCGGCGAGGGTCTCATTCTGCGCGGCCAGCACCTGGGGATGGTTCTTCAAGGCCATGGCTTCCGCGTCGGCGAGTTTTAACTGCACGGGGGCGGGAGTCTGGCCGAAAGCCGGTATCAGCCAGGCGCCGGTTAGTAAGTAGATCAGGAATCGCATGTTATGCTCCTTCCGGAAGGGGCTGAGCCGGCGGCGCGCTGGTAACAGGTTGTCCTGCGGTTGGCCGCCGATTGCCGTAAACCAATAAATAAGCCGCGGGCACGATGAAGATGGTAAGTAGCACGGAGGAGGTCAGGCCGCCGATAATTGCCTGGGCCATGGGAGCGTATTGCTCGGCGCCGGTGCCTAACTTCATGGCCATGGGAATCATTCCGATGATGGTGGCCAGTGAGGTCATCAGGATGGGGCGCAGGCGCACGCGGCAGGCGGTAATCACGGCATCGGCTACCGGCAGGCCCTGGCTTTCCAGGTTATGGGCGAAATCCACGATCAGAATACTGTTGGAGTCCGCGATGCCGATCAGCATCAGCACGCCCATCAGGGACATTACATTCAGGGTGCTGTGCACCAGCGGCAGAATCACCAGTACGCCGATGAAGCCCATGGGGATGGCCAGCATGATGAGAAGCGGATCGATGAAGGAGCGGAATTGCGCGACCAGAATCAGGAAAAGCAAGGCAAAAGAGATGCCGAAGCCCAGGCCGAACCGCTTGAAGGATTCGTCCATGCCGAGCACCATGCCTCGCAGCGTGACGTGTACTCCCTGGGGGAGCTTGGCGTTGGCGATCAGACCGTCAATGCCGGCTTTGAGCTTTTGCAGATCCTCTCCCCGCGGGGTGACGTATACGTCGCTGACCCTCTGGATGGCGTAGTGGTCGTATTCGGTGGTGGTGGGAAAGCGCTCGATCTTGACTACCGTGTCCAGGGTGGTCGGCTCCTTGAGATTCGGGGCGCGCAGAGGGATGTTACTGAGGTCCAGGAAGTTATGGATGGCGGCTCCGCCGTGTTCGTAATATTGCACGGTGAGGTAGTAATCGTTCCCGGTCTGGTAGTCCACCCAATAATTCGGGGCGATCATGTAATTGGAATTAAGCGCGGTGATGACGTTATCGATGATGTCTTTTTGAGTTAGCCCCAGTTCGCCGGCGTGGACGCGGTCCACCACCAGGCGCAGCGCGGGATAGTTCATATCCTGTGGGATGTATACTTCACCGACGTCCGGCAGCCGGCGGATGCGGGAGGCGAAGCTCTGGGCCAGTCCATAAATCACGGGAAGGTTCTTGCCGCTGACCTGGAGATCGATGGGCGCGGGCATACCGGAGTTCAGGATGGCGTCCACCATCGAGCCGCTGGAAAAGAAGGGCCGGACATCCGGGAAGCGCTGGGCCAGGGCGGCGCGCACCCGGTCGATATATTCAAAGCTGCTGACGGTGTGATCGTCCTGCAAGGCCACCTGCACGGTGGCGGTGTACGGTCCGGCGTTGGTGGTATAGAGCGCCGAGAAATCCGGCACCACCCCGATATTCGACACGATCATCTTCATATCGTGCGGCGAGACGACGTGCCGGATCAGGTCCTCCACCTTGGCGACGTAATCGTTGGTCATCTCGATGCGGGTGCCGGTGGGCACTTTGAGGTTGATGGTGAACTGACCGGCATCGGTGCGCGGGAAGAAGGCCAGGCCGAGCAGGGGATAGATCGCCAGGCTGGCAAGGAACAGCAGGGTAATGGCGGCCACCGTCAGGGCCGGATGCTTCAGGGACCGCCGCACGGCGCGCTCGTAGAAATCGAGAACTTTGCCGAATCCGTGGTTAAAGCCCCGGTTGAATTTGGCGAAGAGCGATTTGCCCGCGGGGGCCTCATGACCGGCGCCATGCCCGCCGGGTACGCCTTTAAGGAACTTCGAACAGAACAGCGGGATCACCGTCATGGCCACCACGAACGACGCCAGCAGCGCCAGGCAGAAGGCCAGGGCCAGCGCCGAGAAGAGGAACTTGCTGACTCCATAGAGCAGGGTGACGGGGAAGAAATCGACGACGTCCACCAGGGTGGCGGCGAGGATGGCGAGGTTGACCTCGGCGCCGCCCACTTCCGCGGCCACCGCCGGCGCGGAGCCCATCTCCAGATGGCGGTAGATGTTTTCGAGCGAGATGACTGAGTTATCGATGACCCTCGAAAAGGCCAGGGCCAGCCCGCCCAGGATCATGGTGTTAATGGTGCTTCCCATCAAGGACAGCACGACCACGGCGGTGAGGGCCGAAAGCGGGATGGACAGCAGAACGGCGGAGGTGGCCCGCAGGCTTCCCAGAAAGATCAGAATCATCAGGCTGGTAAGAAGCAGCCCCATGAGTCCCTCGTGCCCCACGGTCTCCAGCGCTTCTTTGACATACACCGATTGATCGAACACCACGCTGGCGACTAACTGCTTGGGCAGGTCGACTAACTTGGGGATGAGGTCGCGAATCCCGTTCACTACGGAAATGGTGTTG
Organism: Bryobacteraceae bacterium; assembly: GCA_035505095.1. Classification (GTDB taxonomy): domain Bacteria; phylum Acidobacteriota; class Terriglobia; order Bryobacterales; family Bryobacteraceae; genus JOPF133. The sequence continues at coordinate 11,070 of DATJRE010000388.1, read as the reverse complement.
GTATTGCCGCCCTGTTTCATGATCGGCACATAGGCCGATTTCTGGCCATCCACGCGGACGATGTTGTACTGAATCTGCGCGGCGTCTTCGGCTTTTCCGATATCGCCGACCGAGACCCAGCGGGTGCCCACCGTTTTGACAGGCACGGAATTCAGATCGTTGACATTCTCCACCAGCGAATTGGAGTAGACGTAGTAATCGTAGGGCCCCATTTTCACGTCGCCCGCGGGCAGAATCAGATTCGACGCGTTCACCGCATCGACCACATCCATGGGACTCAGTTGCCGGGCGAACATCTTATATGGGTCTACATAGACCATAATCTGGCGGTACTTGCCGCCAAAGGGCGGAGGTATCACAGCCCCTTTTACCGCGCCGGGAATCTGGTTGCGGATTTGAAACTGGGCAAGGTCATGAAGCTGCGTTTCCGTCAGTCCTTCGCCCTTCACGGTCAGCAGACACACGGGCAGACTGGAAGCATCGAATTTCAGCACCACCGGGGGCAACGTTCCAGGGGGGAGGCGCTTCAGGTCGGCGAGCGCCAGGTTGGAGATCTGAGTAACGTCGGCATCGGCGCTGGTGCCGACTTGAAAGGTGATCTTGATGATGCTGACGCCGAGCATGGAACGGGATTCGAAGTGGTCCACGCCGCTGGCGAGAGTAAAGAAGCGCTCCAGGGGATCGGTAATATCGGTCTCGATATCCTGCGGAGGCATGCCGGAAAAGAACGTGGCCACCACCACTTGGGGGATGTTGATCGGCGGGAACAAATCCACGGGCATGCTGAATATGGCCAACACCCCCAACAGGACCAGGGCAAGACAAATGACCACGATGAAATACGGATTGCGAATCGAAAATCGAGGCATGTGGTTAGCGGCTCCTGAGCTACTGGCCTTGCGGTTGGTACTCCAGCATCTCGACCGGATGCGGCTCGACGGTGTTACCAGCCTTCAGCGCGGAGCGGTCGCTCACGATGACGCTATCTCCTTCCTTCACTCCCGACAGAACTTCCGCAAAGTTGGCTCCCTGGAGGCCCAGTCGGATGGGGCGGACCTCGATCTGGTGTTGGGCATTCACCAGGTACACACTATCCCCATTGGCCTGGTGACTAATGGCCTGCAAGGGAACCGCAAGCGCATCGGTCTTATGTTCCAGCGTGAGGGTTGCATCCGCGTACAACCCGGGCATTAACACGCGATTGGGATTGAGCACATCGACTTCGGTGTGCATGGTGCGCGTATCCTCGGCTACGTCAGTGGAGAAGCGGGCGACCGTACCCGGAAAATGACGGTCGAGGGAAGGCACACTGACATCCACCCGGTCGCCCACGTGAATGAATCTCACATAGGATTCGGGGACCGGGATGACCAGGCGGAATTTATCGTCCTCGGACAATTTTACGATGGGCAGAACGTTAGTGCTGGAGCTGGTGCCGGCCTGCACCAGCGTGCCGGTATTCGCATAGCGCTGGGTGACTACCCCGTTGAAAGGCGCGGTGATTTTGGAGTAATCGAACAGAACCTGATCGTGCTGTTGCTTGGCCTGGGCCGCCAGCAACTGGCTCTCGGCGGCCTGGAGAGAGGACCTGGCCGCTTCCAGTTGAGCCGCGACGGCAAGATATTTGCCCTGCCAATCGTCCACTTCCTGCTGTGCCACGAGGCCCGGTTTCGTCTGCGCGACTTCTTTGAGCCGGTTGTACTGGAGTTCCGCGGGCTTGACCTCGGCACTCACCTGGTCCACCTGGCGTTGCTCCTGGTTAACCATATCCTCGCGGTCTTTGATCGCGGCGGCATCCTGTTGGATCTGAATCTGGAGTTCGGGAATTTCCAGGACGGCGATCAGGTCGCCCGTCTTCACGTGCGTACCGTAGTCCACCTTGAGGTCCTTGAGATAACCGGCCTCCTTGGCATAAACATCGATTTCCTGGAAAGGAACCAGCTCTGAAGAAACCGTGATCTGGCGCTCGATAGGCTTGCGGGTCACGGAGGCGACGCCGACCGAAACGGCGACCGGCTCAGGCTGCGCTCCGCTGGCATCGACTTTGGAATTGGAGCATCCTTGGGAGGCCACGGCTGCCAGAATCGCGGCGGCCGCCGGCAGGATGTGCCGGGTAGTATTCAGGTGCATTTTTGTTTTTCCGCGAATTGTTGGAGTTTCGCTCCGAGCGCTTCGATGGAAAACTGAGGGCTTTCCGTCAGCGCGAATAAATCTTTCTCTTCCGAGCGGATCCGTTCCGCAATCGGGGGCAGCTTTTCGACGAGTTCCCGGGGCACTGAGAGAATTCCATGGCGGTCGCCGTGAAGGATGTCGGCGGGCTGGACCTGGAGTTCCCCGATCTCCACCGGGTCTCCGAAATCGACGATATGGGCGTACGCGTGCGAAACCGAGACGCTGCCGGCGAAGAGTTGGAATCCGAGCGGTTCAATGGCATTCAGGTCTCGTACGGCTCCATTGGTGACATAGGCCACACAGCCCAAGGCCCGGCAGATACGGGCGTGCACTTCGCCGAACAGCGCTCCGAACCCGGGCCGGCTGTCGAAATCCTCCAGGACCACGATGCGCGGGGCCGGGATGCTCACCAGGTAACGCCACCATTCGATGTGATCGTAATAGCACTTACCCGTGACCGGCGGCATGTAACTGCGAATCCGGCCGGTGGCCGCATAGCCCACGACAGGCGGCTGGTGCGGGAAGCGGCAGGCCGCGCCGCCGCTCATAAAGCCTTCGTTCCGCGGACGGACGTTCAGCCGCTCGATGGCATTCGAGAGGATGCAGGTATCGAACCGGAGGAGTTCCTCCAAACCGCTGGCGGGCCGGCCGTCGGGTGACATAAGATTCATTAGCGGCGATACCCGTTATTAGGGCGCAGTTCTCGAAGCAGGTCAAGGGCCATGAAATCGATGGTACCGGCAGCGGTGTCTCCAAGCACATACCGGAGTTGGAGGATTTTTTTCGAAAAAGCGGTGGAGGAACGGATCGCCATATGAACGGGCGAGGCTCTCTGCTTGTTCGGGGCGAAAAATACTGTATTCAGGGTATTCCTTCCGCGACCGCCCAAGCCCTAAGATAACAACGACGTCATAAGAAATTGTATGGGCCCTGTACGGATTCTCATCGCGGACGATCATGCGATCATCCGCCGAGGCTTGCGCGCGCTGCTGGCACACGAGCCCGGCTTCGAAATTGTAGCCGAAGCCTCGGATGGCCGCGAAGCGGTGGAACTGGCGGAGCGGGAGCTTCCCCATGTGGCCATCCTGGATATCAGCATGCCGATTCTGAACGGGCTGGAAGCGGCCCGGCAGATCTCCGCCAAGCGGCCCGAAGTGCAGCTCATCATGCTCACCGTGCATGCCGATGAGTGCTACCTGCTGAATGCCCTGAAGGCCGGCGCGCGCGGGTACGTCTTAAAAAGCTCGGCGGAGTTCGAGATTGTGGAAGCGGTGCGCGCCATCTCCCAGGGCAAGGCCTATTTCAGCCCCAAAGTGAGTAAGGTGCTGGCGGACGAGTATATGCGCTACCTGGAAGCCAGCCACGTGGAAGACAGCTACGACCTGCTGACCAGCCGCGAGCGGCAGATCCTGCAGTTGCTGGCGGAAGGCCAGTCCAACAAGGAAATCGCCACCATTCTGGACCTGAGCGCGACCACGGTGATCTGCCATCGCCAGCATATCTTCCAGAAACTCAACCTGCACAGCCTGGCCGACCTGATTCTATACGCCATCCGCAAGGGCGTGATCTCTTCCAGCCAGGGGGCCGCGGTCTGAGGATGCCCCATGGCTACCGGAAGCCAGGCCAGACAGACGGCGCGGCGATTGCTGACCACCAGGATGGCGCTGGCCATCGGATTTGGCGTTCTGCTCACCCTGCTGGTGCTCTCCGGGATCAACGCGGTGACGGTGATTTCCCGTCTGCAATCCAGCAACGAGAACATTCTCACGGAATTCCTGGGCCGCGAAACCAGGCTGGATGAGCTGCGGTCGGCGATCTATCTTTCCGGCACCTACGTGCGCGACTACCTGCTGGAGCCGGAGCCGGCCAAGGCGGAGCAGAGCCGGCTGGCGCTGGCCGATACGCACGGCCAGATCCAATCCATGGTTTCGCCCGGAACCTTCGAATCCGACCAGGCGGGCCGCGCCATGTACAACGCCTTGCGGGTAGAAATTGAAGACTACTGGCGCACGCTCGACCCGGTGCTGGGCTGGAGCCCGCAGCAGCGCCACCAGGAAGGCTACCGGTTCCTGCACGACGAAGTGCTGCCGCGGCGGTCCAGCACGCTGGCCATCGCCGATACCATCGCCTCCGTGAACCAGCAGCAGCTTGTAGAGCGGGATCACCGGCTGTTCGAAATGTTCTCCGGCTTGCGGAACAAGCTCATGATCGCCGTTGCCGGCATGTTTCTGTGCGGCCTGGCGCTGGCGTTCGCTACCGCGCTCCACATTCTGCGCCTGGAAGGACAGACCATGGCCCACCTGCAGGAGGTTTCCGGCGCCCGCCAGGAGCTGCGAAACCTCTCCGCCCGGCTGGTGGAGACGCAGGAAAACGAACGCAAGAATATCTCCCGGGAACTGCACGATGCCGTCGGCCAATCCATGTCGGCGGTCCAGTTTGAGCTGCACGATCTGGGAGTGGCTCTGGCTCCCTTTCCGCAGGCATTGCGCACCCGGGTGGACCGCATCCGCGAACTGGTGGAGAGTTCCGTGGCGATGGTGCGGAATATGGCGCTGCTGCTGCGGCCTTCCATGCTGGACGATCTGGGCCTGGCGGCGGCGCTGGAATGGCAGGCCAACCAGGTATCCAGGTCCACGGGAGTGCGCATCCGGATTGGAGCCGAGGGGCTTCCGAACGACCTTCCCGAGGAGCACAAGATCTGTGTGTTTCGGATTGTGCAGGAGGCGCTGAACAACGTATCCAAGCATGCCCGCGCCAGCGCCGTGGAGATCACCGTGCTTGCGGCCGGCAGCCGGATTTCGGTAATGATCCGCGACGATGGGCGCGGATTTCGAACCCCCCGTCCGACCGGCCTGGGGCTGATCGGTATGCAGGAGCGCGCGGAGAGTTTAGGGGGCAATTTGAGTATCAGCTCGGGACCGGGGCAGGGCACCACCATCGAGGTGGCCTTGCCTTTGCCGCAGCATGTGGCGGCTGCCCGTTCCGCCGCGGAGAGCGTGGCGTGATGGGCGCGGCCCGGCCTGCTTACGATGGCGATGCCGAAGAGAATGATGTGGGAACTGTTTCTGCTGGTGGCCGGGTTTCTGTACATGGCCGTAGTGCTGTGCGACAACGTGGAATGCCGGTCATTTGCGATCGCTTACGTCGCCCTGGCGGCGCAGGAACTGGTGCATGGACACCGTGAAAAATATTGACACGGGGCGGAGCGCACCCGCCGGCCGAAAGCCGGGTGGCGCGCCTCGGGGGACCCCGCGGGAAATGCTGTGATGCGATTGGTATGGAAGCGTCTGCGGGCCCGCAAGGCAGCCCGGAATGCCGCGTCCAAAGCCGATCCGGATCGATGCGATGCCTTCGGCCCCTGGCTGCGCCGTTATTGCCAGCGGCTGGACGAAGTGACCCAGGCGCATCCTTCTAAAACCGGATCGGCAGAACAGAAAGGCAAAGCATGAAACCGCGAATCTGCATTACCAGAATTACCGATCAGGAAGCCGCCTCTTCCACGTTGTTGGCGGAGGCCCAGCAATCCCTGGAGGACATCCGCCATCGCGCCTGGGACCACTTCCAAAGCCGCGGACGGATGGTGGGCAACGATTGGGCCGACTGGCTGCGCGCCGAACGCGAGGCGGTGTGGAAGCCGGACGCCGAAATGTTCGAGAATTCGCGAGACCTGGTGGTGCGGGTGGCGGTGCCGGGCTTCGACGCCAAATCTCTTCAGATCACCGCCAGCCCCCGCGCGCTGCTCATCCAGGGCCGGGAAACGCACCGCCACGAGGGCCTCGAATCGCGGCTGCACTTCTGCGAATTCGGCCAGCGCCTCTTCCGGCTTTTCGATCTGCCGGCGCGCATCGACCCGAACACCGTGTGCGCTACGTTGGACAAAGGGATTTTGGAGATTGTAGCCGGCATCGCGCGCCAGCGCAGGGCGGAGAGGGAAGCCGCGGCGGACGGCATCGAGGCGCGGGCGAAAGCCGCCACAGCCGTCGCCGCGGCAGGTTGAGCGAGTGCCTTTGCGGCCGTCCGTTCAGGAGAGATAAAGCGCCGTGCCGTGCCCCGCCATCCTCACTTCGCCGGGCACACCTTCTTCGATGACCGCGGCCGGCGCTTCGGTGCGGGCCCCGTAAGAGGCGGCGCCGCTCCACAGGCACAACGACCACCGCCTGACCCGAAACGGAATGCGGACCGTCTGCGCCAACGCCGAGAAATTGCCCACCAGCAGCGCCCGCGTTCCGGATGGGTCGCGGCGTTCCATTACCAGCCAGCGGCTCTGCGGGTCTACCTCCGCCCGCACCAGCGACTTGCGGCAGTTGGAGAGACAGGCATGCCGCGCCCTGACGGCAATGCAGGCGCGATACCACGCCAGCAGCCAGGAATGCGGCGGGTCGCCGGGCAGGCTCCAATCCAGCTTGCAACGCTCGAAGGTGGCGGGGGCCTGCGGATCGTTGAACTCGCCGTGCAAGAAATCGCCCGCCTCCTTCCGGCGTCCCGCGCGCACGGCCTCGATCAGCGCCGCGTCGCCGTGATCGGTGAAGTAATCGAACACGGCCGTCTCGCCGTACTCCTGGCCCATAAACAGCAGCGGCAGGAACGGCGAAAAAATCGTCACCGCGGCGGCCAGTTTCTGCTGCTCCAGCGAAAGCAGCCGCGATGAGCGCATGCCCTGGAAGGCGTTGGCCACCTGGTCGTGGTTCTGGGTGAAGACCACAAACTGCTCGCCGGGCCGGTCCGCGGACGACGAGCCGTGACGCCGCCGGCGGCATAGGGAATGCTGCCCGTCATACACGAAGCCGCGGATAAGGGCCTTGCGGAGACTCGTCAATCCGTCGAAATCCGCGAAGTATCCGCGGGTGTCGCCGGTCAGGGCGGTCTGTAGCGCGTGATGAAAGTCGTCCAGCCACTGGGCGCTGACGCCATACCCGCCCACGGCCGGAGGGCGGATCACGCGGGCATCGTTGAGGTCGCTTTCCGCAATCAGAAATGCCGCCCGGCCCAGCAGCCTGGCCTGCGCCGTAAACGCCTCCGCCATTTCCGCCAGGATGTGGTGCGCACCGAAATCGAAGATCCCGTGGATGGCATCCAGGCGCAGCGCGTCCATGTGATACTCCGTCAACCAATACAGGGCGTTCTCCACGAAGTAGCGGCGCACTCCGTCGCTGCCGGGGCCGTCATAGTTGATTGCGTCTCCCCACGGCGTGCGGTACGCCGAGGTGAAAAAGGGGCCGAATTCGGCCAGGTAGTTGCCCTCGGGACCCAGGTGGTTGTACACCACGTCCAACACCACCGCCAGGCCCGCGCGGTGGCAGGCATCCACGAGCCTCTTGAGACCTGTGGGTCCCCCATACGTAGACTGCGGCGCGTATAGCCCCACGCCATCGTAGCCCCAGTTGCGGCTTCCGGGGAATTGCGCCACAGGCATCAATTCCACCGCCGTGATGCCCAGTTCGCGCAGATACGGCAAACGCGCCATGACGCCGGCAAAGGTGCCCTCGCGGGTAAACGTGCCGGTGTGCAGCTCATAGATCCGGTATTCCTGCAGCGGGATGCCGCGCCACTGCCCGTCGGCCCACGCAAAGGCCGCCGGATCCACCACCCGCGAGGGGCCGTGAACGCCCCCGGGCTGCCAGCGCGATACCGGATCGGGCCGCCGCCGCTGGCCCTCCAGCAGAAACCGGTAGTCGTCGCCCGGCCGTCCGCCTTCGGCGAAAACGGCAAATTCGTCCTCGTCCTCGGGGTGCATGGCGAGCACGCGGGCGGGGTCTTCGCCGAGCATCACCTGCACGCTACGCAGCCGCGGCGCCCACAAGCGATACTCCACGCCCTCCGGCCGCACGGTGGCTCCGAAACGCAGGGACCACATGCCCATCACTCCACGCTTTCCAGCAGCGCCACCGGCAAATGGGCAAATACCTCCGCCAGCGGCAGCATGTGTTTGCCGCTGCGCTGGACGGTCTGGATGGTGGTTTGGCTGAACACCTCCCGCCATGTCTGACGCCCCGGCCCGCGCGAAACATCGTGGCGCAGCAGCAGGGCCGAATCCCCCCAGGCAGCCTCGCCGGTGGGCGTGGCCTTTTCCGCGCCCAGCCCCATGAAGAAGCGGCCCACCGCGGCTATGGCCGCCTGCCGCCCCAGCACGCGGCCGAACGCGATGGCGTGATTCTGTTGCTGTCCGATGGCGCGCAGCCGGATGTAACTCCCCTTGGTGAAGAGGTCGCGATTGGACTTCCGGAAACACAGCGCGCGGCTGGTCACATACAGTTTGACGCGCCCATCGGCGGGATCCCGGGTGACCTCTTCGAGCCGCGCGGCGGCTCCGTGCGCCTGCTCCTCGCGCAGTTTGTCGAGTAACTGCTTGCGCAAGGCGTAGTCCACGGGGCGGCGGTTATCCGGGTCCACCAGGCTGAAATCCCAAATCTCGCTGCCCTGGTAGAAATCCGGCACACCGGGGGACGCGATCTTCAGCAACGTCTGGGAGAGCGAATTCCACATTCCGGCGCCTTTGATCCGCTGGACAAACGCGCTGCATTCGCGCAGGAACGCGTTGCCGGGAATCGGCTCCAGCACACCGCGCACGAACCGCTCGACGGCCTCTTCATGCGGCAGATTGGGGTTGATCCAGCTCGAATCGATCTTGGCCTCGCGCAGGGCTTTGCGCATGTAGGCCGCCATCCGCCCAATGAACTCTTCGTGCCCGGCGGCATCGGGCTCGCGCAGCGGCCACGCCCCCACCAACGTCTGATAAAAGAGGTACTCCTCCGCAGCGCTGGGAACGGCGCTTCCCGCCACTTCTTCCTTGTGGCCCGCGTTCAGCACCCGCCACCAACACAGCGCACGATACCATTCGGCGGGGATTTCCGAGAGCACATTGATGCGCGCCCGCACATCTTCGCTGCGTTTGGAATCGTGCGTCGAACTAGCCAGCAGCGCGTTTGGCCATGACTGCCAGCGTTCCTGATTGCGCGCATGAAACACCGCCGGCGAGGTCCCGAACTGGCGTGGATCGCCGCCCACTTCGTTCAGCGACGACAGCGGAAAATACCGGTAGAAGGCCGTGTCTTCGATTCCTTTCGCCATCACCGGCCCCGTGAACTGCTGCAGCGACATGATGAACTGGCGCCGCTCGGCGCGCTGCGCATCGTCGATTCCTTCGGGGTCCTCAAGCAGCAAGAGATGTTGCAGGAAGTCGAAGATAGATTCGTCCGTGGACTGGTTGCGGCGCTTGGCGCGCGCGATGGCGCTGCGGATGTACCGTTCGTCCTCCGGGTCCGGGCGGGCCACCTGGTCGGTGATGTAGGTCCGGTAGATGGGAAAGCAGGCAATCGTTTCGCGCAGCACGTGGCGCAGGCTGGACAGGGTAAAATCGCGCGACCAGCGGTGCTCTTCGGAGATTTTATCCAGCTTTTCGGCCAGCACAAAAAGCTCCCCCGACATGGAGGTCTGCAGAATCAGGCGCTTGCTTGCGTAAGCCAGATCTTCCACCGAAGGCGATGAGCCGGTGAACGAGTCGTACAGGTGATGAAACGCGCGCCGGTGGCTGCGGTCCACAAACAGCCCGTTCAGCAGGCTCAGGAAATCGTAGCCGGTGCTGCCTTCGATGTCCCAGTCCGGGCGCAATTTTTCGTCGCCCGTGACGATCTTCTCGGTCACTACGTAGAAACGCCCGGGCGATTGGCCCGCTGCCGTACAGGCTGCCTGCAAGCGGCGAAAATATTCAGCCGGATCGCGCAGCCCGTCCGAGTGATCGACCCGCAGCCCGTCGATGCGGCCTTCCTTCACGAGGTCGAAGATCAGCGCGTGTACCGCCTGAAACACTTCCGGATCTTCCACGCGGATGGCGGCCAGCCGGTTGATGTCGAAAAAACGCCGGTAGTTGATTTCATCCGCCGCTACCTTCCAGAACGAAAGCCGGTAGGATTGCTGCGCCAGCAACTCCTCCAATAAATCGAAACTGTGGGGAACGCCCTTCACGCCGTTGACCCAGCGCAGCGCGGTGTCGATCTCCTTGCGGGCCGGCGGGCTGGCCTCCACCAGCGCCGCCAGCCGCTTCCGTATGACTTCTTTCTCGCGCTGCCCCTCGTGGATCTTGGTGGGGTCAGATTCATTGGCAGAGGGCAGGTGGGAAAGAGCCGTCAGAATGCTCTCCAGTTCCAGCACGTGCTCGTGGCTTTCGCCCAGCCTCCGCTTCAGCGCGTCGGCCGCCGGTTGCAGCACCAGCGCCCAGGAGCGCGGCGCCAGCGGAAGCGGCTTCTGGTACACCGTGGCCAGAAGACCGCCGCGATCGTAGATGACGGCAATCTGCTGGTCTTCCAGAATCCGGCCGTATTGATCGCCCAGAATGGGCAGCAGCACCCTGTTGACCAGGTCCCGTTTGGGCGGATTCCAGTTGATGTCGAAGTAGCGGGCATAGGGCGAGCTGGGGCCGTTTTCCAGCACGTCCCACCACCATTGGTTGGCCGCATCGTCAATGCACATGTGATTGGGAACGACATCCGCCAGGATTCCCATACCGCGCTGCTTCAGGCTCCGGCTGAAGCGCTCCAGGTCTTCGCGCGTGCCGACTTCAGGATTGATGCGCGACGGGTCGGTCACATCGTAACCGTGCAGACTGCCCGGCGCCGCCATCAGGAAAGGCGAAAGATAACAGTCCCCGATTCCCAGCGCGTGCAGATACTCCACCAGCTCCATGGCCTGGCGGAAGGTGAAATGGCGGTTCATCTGCAGCCGGTAGGTCGAGGACGGAATGTGGACCGGATCGTCTCGAAGGTGCTTCGCCACACCAGACCTCCGCGGGTTGCGCGCGCGAGTCGCCGCCTGCGGCAGCCCTGGAAGCTTACACGGTGCAAGCCGGCTTCCACTGTGAAGACTCTTCGCCGATGGGTTGCTTGGCGCGATTCTTCACACTCT
>DATJRE010000387.1:0-6762 GCA_035505095.1 Bryobacteraceae bacterium | reverse complement strand
GACCAGGCTGCGGAAGAGCTTCATGCGTGTTCGACGGCCACGATGCGGCCGTCTTTGAGGTTCACGCGCACGTTGGCGATGGCCGCCGCTTCGGCACTATGAGTGGCCAGCAGGACGGCCGCGCCAAAGCGGGCGGCGCTTTCGCGCAGGAGGGCCAGCACCTGGTCTCCGCTGGCGTTGTCCAGGTTCCCGGTGGGCTCGTCGGCGATCAGCAGGTCGGGCGAGTGAACCAACGCGCGGGCCACCGCCACGCGCTGCATCTGGCCGCCGGAAAGCTGGTAGGGCAGGCTGGCGGCTTTATCTTCCAGGCCCACCCAGCGCAGGCGGTCGAGCGCGGCGGCGGCCGAACGCGGCGTGCGCGCGAGGAGCAGCGGCAACTCGACGTTTTCCAGGACGGTGAGCGTGGGCAGCAGTTGAAAGAACTGAAACACGAAACCCACGCGGGTGCGGCGGAGGGCGGTGAGCTGGGTTTCGGAGAGCGAGGCGGTGCACAGACCCTCGATGCGGACTTCGCCGCTGGTGGGGAAATCCATCGCGCCGGCGAGGTTGAGCAGGGTGGTTTTGCCGCATCCGCTGCGGCCGACCAGCGCGGTGATGGTGCCGGCGGCGGCGGTGAGGGAGATGTCGTGAAGAACCTCGACCGGCTGGCCTCCATTGCGGTACACCTTGGAGACCGCGCGAAGCTCCAGGCGCGGAGGGGGCATGTGATTTCATTGTACGGCGGGGGCCGGTGTCACCGCGGGTGGGGCCCGTCTCACCGCGGAGGCCCGGAGGGCGCGGAGGAAGCGCGGAGAAGAAACAGAACACCAACCTCCCCCTTCCACGAGACCGCAAGTGTTGTTCTCCCTGTTTTTCTCCCCGTTTTTTCTCCGCGCTTCCTCCGCGCCCTCCGCGTCTCCGCGGTGAATCGGGCCCCCACCCGCCCGCTATCGGTTGTACTTCGGCGTGATCCCCCGCAGGTTGCGCCAGACGGCGTCACAGGCTTTCACTACGTCCTCGGGCAGCGGACCGGCTTCAAGGGCGGCCAGGTTCTGCTCCAATTGCTCCATGCGGGAGGCGCCCAGAATCACGCAATCGGCGGCGGTGTGGTGCAGCAGCCAGCTCAGGGAGAGATCCACCAGGCTGCGGCCGGCCTTTTCTCCAATGGCGCGCAACTCGTCCACGGCTGCGAAATACGCGGGGTGCCAATAGCGGTCGAGGTACAACTGGTTGTTGTCGAAGCGCGTGCCGGGGATGGGCCGCTCGATCTGCTGCTTGCCGGTGAGCAGGCCGCCGGCCAGCGGATTGTAGACCACCGTGGAGACGCCGAACTGCTTGCACATGGGCAGGTACTCGGCTTCGATGGCGCGCGCCAGCAGGTTGTACATAGGCTGCGAAACGTAGGGCGGCCGGTAGCCCTTTTCGGCGGAGATCCAGAGCATCTGCACCACCTGCCAGCCGGCGTAATTGGAGCTGGCGGGGTAGCGCACCTTGCCTGCGCGCACGGCCTGGTCCATGGCTTCGAGCGTCTCTTCGACAGGCACGGACCAGTCGGGGAAATGCAGGTAGTAGAGGTCCAGGTAATCGGTCTGGAGGCGCTGGAGCGTGGCGTCGAGGGCCTTGAGCAGGGCGGCGCGCGACAGCCCGCCTTCATCGGGCCCCGAACCCATTTTGCAGGCGGCTTTGCTGGCCAGCACCACGCGGTTGCGGCGGCCCTTCAGAATTTCGCCCAGCATCGATTCGGCCACGCCCTTCTGATACATGTTGGCGGTGTCGAAAAAATTGATGCCGTGGTCCATGCAGGCATCCACCAGGCGCCCGGAGTAGGCCACGTCGCAGGGCTTGCCAAGAGTCATGGTCCCGAAGCAGGCGCGGGAGACCGTCAGATCGGTGTGCAGGAGTGTGCGCTGTTCCATGAAACCGATAGTCTAACAGGGCGCGGCCCGCTCTGTTTCCCTATTGACATTCTATACGAGCGCCCGTAGACTTCCTATAGACTCTCGATACGAGGTATACATGCCAGGCAGCCAGGCCAATTTACTCCAGGGAACGCTCGATCTGCTGATTCTGAAAGTGCTGGCGCTCGCGGAAATGCACGGGCTGGGGATTGCGAACCGCATCGCGCAGGTCACCAAAGGCACTTTTCAGGTGAAGCCGGGGTCGCTGTTTCCGGCGCTGCACCGGATGGAAGAGGCTGGGTGGCTGGCGTCCTATTGGGGCGAGAGCGAAAATAACCGCCGCGCCAAATTTTACCGGCTGACCGCCGCGGGCCGGCGGCAGCTTCAGGCCGAAACGCGCCAGTGGGAAACCATCGCCGTGGCCATGCGCAGCGCGCTGCGCGCGGTGTAGGAGCGGCGCGGTGAACTGGCTGAAGCGCCTGCGGAGCCTCTGGCGGAACCTGCGGCACACGGGCGCGGTGGAACGCGATCTGGACCAGGAACTGCGTGCTTACCTGGACGGGTTGACTGCCCAATTCCAGCGCGCCGGTTTCGACCCCGCGGCGGCCGCGCGGGCGGCGCGCCTGGAACTGGGCGGCGTGGAGCAGGTGAAAGAAGAAGTGCGGCAGGCAAGGATAGGCCGCCTGCTCGAAGAACTCACGCGCGACATCCGCTACGGCCTACGCTCGCTCCGCCGCAGTCCTGGCTTTGCCGCCGCCACGACCCTCGTCTTGGCGCTCGGCATCGGCGCTAATACCGCCATGTTCAGCGTGGTCTACGGGGTGCTGGTGCGGCCGCTGCCGTATCCGCAGGCCGACCGCCTGGCGGTGGTCTGCCTGCACTACTACCCGCGCGATTTCGAATTCGGCACCCTGTGCCTGCGCGATTTCCAAACCTGGCAGGCGGGCAACCACGTCTTCCTGGAACCCTCGCTGTTTTCGACCACGCAACTGGATATCGGCGGGCCGCAGGGGCCGGCCGAACCGGTGCGCGGCGCGGTGGTGACCAGCGGCTTTTTCCGGGCGCTGGCGGTTCAGCCGATTCTCGGGCGGGCCTTCGCCGCGGGCGAGGATTCTCCCACCAGCCCATCGCTCATCGTGCTCGGCGAGCGGCTGTGGCGCCGGCGCTTCGGGGCCGATCCCAACGTGCTGGGGGAGTCGATCCTGGTAGGCGGCCTTCCGTACACCGTGATCGGCGTGGCGCCGCGCTCGGTGGGATTCCCACATGAGGATACGGAGGCCTGGATCAACCTGAAGCTGGCGCCGCCCACGCGCTATGGCCCGTGGTTCTATCGCGGCCTGGCGCGGCTGAAGCCGGGGGTGACCATGGCGCAGGCGCGCGCCGAGACCAGCGCCATCGCCATGCGCATGATGCGGCAGAATCCCATTTACAAGCGCCTGACGCTGCCGATGCTGGGGGTGCGCGATTGGGTGATCGGCGATCCGCGGGTGCGCAAGGCACTGCTGGTGCTGATCGGCGCGGTGGGGTTGGTGCTGCTGATCGCCGTGGTCAACGGGGCCAACCTGATGCTGGCGCGCGGCACCGTGCGCGAGCGCGAGATGGCCCTGCGGCTCAGCCTGGGCGCCGGCCGCTTGCGCCTGGTGCGTCAGTTGCTGGTGGAAAGCACGCTCCTGGCCATCGCCGGGGGCGCAGCCGGCATGCTGCTGGCTTATGGCGCCATCGCGCTGCTGCGCGCCTGGAATCCCGGCAACCTCGCCATGATCGACTCGGTGCGCCTGGATTGGCGCGCCCTGGCCTTCGTGCTGTCCATCTCCGTCGTCGCCGGCATGCTGGCGGGGATCCTTCCGGCCCTCCAGAATGCCCGCGCCCACCTCAGCACCACTCTCAAAGAGGGCGGCAGGGGCAGTTCCGGCCGGGCACGCCGCCGCACGCGCTCGGTTCTGGTCACCGCGGAAATCGCGCTGTCGCTGATGCTGCTGGTGGGGGCCGGCCTTCTCTTGCGCAGCCTCGCGCGGCTGGAACGCGTCAGCGGCGGGTTCTCAGCGCCCGCGGACCGTCTCTGGAGCGCCCTCATTTCGCCCGGCGATCCGAAATTCCGCGATCCCAATACGGGCGTGCCGTTTTATGAGGAAGTGCTGCGGCGCGTGCGCCAGGTGCCCGGCGTGGAGATGGCGGCGGTGACGGATGCCTTGCCGCCGGATCGGCAGGGCGATGCGGATACTTTTGGGATCGAGGGCCAGGCGGTGGCGGCCGGAGAGATCAACCCCATCGTCTCGGACGTGACCGTGAGCCCGGAGTATTTCCAGGCGCTCCAGACTCCGCTGCTGCGCGGCCGCTACTTCACGGAGCACGATACGCCCAACGGGCAACCGGTAGCCATCATCAGCCAGAGCATGGCGCGGCGGTTCTTTCCGGGCCGGGACCCCATCGGCGAGCGCATCCGCCAGAGTGGGGCTGAGTTGGGAAACCAATGGATGCAGATCGTCGGCGTAGTGGGCGATGTCAAATACCTGGGACGCCGCGACCAGGATTCCGACGCAGCCTATTACATGCCGCTCGGCCAGAGCTACGCGCCGCGCCTCTACCTGCTGGTGCGGACGGCGCCCGGAATCGGCCCGGTGGCGCCCGCGCTGCGGCAGGCGGTGCAAGCGGCCAGTTCCTCGGCCACGGTGGCGGAGGTGACCACCATGCAGCAGGAGATGGCTCGGGATGTGGCCGAGCCGCGCCTGGATACCGCCCTGCTGGGCTTCTTCGCCGCTATCGCCGTGCTGCTCGCGGCCGTGGGTATCTACGGCCTGATTGCCTATTCGGTGGCGCAGCGCACCCAGGAAATCGGCATCCGCATGGCGCTGGGCGCGCGCCCCGGCGAAGTGCTCCGCCTGGTGGCGCGGCAGGGGGCTGGGCTGGCGCTGGCAGGCATCGCCCTGGGGATGGGCGGCGCGCTGGCGCTCACCCGGTTGCTGAACACCATGCTGTTCGGCGTCAGCGCCCTGGACGCCACCACCTTTCTGCTGGCGCCGCTGGCGCTGGCCCTCGTGGTTCTGGCCGCCACCGCCATCCCGGCGCGGCGCGCCACACGCATTTCCCCGGTGGTGGCCTTGCGCTACGAGTGATGCCCGGCCGCCGCGCGGTTTTGGCGCCCGAATCTACCAGGTGAAACCGCCCGGCCCGCCAGACGGAACCGGCGGCCGGTTTCCTCACGATCCGCCGTTTTTAGCGTTAAATTCGGGCCTATACGCTGGACTGCGGGGCCGTTGCGGTGTGAGAATGAGGTCATGCCGGAAACCGTAATCCTGATCGCCAGTGGCGACCTGCGTCTCTCGGCGAACCAGAGATGCTGGGCGGCGCAGTCGCGCGCCGAAGAAGCCGTCATGAATGCCATCCGCCGCGAAGGGAGCGAGGTGCGCCGCGGCCATCCCTGCGACCCGCATAAGGGCCATGGCTTCATCGACAGCCAGAAATACGGAATGGAAGTCTTCCGCAATATCCCCCCAAACGCTCCCCTCGTGGTGGTGGAAGCGGTGTGGCAATACAGCCACCACGTGCTGCACGGGCTGTACACACACCAGGGCCCGATCCTCACCGTGGCCAACTGGAGCGGCGAATGGCCGGGCCTGGTCGGGATGCTCAATTTGAACGCCTCCATGACCAAGGCCGGCGTCCGCTACAGCTCCCTGTGGAGCGAGAATTTCACCGACGAATTCTTCACCGCCGGGTTGCGCCGCTGGCTGGGCGGCCAGCCGGTGGCTCACGATTTGAGCCACGTTCACCCGCTGAAGGAGTTCCAGTTGCCCGCCCGCGCCGAAGAGATCGGGACGAAGCTGGCCGCCGGCCTGCGCCGCGGCAAGGCCATCCTGGGGATCTTCGATGAAGGCTGCATGGGCATGTACAACGCCATCATCCCCGATGAGCTGCTGCATCCCACGGGCGTGTTTAAGGAGCGGCTGAGCCAGTCGGCGCTCTACGCGGAGATGCAGAAGGTGAGCGAGTTCGAAGCCGCCGCGGTGCGCGCGTGGCTGGACCGCAAGGGTGTGCGCTTTTGCACCGGATCGAACCCCGAAACCGATCTGACCGACGAGCAGATTGCCGAGCAATGCAAGATGTACATTGCCGCGCTGCGCATCGCCGACGATTTCGGCTGCGATGCCATCGGCATTCAATACCAGCAGGGCTTGAAGGACCTGGCGCCGGCTTCAGACCTGGCCGAGGGCCTGCTCAACAACGTGGAACGGCCCCCGGTGAAGGCCAGCGGCAATGGCCGGGTGCTCTACGAAGGGCGCGCGCTGCCGCACTTCAACGAAGTGGACGAGTGCGCCGGCCTGGATGCGCTGGTCACCAACCGCGTCTGGACCGAGCTGGGCTATGCCCCCGAAACCACCCTGCACGACGTACGCTACGGCGAGAGTTTCCCGGTAAACGGCCACCAAGAGTTCGTCTGGGTGTTCGAGATTTCGGGCGCCGCGCCCCCGGCCCACTTCATCGGCGGCTATGCGGGCACGGTGAGCGAGCGCCAGCCGCCTATGTATTTCCGGTTGGGCGGCGGCGGATTGAAAGGCGTGAGCAAGCCCGGCGAAATCGTCTGGAGCCGCGTGTTCGTCGATGCCGGCGTACTGCGCGCCGACCTGGGCCGCGCCAAGGTTGTGGAATTGCCGCCCGAGGAGACCGAGCGCCGCTGGCGAATTACCACGCCGCAATGGCCCATCATGCACGCCGTGCTGGACGGCGTGACCCGCGACCAGCTCATGGCGCGGCACAAATCGAACCATGTGCAGGTGGCTTACGGTCGCGATGCGGCCTCGGCCGACCTGGCGCTGGCCGCTAAGGCGGCGGCTTTCCGCGAGATGGGCCTGGACGTGTCGATCTGCGGCAATTACCGGGTGTAGCC
>DATJRE010000386.1:0-23246 GCA_035505095.1 Bryobacteraceae bacterium | reverse complement strand
TGTTCGGGGCCCCAATACCGATTCCGCTATAGTCAAAGAGATGCCCGCGGAAACCGACCACGAACACGCCAAGGCCCGCCGCTATGTCCGGGTGCGGCGGGTGGATGAATGTGAAACCCTCGACGAGCTGTTCACCCATTGCCTGCCGGCTTTCGGCGGCGCCTACCTGCGGCGCATCTACGGCATTCTGGACCGCGCCATCGGCATGGGCTGTCCGCTCACGCTGGCGATTTCCGGACCGGTGACCGTCTCCGGGCAGCACCAGGCGTGGCTGCTGCCGCTGCTCGAAAGCGGCTGGGTGGCGTATCTTTCGACCACCGACGCGGTCTGCTATCACGATGGCCA
The DNA here is from genome assembly GCA_035505095.1 of Bryobacteraceae bacterium. GTDB lineage: Bacteria > Acidobacteriota > Terriglobia > Bryobacterales > Bryobacteraceae > JOPF133. Next base: position 22,901 of record DATJRE010000386.1, on the reverse strand, counting down.
CCGCAGCCTGGATGCCTACCGCACGGGGCCGGTCCACGAAGTCCCCATCGCGAGCGACGATGCCGCCCTGCGCGAGGAAGGCACCATCCGCGTTACCGATATGGCCTTCGATGAAGGCGTGCTGCTGGACCAGGACCGCTACCTTTCGGCCGTCCTGGCGCGCCCCGAGTTCCAGCGCAGGATGACCGGCACGGAGCTGCGCTACCTGCTGGGCCGCTACTACGCCGCGCAGGAGGAACGCAACGGCGTGGCGCCGGGACTGCTCTCCACCTGCTGGCGGATGGCCCTGCCGGTGTTCGTGGGCGCGCCGGGCGATGGCAGCGTGTTTCTGAATTCCATGAAGCTGTGGGCCATGCGGCAGGCCGGCCTCGTGGAAAGCTACGCCTTCGACCTGGACCTGCACGCCGAGGTCTTCGAAGCCTGCGCCTACCACCGCTGGGGTTTGTTCGACCACCCCGTGCACGCGCTGGCCACCGTGATTCTGGGCGGCGGCGTGCCCAAGAATTACAACCTGCAACCCGAGCCGGCGCTGGGCCAGGTGCTGGGGCTGCCGAATGTGCGCGGCTATCAGTTCGACGTGCAGATTGTCACTGCGCCGGTGACCGATGGTTCGCTCTCTTCCTGCCCGCCGGCCGAAGCCGTCACCTGGGGCAAGGTGGACAAGGACACCTATTTGCAGACCACCGAGAGCATGCAGGCCGATTACTCTATGGCCATGCCATTCCTGGTGAAGGCGTTGCTGGACAACCGCGCGCGCTTCGAGCGCCAGGCCGCGGCCGAGGGCGCCGAGGCACTCTTCGCCCGCGAACCGAAAGCCCGCGGCTATCTGCGCCCGCGCGCGGGCTACCGCCTGTTCGAAGACCGGGCCAACTTAGTCAGCCGCCTCACCGATGACGTGCGCGAGAACCGCGAGTGGCTGCTGCGCAGCGTGGATTACCCATTGGCGCATCCCCTGTAGGGCCGCGGCGGTTGACGCGCAAACGCCCCAACGCTTTCTCCGCGTTCTTCTCCGCGTCTCCGCGTCTCCGCGTCAGGTTTTTCGTTCGCCTCGCCTCGCTATAATTGACTTTCCATGACCGCCGAGCTGGCCTGTTTCGAGGAGCGCTGCCGCGCCCGCTTCCCCATCACCGAAGCGATCTACAATTGCCCGCGCTGCGGCGGGCTGCTGGAAGCGGTTTATGGCGCGCCGGAAACCGCACCCTCGGCGCTCAAGAAGTTGTGGCGCGAGCGGCGGCTCTCGAACGATCCTCTCGACCAGAGCGGCGTCTGGCGCTATCGCGAGTTCATCCCGTTTCTGCCCGATTACAGCCGCGTGGTCACCCTGCGCGAGGGCTGCACGCCGCTGCTGGATGCCCCCCGCGCGGCGCGCTTCGGCGGTCTCCGCCGCCTGGTGTTCAAGCACCAGGGATTCAACCCCACCGGCTCGTTCAAAGACAACGGCATGACCTGCGGAGTGGCCCAAGCCCTGCGCCTGGGGATGCAACGGGTGGCCTGCGTCTCCACCGGCAACACCTCGGCTTCCATGGCGGCTTACGCCAGCGCGGCGGGACTCCAGCCGGTGATTTTCCTGCCCCACGGCAACATCGCCCACGGCAAGCTGGTGCAGGCGCTGGAGTACGGTGCGCGCACCCTGCAGGTGGACGCCAACTTCGACCAGATTCTGGCCCTGGTCCGCCGGATCGCCGAACGCCTGGGAATCTACCTGCTCAACTCCATCAACCCCTTTCGCATCGAGGGCCAGAAGACCATCATGCTGGAAATGATGGACCAGCGCGATTGGCGCGAGCCGGATTGGGTGGTGCTTCCGGGAGGCAATCTGGGCAACACCTCGGCCTTCGGCAAGGGGCTGCGGGAAATGCAGCAGTGGGGCTTGATCGGGCGCCTGCCGCGGCTGGCGGTGATCCAGGCCGAAGGGTCGGCGCCGTTCTACGAGCTGCTGCATAGCGGCGATCGCGGCACCCTGCCGCGCGTGGAACACCCCGAAACGCTGGCCACCGCCATCAAGATCGGCGATCCGGTTTCGTGGCCGAAAGCGCTCCACGAGGTGACGGCCTCGAACGGGGTGGTGGAAAAGGTGACCGAGCAGGAGATCGCCGACGCCAAGGCGGTGATCGGCCAATGCGGCATCGGCTGCGAGCCGGCTTCGGCCGCCACCCTGGCGGGAATCCGCAAACTGGTGGCCGCTGGAACCATGCATCCGGACGCCGACGTGGTGGCGGTTCTTACCGGAAATGTCCTGAAGGACCCCGACTATATCTATCGGTACCACTCCGGGACGTTGCAGGCACCCGACGGCTCGCCGATCGCTCCGAACCACGGCAATCCCCCCCTGCTAGTACCATACGACGAACACCGAATCTCGATATTACTCGAATATTAACTATGGTTTAGAGATAGATACCCCCATTTGCGGGGGGTTACTACTTTAATGTGGATAGTACTAGGCCTTCTATTGAATTTTCTTAGCACTTCTGGTAAATCTGTGGCTATGCCGTCGGCCAAGAAGCCCGTTGTTCGCGTCGAAAGCACGCATGCTTTCAAGAAGCACCTCGATTACTTGTATGCGCGCCGTTCGGCGATTGATGTACTCATCGAGTCGCTGCGGGCCTATGAGCAGTTTCAGGCGAAACAGGACCCCCGGCGGCGCCGCACGGCTTGAACCGCCGCTATCGGGCGAAAAGCTTTTGAATCCGCTGGGATAGCTCCGCCTCGCTGACTGCGCCGGGATGGTAGAACCGCACCACGCCGGTGGCATCGACCAGAACGATCGTGGGAGTCGTGCTCACCCCGTAATTGAGGAAATTGGCCGCGCTCATAGGAATCGGCGTGGCCGCCAGAGCCGGGTAATATTGCGTTCGGACCTTCTGGATGTACTGCTTTTCGGCGGCCGGGGCGGCCGGATCTCCCCCCGCGGCGTAGCCGTACAGCTTGGTGGGCGCCACCAGTTTCAATCCCCTGGGAGCATAGGTGGCCATGAGCGAAGCGATGATCGGCGCTTCGCCCTTACAATCCACGCACCAGTGCGCCCAGAAAAACAGCAGCACGGGGTGGCCGCGCAGGCTGGCCAGCGGAGGAGGCCGCACGCCGAGCCAATCGCTGGAATCCAGGGCCGGGGCGGGGTGGCCCACCAGGTCGAGCAGGTTGAGGTTCTTGCGAATGCGCTCGCCGATGGAAGTGGCGCCGAAGACGCCCAACTGCTGGCGCAGGTAGGCGATGGCTTCCGGCCGTTGGCCCTCGGCCGCCAGCACCTCGGCGTGGACCTCGATGGCGGCACCCACCGCCGTCGGCAGCCAGGGGTCGGCATCCAGCTTGCGCATGCCCAACAGCTCTAGCGCCATCTTCCGCGCCTGCGTGGCATACCGGTCGGCTTGCGGAAGCTGGCCGGAATCCCACTCGCCGCGGGCGATCCAGGAAAGCGCCGCCGCCAATTCCGGAGTGGCGCCGGCTTGGGACTGATAGGCCCGCGCGGCCTCCTGCGCGGAAGCCAGATCGTGCCGCGCGATGGAGACGCGCACATCGTTGACTACGGAGAAAAAGAAAAGGAGCCCTGGCAGCATCATCTTCTATTGTACGCAGCCGGTGCGGGCTGGAACGCGGGACTGTGGGCCTGGTGCGCGTGGAGACGCAGCTTTCTGCCAAGCGGCCGGTTGCGGAGGCTGCGGCCACGATGCCCGCGGCCGGCTCGCTCCGGATTTCGTAGAAGTCTCCGGCTCCCTGGCTGCGTTGAAAACGGGCGCGCTGTCCCGCCGCTTCAATCCATCTCCGGACGCCGCGGGTTGGCCCAATGGCCGGAGGGGTCGCTGCCGCTGACCACCACGCCTTTGGCGTTCCAACCCAACTCCGCGCGAACCTCCGCGCGGCAATACCGCAGCGTCAGCCCGCAACGGCGGCGTGTGGAGGCGTTGGCTTCCGAGCCGTGCACCAGCAGGTCGCTGTGCATCGAAATCTCGCCGGCGCGAAGCTGGTTATCCACCGGCGCCGCGAACTGCTCTACGCCGGCAACGGTCTGGTTGAGCACGTTGCTGTCGTCGTCTTCCGTCAGCGTATAGGTCAGGTGGCCGAACCAATGCGTGCCGGGTATAAACCGCATGCAGGCGTTTTCGATGGTCGCATCGTCAATGGCCAGCCAGACGGTGACGGCCTTCGATGGCGTCAGCGGCCAGTAGCTGGCGTCCTGGTGCCAGGAGACGCGTTTGCCATCCCCGGGCATCTTGCAGAAGAAGTGCGATCCCCATCCGATGACGTCCTCACCGAGCAGATCCTTGACGTACGACACGATTCGCGGATCGGCCAGCAGATCGTAAACGCGGCCGTAGCGCAGGTGCGCGGTGCTGATGGAGTAACTGCTGCCGCCCGCCGCCAGGGTGCGCGCCAGGAGATCGTCGAAGTAGCGGCGGATACCGGCCATTTCAGCCGCGTCGAAGATCGGAATCGCGGTCAGATACCCGTCACGGTTGAAGGCCGCCACCTGCGCCGGGCTGAGCCGGCGCGGATGCTCCACGGTGGAGGGGTGATATCGCAGATCGCGCGCCACCGTGCGCAGGGCGTCGGCGGTGGGGATAAAGCTGGGGCTTCCCATAGAACAGGTATACACCCGCACGATTGGGCCAGTGGGAATCGCCCTGGTCCGCCAGCGGTCAATACCCCAACTGCTTGTTGACCACGCTGCGCAGCGGCTCGTGCTTCCGAAAGCGTTCGAACTGGTCCAGGAAGAAGCGCATGGCACGCTCCAGCCAGTCGGGCGTATGGTCCGAGCAGTGCGGCGAAAGGAGCAGGTTTTCGAGACTGTAGAAGGGATGCCCGGCGGGCAGGGGTTCGGTGTCGAACACGTCCAGCGCGGCGCCTTTGATGCGGCCGGCGCGCAGCGCATCGATCAGAGCGGCCTCGTCAATCACCGGGCCGCGGCCCACGTTGATCACCACCGCGGTAGGTTTCATGGCGGCGAACTCCGCGGCGCCGATCATGCCCTTGGTTTCGGGCGTGAGGGGCGCGGAAACGACCACGTAATCGCAGCGGGCCATCATCTCCAGGCGCGCTTCCGGGCCGAAAATGCGGCTCACCAGGGGGTCCACGTGATAGAGCGGCGGGCCGTGGCGTTTCATCGCCAGCACATCCAGGCCCATGGGCTTCAGGCGGGCGGCCACCGCGCGGCCGATATCGCCGTAGCCCACGATCCCGGCGGTCTGGCCGGCGATTTCGGTAATGTCGAACTGGTCCCAAATGCCGGCCTGCTGGCTGCGGATCATGCGGCGGAAGTCCTTGGCGAAATACAGAATGGCCGCCAGCGCGAATTCGCCCAGGGGCGGGCTGAAGACGCCGCTGCCGTTGGTCATCACCGCGGGACTGGCGACCAGATCGGGAAATAGCTGGCTATCGAGCCCGGCGGCGCGCGAGTGAACCCATTGAACCCGCGGGCACATGCCGAACACCTCACGCAGCAGCGCGCCCGAACCCGACCAGTTGAAGATGACGTCGGCATCGGGAGCCGCGCGCTCAAACGCCTGGGCTGCGTTTCCGGCTGCGATAGTGGTCTCGGGCGGCAGTTCTTCGAGCATGCCGAGCTGCGGTTCGTTGGGGGCTGCCAATACCACGACGGTGTGATTGTCCATGAGGAGAAAGCTACCACATGTGCGCCGGGGCGCTTCCGGGGTTTCCGCCAGGGCTCCGGTCTGTGAGTTTTCGCACATCCGTGCCTGCCTGGCGTCGCGAGCGGCAATCCAGGTTGATACCCTGAAAGTAAACATGCCCGAAAATGTGCCATCGGGCGCCCCGCGCTACTCTGAGGATGGTTCCATGCCGCAGCAGGCAACGGCAGAGTATCGGGCGAAAGGATGGCTGCTGTCTCGCTCCGGTCCACTGGCGGGAACCCGGTTCCCCATGCCGGAGGGCGCCACCCGGATCGGCCGCGCCCCGGATAACGACGTGGTGGTGGGCGGGGCCGATGCGGCTACCGTTTCGCTCTATCATGTGGAGATCTCACGGAACGGCGCGGCCTGCTCAGTGCGCGACCTGGGCAGCACCAATGGCACCTGGGTCAACGGCGAGCGCATCACCACCGCCGAAATCTCGCCTCCTGGGATCATTCAGCTCGGCAGCCAGGGCCCCGAATTTGCACTGGTCCTGGAAGACACGGCGCCGGCGAGCCTGGATAGCACCATCGAAATCTCCATGACGGCGATGGCTCCGGCGGCCTCGATCGTGCACACCAACGCCGCCGCGGAACCGCTACTCTCGACCCATGAGAACCTCCTCGCCATCGCCGTAAGCCGCGCCCGCCACATGCGCGCCTTTGGCGCCGGCGGGCAGACGATGACCATCATGCGGGGTGTCATCGAGCAGGCCCTTCAGCACAGCCGCCGCCGTTTTCGCATCATCGGCTATTCGCTGCTGCTGGCGCTGGTGACGGTGACTTCGCTGGGCGTCTGGAAGATCACCGCGATGAAGCGCGAGAAGCACGCCATCGATGCCCACATCCAGCAGCTCGAAGCCGAGTTGCAGAAATCCAACGACAACGGGGAGACCGACCGCCTGCTTTCGCGGCTCAGCGATTACCAGGACCAGGCTGAATCTCTGCAGCGCAGCCTGCTTTACCGTTTGGGCGGGACCGATTCGCAGGGCAGCTTTGTCACCCGCGAACTCCACTCGCTGATGGCCGAATTCGGCGCCGAAGTGTACAGCATTCCGCCCGATTTCGTGGATCGCGTGAACCACTACATCGAGCAGGACCAGGGTCCCGACCGCCCCAACATCGCTCGTGCTCTTGGCCAGGCCAACGGCCAGATTCAAACCATTCGCCAGATGCTCAAAGAAGAGCAACTGCCGGTGGACCTCGCCTACATCCCGATCGTGGAAAGCGCGCTCGAAGACGGCGCCGCCAGCAGCGCCGGTGCGGTGGGACCCTGGCAATTCACGGTGGCCTCCGCCAGGGCGCTTGGCCTACGGGTGGATGGCCAGGTGGACGAGCGCAGGAACCTGATCAAATCGACGCGCGCGAGCTGCACGTACCTCCGCGACCTGATCCTCGATTTCGGAACCGGCAGCTCCGTAATGCTGGCCCTGGCGGCGTACAACAGCGGCGCCACGAAAGTGAAGCAGGCGGTCATGAAGACCGTGCGCGACCCCATCGAGCAGCGCAATTTCTGGTACCTCTATCGCGTGAAGGCGCTGCCGCTCGAAACCCGCGAGTTCGTGCCGAAGGTGTTTGCGGCCATGCTGATCGGCCGGAACCCGCATCATTTCGGCTTCTGACACGCCGGTCAGTGTCAAATGTCGAAAGGCGGACACCAGCGCCGGCCTGCCATTGGAAAACCTGCCACTGAAGGCCAATCCATTCATGGGCAATGCGTGCGGCAGTTGAAGTGCATGAATGCAACCAGCCATGCGAAAACTCAGCGAAGTCCTACAACAGGTACAGAATGAGGGCGCGGCCCTCGGCCACTTTAACGTTGCCGATCTGGTCTTGCTGAAAGCAGTCTTCGAGGCGGCGCTTGAGTTGCACGCTCCGGCGTTGGTGGGGGCTTCCGAGGGCGAGCGGGCTTTCGCGGGAACGCGACAACTCGCCGCCCTCGTGGAGAGCCTGCGCGAGGAATTCGATTACCCGCTGTTTCTCAACGCCGATCACACCCACTCGCTGGCCAAAGCCGTGGAAGCGGTGAAGGCCGGATTCGATGCCGTGGTCTTCGATCTTTCGTCGTTGCCGATCGAAGAAAACGCGCGGCAAACCAAAGCCGCGGTGGAAGCGCTGAAGGCCATCAACCCAGCGGTTTTGGTGGAGGGAGAAATCGGCGACATCGGAACCGGATCGGAGATTCATGAGGATGCGCCACGCCCGGCCGCGCCTCTCACCACCGCATCCGAGGCGCGCCAGTTCGTCGCCGAGACACGCGTCGATGTCCTCGCGCCCGCGGTCGGAAATTCTCACGGCATGCGTAAGAGCATGGTGAGCGGACAAGAGAAGAAGCATCTGCAAATCGACCGGATTCGTGAGATTAAACGAGCGGCGGGTGTTCCGCTGACCCTGCACGGCGGCTCCGGAACCTCGGACGATGATCTTAAGGCCGCCATTCGCGCCGGGATCAACATTGTGCACATCAACACCGAGCTGCGGCTTGCCTGGAGGCGCGGCTTGGAGCAGGGTTTGGCCGCCAGAAAGGATGAAATCGTACCTTACAAGATCCTGCCCGCGGCCGTAACATCCATCGAAGCGGTAGTCAGTGCACGATTGCGGCTGTTCGCGAACCCGGCCGCGTGACCGTACTTACGCCAAAGTTACGCGAAACTAACTTTGGGCTCGACCTTCATTGCTTCGATGCTTCATAATCGGGTCAAGGCCATGCATCCTGTCGTAGAAATATCGTCTATACCACGTGTCTCGCCATTGGCCGGTAAACCCGCGCCAAAAGAGATGTTAATCGATGTGGCGCGGCTCGAACGCGAGTATTTCGAGCGGCGGCCCGATGTAAGTGATCCGAACCAGATGGTGAGCTTCGGTACAAGCGGCCATCGGGGCACCTCGCTCGATGGCACTTTCACCGAAGCGCACATTCTCGCCATCACACAAGCCATTTGCGAGTACCGCCGCGCCAAGGGCACCGATGGCCCGTTGTATCTGGGCAAGGACACGCACGCAGTTTCCGATCCGGCGCAGCGGACGGCGTTAGAGGTTCTGGCCGCCAACGGCGTCGATACGGTCATTCAACAGGACAACGGCGTCACCCCGGTGCCGGTGATTTCGCGTGCGATCCTGGCCTACAATCGCGGCCGCAAGCAGCACCTCGCGGACGGAATCGCCATCACTCCCTCACATAACCCGCCGCAGGACGGAGGATTCAAGTACAATCCGCCCACCGGCGGACCGGCGGACGTCGATGTCACCACATGGGTGGAGAACCGCGCCAACGAACTGCTGCGCGCGAAGAACTCCGGCGTGAAGCGATTGCCTTTGGCCACCGCCATGGCGGCATCTACCACCCACCAGCAGGATTTCGTGCTGCCCTACGTCCGCGATCTGCGCAACGTCGTGGATATGGATGCCATTCGCGCCGCGGGCCTCAAGCTGGCCGTCGATCCGCTGGGCGGCGCTTCCGAGCCATACTGGGATCCCATCAATGCGGAGTATCATCTGGACATCGCGGTGGTGAACCGGACCATCGACCCTACTTTCTCCTTCATGACGGTCGATCACGATGGTGTCATCCGCATGGATTGCTCCAGCCCCTACGCCATGGCGAGGCTCGTGGGGCTGAAAGACAAGTACACCGTGGCCTTCGGGAACGATCCGGATTCCGATCGTCACGGCATTGTCACGCCGTCGGCGGGTCTGATGAACCCCAACCACTATCTTGCCGTGGCGATCCGCTACCTGCTCACCCATCGGACCCTTTGGCTGCCGAGTGTCGCAGTCGGAAAGACCCTGGTCAGCAGCAGCATGATCGACAAAGTGGTGGAAAGCCGGAACCGCAAACTGTATGAAGTCCCCGTCGGGTTCAAATGGTTTGTTCCCGGCCTGCTGGCCGGCTGGTGCTGTTTCGGCGGCGAGGAGAGCGCCGGAGCCAGTTTCCTCCGCCACGATGGCGGCGTCTGGACCACCGATAAAGACGGCTTGATTATGGACCTGCTGGCGTCCGAGATCACCGCCCGAACCGGCAAAGATCCGGGCGAGCATTATCGCGAGCTGACCGCACAGTTCGGCGCACCGCTCTATACGCGCGTCGATGCGCCCGCGACGCCCGAGCAGAAAGCCCGTTTGCGCGACTTGACCCCCGAGGCGGTTTCCGCCTCCACCTTAGCCGGCCAGCCCATCATCGCCAAACTGACCCGCGCGCCTGGTGATGATGCTCCGATCGGTGGTTTGAAAGTCGTGACCGCCGGCGGCTGGTTCGCGGCCCGGCCGTCCGGCACCGAGAACATCTACAAAGTCTACGCCGAAAGCTTCCAGGGCCAGGCGCATCTTGATGCGATTCTGGCCGAAGCCGAGGTGATCGTGCACAGCGCCCTGGCGTCGAAGGGGCCGGCATGATGCGCCACGGGATGAACTTTCGGGCGGTGCAAGCACGACATCAGGTTCCATCCGGCCACCCAACCGGTGCGCAGGTTTACAAAATCCGCGAACCGTTTGGGTGTGAGGAAGACTCCAAGACAACAAAGAGATTTCTGGAGGTTGTTTGACGATGAAGTCGACCGAAGCGCTCCACAAGCTGGGCCAAAGTATCTGGCTCGACAATATCACCCGCGACATGCTGAACACCGGCACGCTGAAACGCTATATCGATGAATATTCGGTGACGGGCCTTACCTCGAATCCGACCATTTTCGATCATGCCATCAGCAAAAGCACCGCGTATGACTCCGCCATCAGCGAACGGCTGAGCAAAGGAAAATCGGGCGAGGGGCTGTTCTTCGAATTGGCCCTCGAAGACCTCACGCGCGCCGCCGGTCTGTTCCGCGCCATCCACGACCGCACCGATGGCGTCGATGGATGGGTTTCCCTGGAAGTTTCGCCCCTGCTGGCGCACGACACCGCCAGCAGCCTGGCGGCGGCCAAAGACCTGCACACGCGTGCCGGACAACCGAACCTGTTCATCAAGATTCCCGGCACGAAGGAAGGCATCCCCGCAATCGAAGAAGCCATCTTTGCGGGCATCCCGGTCAACGTCACTCTGCTCTTCTCCCGCGAGCAGTACCTGGCCGCCGCCGGCGCATTCCTCCGCGGTGTGGAGCGCCGCATCGAACGCGGGCTTAACCCGGTGGTGGCCTCGGTGGCGTCGCTGTTCATCAGCCGTTGGGACGTTGCGGTGACGGGCAAGACGCCCGAACCGCTGCGCGACCAGCTCGGCATCGCCATCGCCAAGCGGACCTACAAAGCCTACCGTGAGGTGCTTGCCTCACCGGCCTGGCAGCGGGCCTTCAACTCTGGCGCGCGTCCGCAACGCCTGCTATGGGCCAGCACCGGAACCAAGGATCCCAAGGCGTCGGACGTGCTTTACGTCAAGGCTTTGGCTGCGCCCTTCACCGTGAACACCATGCCCGACACCACCTTGAAGGCGCTTGCCGACCACGGCTCCGCCCCTGACATGCTGCCTGTCGATGGCGGCGATTGCGAAGAGGTTCTGGCCCGTTTCGCCAAGGCCGGAATCGACGTCGATGCGCTGGCCGCCCGGCTCCAGGACGAGGGCGCGGCCTCCTTCGTCAAATCGTGGACCGATCTCATGGCGGTCATCGATTCCAAGAGCGCAGCGCTCAAAAAGGCCAGTTAATAGCGAGGAACGTTCCTACATGACACCACGCGCGCAAACCAGTTCCGTCCCCGGCCCGCTCACCAAACGGGGAGCCTGGAAAAAGCTCCAGACGCATTACAAGAAGATCGGCGACGTCCACCTGCGGAAGCTGTTCACCGACGATCCGCAGCGTGGCGAGCGCATGACCGTGGAGGCCGAAGGCCTTTTTCTCGACTACTCCAAGAACCGCGTCACCGACGAAACCGTGCAGCTTCTCATCAAGTTGGCCGAGGAATCGGGCCTGCGCCCAAAAATCGATGCGATGTTTCGCGGCGACAAAATCAACGTCACCGAGAAGCGCGCGGTTCTGCACGTAGCCCTGCGGGCGCCGCGCGACGCCTCCATCGTGGTGGACGGCGAGAATGTCGTGCCCCAGGTGCATGCCGTGCTCGATAAGATGGCCGATTTCTGCCAGCGCGTCCGCACCGGACAATGGACCGGCCATACCGGCAAACCCATTCGCAGCGTCATCAACGTGGGTATCGGCGGCTCCGACCTGGGGCCGGTGATGGCCTATGAAGCCCTGAAACACTACAGTAACCGCGAGATGAATTTTCGGTTCGTGTCCAACGTGGATGGCACGGATTTCGCGGAAGCCGTGCGCGATCTCGATCCCTCCGAGACGCTCTTCATCATTTCCTCGAAGACCTTCACCACGCTCGAAACCATGACCAACGCGCATTCGGCGCGCGACTGGTCTCTGGCCGCGCTGGGCGACGAAAAGGCCATCGCCAAGCACTTTGTGGCCGTCTCCACCAACGGCGCTGAGGTGGCCAAGTTCGGCATCGATACCGCCAACATGTTCGGCTTCTGGGATTGGGTCGGCGGCCGCTACTCCATGGATTCGGCCATCGGTCTCTCCACCATGCTGGCCATCGGACCCGATAATTTCCAAGCTATGCTGGCCGGCTTTCACCAGATCGACGAACATTTCCGCACCGCCCCGCTGGATCGCAACCTGCCGGTCCTGATGGGGCTTCTGGCCCTCTGGTACAACGACTTCTTCGGCGCCCAGACGGTGGCCGTTTTGCCCTACGAGCAGTATCTCAAACGCTTTCCGGCGTACCTCCAGCAGTTGACCATGGAGAGCAACGGGAAACACGTCACCCTGGAGGGCGCCCCCGTCGACTACGCCACCGGGCCGGTTTACTGGGGCGAACCGGGCACCAACGGCCAACACTCGTTCTACCAATTGATCCACCAGGGCACCCGGCTGATCCCCTGCGACTTCATCGCCTTCGGGAAGCCGCTGAACCCGATCGGCCGCCATCATGACCTGCTGCTGGCCAATGTTTTCGCCCAAACCGAAGCGCTGGCTTTTGGGAAGACGCCGGAACAGGTGAAGGCCGAGGGCACGCCGGATTGGCTGGTGCCCCACCGTGTCTTCGAAGGCAACCGGCCCTCCAATACCATCCTCGCCGACCAGCTTACGCCCGCCAATCTCGGCAAGCTGGTCGCGCTTTACGAGCACAGCGTCTTTACGCAAGGCGCCATCTGGGACATCAATTCTTTCGATCAGTGGGGCGTCGAACTCGGCAAGGCTCTGGCCCAGCGCATCGTACCGGAGCTGGAAAGCCAGGCCGAGCCGCCGCTCGCGCATGACAGCTCCACCAACAACCTGATTCGCCGTTACCGCAAACTCAAGGAGTAAACCATGCCCCAAGGAACCTCCAGTCCGCCCAGCGATTCTCATTCCGATGCCCTGGTCTTCTTCGGGGCGACCGGCGACTTGGCCTACAAAATGATCTTCCCGGCGCTGCAGGCCATGGTCAAACGGGGCCATCTGAACGTGCCCGTCATCGGAGTGGCTAAAAGCACGCTCAACCTGGACGGGCTTCGGGCACGCGCGCACGACAGCCTGCAGCACCACGGTGGCGTAGACCCCGCGGCCTTCGAAAAACTCAGCGGCCTGCTGCGTTTTGTTAACGGCGATTACGGGGACACGGCCACCTTTCAGGCTCTCAAGAAGGAACTCCAGGGCGTCCAGAGGCCCGCCTTCTATCTCGCCATCCCTCCGATGCTGTTCGAAAAAGTGGTGGAACAACTGGCCAAGTCCGGCTGTGATAAAGGCGCCCGCGTGATTGTCGAAAAGCCGTTCGGGCACGACTTGGCCTCGGCGCGGGAATTGAACAGCGTTTTGCACCGCTTTTTCGCCGAGTCCGCCATCTTCCGCATCGATCACTATCTGGGCAAGCGGCCGGTGAACAATGTGGTGGTGTTTCGATTCGCCAACGCATTCATGGAGCCCTTCTGGAATCGAAACTACGTTGAAAGCGTGCAGATCACTATGGCCGAGTCGTTCGGCGTGGAAGGCCGCGGGGCTTTCTACGACCAGACCGGCGCCATTCGCGACGTGATCCAGAACCATCTCTTCCAGGTACTCAGCAACCTCGCCATGGAGCCTCCGGTCCGCACCGACAGCGAATCCCTTCGCGACGAAAAAGTGAAAGTGCTCAAGGGCATCCCGGCGCTCCAGGAAAACAATCTGGTCCGCGGCCAGTTCCGCGGCTACCGCGAAGAAAAAGGCGTCGCGCCCAATTCCAACGTTGAAACCTTCGCCGCCCTGCAACTCGAAATCGATTCGTGGCGATGGAAGGGCGTGCCGTTCTACATTCGCGCCGGTAAAAACCTGCCGGTAACCGCCACGGAAGCCGTGGCGCGCTTCCGCAAGCCTCCCAGCGTGCTGCCGGATGGCAGTCCCTCCGGCAATTACTTCCGGTTCCGCATCAGCCCGGAGATGACAATTGCCGTCGGCGCCACAGTGATGGGTCCGGAAGAGACGGGGAAGGACGAGTCCGTGGAAATCATTGCCAGCCAGCATCCCTGCCCGGAAGAGATGGATGCCTATGAGCGCGTGCTGGGCGACGCCATGGCCGGCGACCCCGGCATCTTCGCGCGCGAAGATTACGTGGAAGAGGCGTGGCGCATCGTGGACCCCATCCTCAAAGCCGGCCTGCTGGTCTACCCTTACGAAAAGGGCACCTGGGGACCCGCTGAAGTGGACGAGAGAGTTTCGCCTCCCGGCGGCTGGCACCAACCGGCAGCCACCGAGCGGGAAGATTTTCGCGTGGCCGGCCAAGCCGTTCAGAAATGAGAATGTCTATGAAACTGGAAGTTCTTGACAATGCCGATTCCGTCGCGCGAAAAGGCGCGGCGATGATTGCGGCCGACGCCCGTTCGGCCATTGCCGCCCGCGGCCGGTTCGCCTTTGCCGTAAGCGGCGGCCACACCCCGTGGATCATGCTGCGCGCTTTGGCCGGCGAAGATCTTCCGTGGGCCAACGTTCACATCTTTCAGGTGGATGAGCGGGTCGCCCCGGATGGGCACCCCGATCGCAACCTTACCCATTTGCGCGAAAGCCTGCTGGCGAACGCGCCGATTCCCCCGCAACAGGTGCACGCCATGCCGGTGGAATCGCCCGATCTGGAACATGCACCCGCCTTATATGCCGCGACCCTCCAGCAGGTTCTCGGGTCGCCCCCCGTGCTGGATCTGGTTCACCTGGGTATGGGCCCCGACGGCCATACCGCCTCGCTGGTGCCGGCAGACCCGGTGCTCCAGGTGATGGATGCCGACGTGGCCATGACCGGAGTCTACCAGGGCCGCCGGCGCATGACGTTAACCTACCCCACGCTCAATCGCGCCCGGCGCGTGCTTTGGGTGGTCACCGGGGCGGAGAAGGTCCCCATGTTTCAGCGCCTGCTGGATGGCGATTCGTCCATTCCCGCCGGACGCGTCAATCGCGAGCAAGCCGTGGTGCTGGCCGACCGCGCCGCCGCGGGCCGGCAGGCGGAAAGCAAGCGCGGAGCGGGAGGAGTCCAATTATGAGTACCATGCAAGCGTCGCCGGTTTTCGCGGGCGCCCAAATCGATCAACTGTGTATCAACACGATCCGCACCCTTTCAATAGACGCGGTGCAGCAGGCCAATTCCGGACATCCCGGCACTCCCATGGCCCTGGCTCCCCTGGTGTACACCATCTGGAACCGCGTCATGAACTTCGATCCGCAGGATCCCATCTGGCCTGCCCGCGACCGGTTTGTGCTGTCCAACGGCCACGCCTCCATGCTGCTGTGGTCGGTGCTGCACCTCACCAGGACGCAGGCTGTCAACGCCGATTACGAAATCCTCGGCCGGCCCTCGGTGACCCTCGACGACATCAAGCATTTTCGCCAGCTCAATAGCAAAGCGCCCGGCCACCCCGAGTATCACCTGACTTCCGGCGTTGAGTCCACTACCGGCCCTTTGGGCCAGGGAATCGCCACCAGCGTCGGAATGGCCATCGCCCGGAAATGGCTCGGCGCGCGATACAACAAACCCGATTTCCCGATCTTCGATTACAACATTTACACGGTCTGCGGCGATGGGTGCCTGATGGAAGGCATCGGCTCCGAAGCCGCGTCGCTGGCCGGGCATCTGGAACTCGACGACCTTTGCTGGATCTACGACAACAACCACATCACCATCGAAGGCAACACCCGCATCACCTTCACCGAAGACGTAGCGGCGCGATTTCTGGGTTACGGATGGAACGTCCTGCGGGTCGGCGATGCCAACGATACCGGCCGCATCGAGCGGGCGCTCGCCACCTTCCGCGAAACCAAAGGCCGCCCCACCTTGATCATTCTGGACAGCCACATCGGCTATGGTTCGCCGCACAAGCACGATAGCGCCGAGGCCCACGGCGAGCCGCTGGGCGAAGAAGAAGTCCGCCTGACCAAACGCAACTATGGATGGCCCGAGGATGCCAAGTTTCTCGTGCCCGATGGCGTTTATGAGCACTTCGCGCAGGGCATCGGCGAACGCGGCGCCGCCGCTCGCAGCCAGTGGATCCGGCTCTTCGATGGCTATCGCAAGGCATACCCGGACCTCGCCCGCGAAATCGACCAGATGCAGCGCCGCGAATTGCCCGCCGGCTGGGATCGCAATCTGCCGGTTTTCCCGGCGGACGCAAAAGGCATGGCCGGACGCGACGCCTCAGGCAAGGTGCTCAACGTCCTGGCGCAGAATATCCCCTGGTTCCTGGGCGGCTCAGCCGACCTGGGGCCCTCCAACCGGACCCTGTTCACCTACCCGGGCGCCGGCGATTTCCAGCCCGATACCCCCACCGGCAAGACGATGCACTTCGGCATCCGCGAGCACGCCATGGCGGCCATCGTGAACGGCATGTCGCTTTCCAAGCTTCGCCCGTTCGGCGCCACATTTTTCATCTTCAGCGACTACGCGCGGCCCGCCATCCGCCTCTCCGCCCTCATGGAGCTGCCCACCGTTTTTGTCTTCACCCATGACGCCATGGGCGACGGCGAAGACGGCCCCAGCCACCAGCCGGTCGAGCAGCTCGCCTCCATGCGCGCCGTCCCCGGCCTGGTCCTGCTGCGGCCCGCCGATGCCAACGAAGTAGTCGAAGCCTATCGCTACATCCTGCAACTGCGTCACGAGCCCGCCGCGCTGGTGTTGTCGCGCCAGCCCTTGCCCACCTTCGACCGCACCAAATACGCGCCCGCCTCGGGCCTGGCGCGCGGCGCTTATGTCCTGACCGACTCCCCGGACGGAAAACCCGAATTGATCCTGATCGCCACCGGCAGCGAAGTCAGCCTGGCCCTGAATGCGCATGAATCCCTGGTTGCCCAAGGAATCCGCTCGCGGGTGGTCTCCATGCCTTCCTGGGACATCTTCGAGCACCAGGACGCCGGCTATCGCGCCAGTGTCCTGCCGCCCGCCGTCACCGCGCGCATCGCCATCGAGCAGGCTTCCACGTTTGGCTGGGAGCGCTATACCGGTCCTTCCGGCCGCATCATCGGAATGAGAACCTTCGGCGCCTCCGCCCCCCTCAAGGAACTCCAGAAGAAGTTCGGTTTCGAGCCGGAGTGCATTGTCAGCGTGGCCAAAGAGCTGTTGCACCGGTCATGAAGGAGGCGGAGTTTGCGGGGCGAAGCTCTCCGCTCGGCGCCACGGTTCTTTCCGGAGGGGTAAATTTCAGCCTCTACTCGCGCAGCGCTACCGGCGTGGATTTAATTTTCTTCGACCGCGAAGATGACGGTCTGCCGGACCGCACCATTCCCCTGGACCCGCTCTTGAACCGCACCGGCCATTACTGGCACGCCTTCGCCCCGCACGTAAAACCCGGCCAGCTTTATGGCTATCGCGTCCAGGGACCCTACGATCCTTCGGACGGAATGTGGTTCGACCCCGACAAGGTCCTGCTGGACCCCTATGGCCGCGCCGTGGTGGTGCCCAAAAATTACAGCCGCGAGGCGGCGCGCTGCAAGGGCGATAACGCCGCCACGGCCCTCAAGAGCGTGGTGGTCGATTGCAGCGCCTACGATTGGGAAGGCGACGCGCCCCTGTGCCGGCCGGCCTCCCGAACCATCATCTACGAGATGCACGTGCGCGGGTTCACGCGCCATTGCAGCTCGGGGCTTTCCGAAAAGACCCGCGGCACCTATGCCGGCTTGGTGGAAAAAATTCCCTACCTCCAGCACCTCGGCATCACCGCCGTGGAACTCCTGCCGGTGTTTCAATTCGACCCCCAGGATGCCCCGCTGGGCCAGGTCAATTACTGGGGCTACGCGCCGATCTCGTTTTTCGCCCCGCACCAGGCCTATAGTTCCCGCCAGGACCCGCTCGGCCCCGTCGATGAATTCCGCGACATGGTGAAAGCCCTGCATCGCGCCGGCATCGAAGTGATTCTCGACGTGGTCTTCAATCACACCGCCGAAGGCAACCAACTGGGACCCACCTTGAGCTTCCGCGGTCTCGACAACGCCATCTACTACATCCTGCAGAAAGACCGCGCGCTTTACGCCGATTACAGCGGCACCGGAAACACCCTAAACGGGAACAATCCCATCGTCCGCCGTATGATTCTCGACAGCCTCCGGTATTG
Organism: Bryobacteraceae bacterium; assembly: GCA_035505095.1. GTDB lineage: Bacteria > Acidobacteriota > Terriglobia > Bryobacterales > Bryobacteraceae > JOPF133. The sequence continues at coordinate 4,740 of DATJRE010000386.1, read as the reverse complement.
GGTGAAGAACATGCACGTGGATGGCTTCCGCTTCGACCTGGCCTCCATTCTGGAGCGCGATGAGTCCGGCGCGCCCATGCCCAAGCCGCCGGTCCTGTGGGACATCGACTCCGATCCCGACCTCGCCTCCACGAAGTTGATTGCCGAGGCCTGGGATGCCGCCGGACTCTATGAAGTAGGCAGCTTTATGGGGGACAGTTGGCGGGAATGGAACGGACGATTCCGCGACGATGTCCGCAGCTTTTTCCGCGGCGACAACGGGTCCGTGGCGGCGCTGGCCGACCGCCTGCTCGGCAGCCCCCAGATTTACGGCCACAAGGAACGCGAAGCCGAGGCCAGCGTGAATTTCGTAACCTGCCACGATGGGTTCACTCTCAACGACCTGGTTTCCTACAACGGCAAGCACAATGAGGCCAATGGCGAGCAGAACCGCGACGGCTCCAACGACAATCGCAGTTGTAACTGGGGCGTCGAAGGGCCCACCACCAATCCGGAAATCGAAAAGCTGCGCAACCGGCAGGTGAAAAACTTCCTCACCGTCACCTTGCTGTCCCTGGGGCTGCCTATGATCCTGATGGGCGACGAAGTGCGCCGCACCCAGTTGGGGAACAACAACGCCTACTGCCAGGATGACGAGATCAGTTGGCTGGACTGGACCCTCGCCGCCAAGCACGCGGACGTCCTGCGTTTCGTGAAGCTGCTCTGCGCGCGCCGCTTGCTGCTGGATGCGGATTTCGACCAGCGGCATGCCAGTTTGGGCGAGCTTCTGCACATGGCCGACCGAACCTGGCACGGGGTAAAACCTGGGCAGCCGGATTGGAGTTTCGTTTCCCACAGCCTGGCGCTCTGCGCCGAAACCCGCAGCGAGAACCTGCTCTTCTACCTGATTCTGAACGCCTGGCAGGAACCCCTGGATTTCGAGTTGCCCCCGGCCCACAACGGAAGCTGCTGGCGCCGCTGGATCGACACCAGCCTCGATTCCCCCGACGACATTGTCGAGCGCCACCCCGCGCCCCCGGTGGCCTCTCCCACCTATCGCGCCGGCCCGCGATCGGTGGTCGCCCTTTACGCCGCGTGACCGCCCAGGCGTCGCGGTGGCTCCTTCGCCCTATGGCCCTCTCTCGTCTTTTTCTACGCGTGGAGTCCGCGCCTTTCCCACACAACCGATTTATTTTCCACGTTGCAGAAGAATCCGGAAGGCGAGACCGTGCGTGATCAGCAGTAGCGGCACCAGGAGAGTCGGAATGAAGTAAGTGGCTCCTAACTGACCCGCCCGGAGGCCTGCGTGGTTGGCCTGGTAGAAAGCGTTCACCAGATCGGCTGTACCCCAGATATTGAAGGCCCATGCGAAGGCCGTGCCCGCCCCGCGGGCCAGCCAAAGCAGCGAAACCAGCGCGAGGGTCGCCGCAATGATGTCTCCATAGGCCGCGGCATGCGCGAAGGCGGCCGGCAAATCGGGCGACACAACGCCCGGAACCAGGAATGCCAGTCCCATAAAGCGGAAGCTGTGCAGGATGAGCACGGGCCGCAAGGCTTCAGCCCGTTGCCGGAGGCGCATCTCCGGCCATATGTATCGGGCGGCGACGTTGCCCCACGCGATGAAACTGAAACCGATACTGACGAAAAAACAGAGTTGCGACGACATGATTTCCTCCTCAATGAGATTCCAGCCATTGACGGCGGCCGGGGGCCGAAGGCATCTTCTCGTGCTCGCGCCGCCAAACCGTAGACTCCGACGCGAACTGCGGCTCCGACGGGAACGGACGGCGGAGTTCGCGGTCGTAACGATCGAAATTGAAGCCTGGGCTCAGCGGGGCCGCCATGAACTGCGCCAACTGACGAAGCCAGTTGCCGAAATTCCGCCGGTTGCGGGGCAGCTCCGCATAACGGCGCGCGATGGTCTCAAAGTCCTCTGGCGGGCGTCCCGTCACGTCGAGCACGTCGCTGGTCGGTGCGCCCGATTCAAAAGCTCCGCGCCTGTGGTCGTCGATGTAGTAGCGCACGTTGCTCAGCAAATCGATCGGCAAGCCAGCCATTCGGGCGGTCTTCAGGAACAGCCAGGCCGGCGTCGGCACGGCCCTGACCGATCGCCCCACGGCGCGGCCGATTGCTTGGGCCATGTCCTCCCCGCCGAGCAGCTCCGGTCCGGTGGGCCGGTAGCTCTTGCCGGCGTGCCTCTCAGGCTCCATCAGAACCGCGGCTGCAACTCGCGCGATATCCTCGTTCGAAGGGGGCGCGTTGCGGCTTTGGCCGTACATCCAGGGAAACATGCCGAAATGCACCGCCAACCCAATCGTCATCAGGTAGGAGTCCGCAAAGAAGCCCGGATTGACGATCGTATGTGCGACGCCGGGCGTCATCGAGAACAGCCGGTCCACCAGCCAGCTCTGGCGGGTCAGGAGCGAGGGGTGCGAAGGACTTGCCAGCCATTGGGTCAGCCCAACGATCTGTTCCAGCCGGGCTTCCTTCGCGGCAACCGCGAAGGCCACCGCGCCCTGAATCATGTACGGATCGTAAGGCGGACAAAAGTAGGCCCGCTGAACGTCCTTCAGCGCTTCGGCCATGCGCTCCACATCGCTTATCGCGGCCACCGCGATCTCGGCCCCGTGGGCCTTCAACCGCGCGCTGCGGCCATCTTCCCGGTGTACCACGGCACGGACCGGATAGCCGGCTTTCAGCAGTTCGGTAACGACTACGCTGCCTGTTCTCCCAGTCGCTCCCGTCACGATAATCCTCGGCTTGATCATGGTCATCTCCTGCAAAGGTTTGTCAGCGGCCTCAATCCTGTCCACCGCCCATTGCTTGAGCATTCGCCCTGAAAAATTCCTCCAGTGTCTGCGGATTTCGCCCCGTGACAGCGCGGATTGCATCGGTAGCCTGGGAGCGTTGTTCCCCTCTCCGGAAGTATTGCCAAAGATGCGTCAGATGATCGAGCGCGTGAGGGTTGATCCTCTCCTTCACCGCGTGGGCCCACTGCTCGTCCGTGATTGCCACGTACCGAATCGGCCGTCCGATGGCTCTGCCCAGAGCTTCGGTAATCTCTCTCACGGTTGGCGTTTCGCTCACCAGAGGGTACGTGCTTTGAAGTGGCGCGCCAGCATTGGCAAGCAGGGTCGCGGCGACACGGGATACGTCTTCCGCGCCGACCAGCGGAATAACGGTCGTATCCTCACCCCATGGCAGGAAGATGGTGCTACTCTCGGCAACGCTCCGGCTGACCAGAGCACGCACGTTTTCGTAATAGGGCGGCGCCTGCAGATGCACGGCGGGCACATGCGCCCAGGCGAAGATGCGGTCGGCCAGCCGGTGCTGCAAATTCCGGAAGCTTGGCGCACGTTGTAGATCGCCAAAGGCCGGATCGCCAGGCGTACCCTGAAACTGCGAATTGTTCACCACCAACTCCACGGCCGCAGTGCGAGCCGCTGCGGCGAAGATCGTGGCCGCCTCAAGCAGACCATCCGTCACGGGGTACGTGAAGTAAGCACGCTTGATATTCCGCATGGCGGCCTGGACGAAAGCCGGATTCAGCAAGTCGCCCTCGACCACCTCCGCACCTTGTCCACGCAGATCGTCGGACCTGGCATCGAGCTTATGCACTAAGGCGCGAACCGAAATACCTTGTTCCATCAAAAGACCTGCGACCTGCCGTCCGGTCGACCCTTGTGTTCCGCCAGCGGCGCCTGTAACCAAAATTGGCCCCGACATCGAGTTCTCCTTCGCCTCATAGGATGATGCCTATAATCTCATGGATTCGGGATTTTTTGATCCGGCCTGTGCGGCTTCTCAGGGGTTGATCCCCCAGCTTGCGTCCTGGGATGGTTCGCAGCATCCTATATAGCCATGCGTTACCGGCCCGAACATAAAATCGAGATCCATCGGAAGATTGTGAAAGACGCTTCACGGCGCGTCCGTTCCGAAGGCTTGAATGGTGCGGCGGTTGGCGCCGTTATGCGCGACACCGGACTGACGCATGGAGGCTTTTATAAACATTTCGGGAGCAAGGACGACCTGCTTGTGGAATCGCTAAGAGAGGCTTTCCGGGAAATCGAGGAAATCTTGATTCCTGCCGCGGAAGAGGCGCCCCCCGGCGAAGAGTGGAAGGCAATTGTCGAAACCTACCTGAGCCCGGAATTGTGCGAACACCCGGAGCGCGGCTGCCCCCTGGCCGCATTGGCACCCGAACTGGCGCGGGTGGATAAGGGGATGAAGCCCCAGATCGTGGCGGAGCTCTTGAACTACAAAAGCCGAATGCTGCCGTTCATGCCCGGCCAGCGAACCGTGGATAAGGAACGGGCTTTCTTTGCAATTTTTTCAACCATGATCGGAGCGGTTGAAATTGCGCGCATGCTACCCGACCCCGCCATGCGAGAAAAAGTGCTGACGAGCGCCAGGGATTTTCTGTGGCGCAGCTTCGGACCTCCTCAAGCATGAGGCCCAGGAAAGTCTCTGGCACGTGGCTTCCCCAACCCGAAGCTCGCTGTTACTACAGCCGCTTGCGACGAATTCCTGGCCCCGGTGAACCACCAACCCAACGGATTCTAAAATCCGTTTGAAGTCGCCGCAGAGACACCGCCGAGCCGCAGGGCAGACGTGACTTTTCCTCTAGCCTGAATTTTCGCGGCAATTAGTCAGCTAACGTTTTTGGGCGCTGTCTACCGGAACCGCAGGGCCAGGGGGCGTCCGTCCCACCAGGGGATCGGTGTGGATCCCTGAGCGAGGCCGGCTGCGAGCAACAAGGGA
>DATJRE010000385.1:0-11753 GCA_035505095.1 Bryobacteraceae bacterium | reverse complement strand
TCGACGATCTGGCCGGCCGCCTGCACCAGGGGCCGCGTTGGGCCGATGTCCGAGGCGTGGAAGAACGCGAGGCGCCCGTGGAGGAGTACGGTTCGTTCGAGATCGAGCCGTGATGGGGGAACCGCCGCGGCCGGAACCGGGCGCGGATTTCTGGGCCACCGAACCGCCGGAGCCTCCGTGCTTCGACCGCGCTCGCAACAGTTGGATTCTCAGCCGCTATCGGGATGTGGCCGCGGCGCTTCGGGATCCCCGGCTGGTTCCGGTATCGCCCCTTTGTACGGCAGCGGCGGTGCCGCTCGATGGCGCCCTTCACGCGGAGTTCCGCGAGGAGGGGCTGCGCCTCGTGGCTCCCGCCCGGTTGCGGCAATGGGAGGGGCAATTCGCGCTGCTGGCGCATCGGCTGGCCGCCGCGCTTCCGGCGGGCCGGGAGGTGGATCTGGTGGCGGAATATGCCAAACCGTGGTCGCGGGAAGTAGCCGGAATGGCCGCCGGGTTACCGGGGGACCAACTGGAGCGCCTGGACGGTCTGGCGGGGGCGATCTTCGACGCAGCCTGTCAGGCGTACGACGTGGCGCTCGAAGCGAAGTCCCGCAACGCTGTCCAGGAGCTGGCCCGGTTTTTTCGTGGCGCGCCGCAGTTGCATATGCAAATGTTCATCGCCCTGGCGCACTCGCTCCCGGCCTTTCTGGGCAACGCGTGGCTGGCACTCGCGGAGCATCCTGCCCAGTGGCTACGCCTGCGGCAGGAGGCGGCTTTATTGCCCAAAGCCATCGACGAGCTATTGCGATTCGCGGGGCCGGCCAAGGCGCAATTTCGCCAGGCCGTCGCGAAGGTGGCCCTGGACGGCGGCACCGTTTCGCCGCAGGAACGCGTGATTTTGAGGCTCGACCGCGCCAACCGCGACCCGGAACGATTCCCCGACCCGCAGGAACTGCGCATCGACGGCCGAACCGGCGACCATGTGGCGTTGGGTGGCGGCGTGCACGCGTGCATCGGCGGAATGCTCATCCGGGCGGCGGCCGCCGTAGCCACCCGGGCACTCCTGGATTCCTGCGGCCTTCCCGCGCGCTACACCGCTGTAACGGCCGATGGCTTTGCGATGCATTACGTGAAATCGCTGCGGGTGGCTCGGGACGCGCCTGCTCCCCTGAAATGAAAATCGCCCTTGCGGCCATCTCTGGCGCAAGGGCGATTGGAATCTACCGTGAGTTTGGAGTTAGTTGCCGCCGCCGCCGTCGCCGGTATCGCGGCGCTTCAACGTGGGCCGATCGTCGGTATCGGTGTTGGTCGAGCCAGTGCTGTTGCCATTGTCATCCACCGTTCCACCGCTGCCCGGAGCGCGCCGCAACCGCGGACGGTTGGGATCGTCGCCATTCACGCTGCGGCGGTTGTGCAGCATCGCCAGACGCGCCTTCACATCCATGAATTCAGAAGTATTCACCACGTATTCGGGCCTGGGCGGCAGAATCGTCTGAATCTCGTTCTGGGCCGCCTTGATCCGGTCGTCGGTCATGGGGTGAGTCGAAAACACCTTGGAGATGGAGCCGGGCTTCTTGCGTTCCAACGTCTCGATCTTTTCGAAAAAGTCCACAAAGGCTGTTGGATCATACCCCGCTTTGTACATGTACTGCAGCCCGAAGTAGTCCGCCTGCCGCTCAGCGGCGCGCGAGAAGGTCAGGTAGCCCATGGGGATGGCCAAGCCGGCGCCCTGACGGATGGCGTAGCCCGTCCAGCCGCCCATGGCGATCGAGCCGACAATTGCGGCGATTTCCATCAACTCCACGCGGGTAGCCTGCTTGGTGCCGTGCCGGCAGGCAACGTGAGCGATTTCGTGAGCCATGACGCCGGCCAGCTCGGCTTCGCTATCCGCCTTCAGGATCAAGCCGGAGTTGACGAAGAAGAACCCGCCCGGCAGGGCGAACGCATTGACTTCTTCGGAATCCAAAACCTTGATGGTGAAGGGTACCTTGGCATCCGAGTTCCGCACCAGGTTCTGGCCCAGGCGGCTGACGTACTCCGCGATGATGGGGTCGTCCACCACCTTGGCCTGTCGTTCCACTTCCTGCGCCAGTTGCTTGCCGAGCGCGATCTCCTTCTCCAGCGAGTAGAAGTTGACGCCCTTGCCGACGTCCCGGTCGCCAATGGCGTTAGGGTCGTTGTTTTTATTTTGCGCGTAACCGACTGCCGTGAGGCTCAATCCAACCAGAAGCGCCACGGGAACCCTGCATCGATATTTCATCGGCTCAGAACTCCTGACATACACTATAACGCCTGTGCCGGGCGTCTGGTGAGTCATTGTGTTAAACGCGGCCCACCTTGGGCCGGTTTCTCAACATGTGTGAAAAAATGTTGGTCTTTTGTCGTGCGTTTTCCGGCCGGGGCGTTTTGCCGCCGGGGCAATCCATCAATAGAGTCCTAAGCTAATTACCTTACCCGAGGGGTCCACCAGAACGTCGAGTTTCTTGTCCATGTAGGAGTAGAATCTTCGGCCTTTGTTCGCCAGCGTAGCGCTGACTTTGCCGCCCCAGAGGTGCCGGCAATCATTCCAGGTCAGGTTGCGGGGATAGACGAATACGGTCCGCAGACGTCCGTTTTCGCGGTCAAAATCGAGTTCCAATTGGCGGTAGCGGCCGGTCGGGTCGGCGAAGGCCAGGATTTGGCCGTTTTGGACGCTGTTTTCATCCAGGGAAGGACGGCGGCCGGTGGGTTCGCCGAGGATCTCGCGCGCGTCGGATTCCCGCCACTCGCCGATGCGCCTCTGGCAGAACATGCCGCTATCGGTCTGCATTTCTTCCGGAATCGGCGGTTTGACCGTGGCAGCCGCGGCTGGCGTGGGTGACACGACGGAGCCCGCCGCCCCCGGAGGTGCGGAGGCGGTGGGCGGCACTGCCGGCGACGCGGGCGTTGGGTCCGCCAGCGCCGGCGCGGAGGCGGTTCCCGCCGCCGCCGGCAGTTCGGGGACAGGAGCCGGTTTCGTGGCGGGCGCGGACGCCGTGTCGGAGGCCGCTGCCGGAGGTGCGGAAGACGATTCAGGAGCTGTAGGAGCCGTGGCTGCGACGGCCGCAGGTGGAGCGGCGGGCGGAGCCGCTTCGGCCGAGGGTGGCGCCGCAGGTTCAGCGGGCGCGGGCGGAGCCGTCTCGGCCGGCGCCGGTGGAGTTACAGGAGGCGCAGTTGCGCTGGCCGCGGGTGGCGCGGCGGATTCAGCGGGCGCTGGCGGAGTTGGCGGAGCCGTCTCGGCTGGCGCCGGAGGAGCCGCGGCTGCGCCAGTCGCTGGTGCAGCGGTTGTCTCAGCCGGAACGCTGGAGGGTGGAGGCGCCGTTTCGGTTGCTGCCGGAGGCGTTGCAGGCGCCGTGGCGGCTTCTGCCGGGGCTGTCGATGTCGGAGGAGCCGCTGGATCCGCTGCGGCCGCGGGTGCCGAACCCGCGGTGGGTGCGCTGGCCCATCCCGAGACGAGCGCCGGCGCGGCGGGCGCGGAAGCCGCTTCCCCGGCCACTGCTGTGGGGGCAGGGGCTGGGGCGGCGGCGTCCACCTTGGCGGCCGGCGCTGCCTTCGGTTCGGGCGCGGAAGCTTGCTCGGCTTTGGCCGGCTTTGCCGGTCCACCGGGCAGGGTAACTACCACACTGTCTTCAACTTCCTGATTTTGGAGCACGGGAGGCACAGGCGCCGGGGTGGGAGTCTTGGCGCTTTTGTCGTCCCCAGCCGCCATTGCCGCGTACAGTACCGTCAGTACTAGCAATCCGGACCACTTCATAATAGCCCCAACTTTACTCCTATCCTTCGCCACCGATTGTGTTGTTTTTGGACAGTAAGGCACCGGTTGACTGAGGTTAAGGGCGCAACCGGCGGGCGGTCCGGGTAGAACGGCGGAGTAGAATAAGGTTGATGAATGAAGCTGACAGCCTGGCCCTGCCGCCGGCTACCTTTACCTTTCTGGTTCTGTCGCTGCGGGCGCAGACCGAAATCCATCTGGGATTGATGCAGGTCGGAGAAGGGGATGAGGACGAAAAGCCTCAGCCGGACCTGCCCACCGCGCGCCACAGCATCGATCTGCTGGCCATGCTCCTCGAAAAGACCAAAGGCAACCTGACCCTGGAAGAGCGGCGGCTGTTGGAGAATTCGCTTACCGAGTTGCGCTTCCGGTTCGTGCAGATCTCGGAGGAGCTGAGCCAGGCGGCGTCCCAGAAAGCCTGAATGCCCGAGCGGCCGCTCAAAATCACGGTGCTCGGTTCCGGCACCAGTGTGGGGGTGCCGACCATCGGCTGCCACTGCGCCGTGTGTACCTCTACCGACCCGCGCGACAACCGCTTGCGACCCTCCATCCTGGTCAGCTACGACGGCCGCAACATCTTGATCGACACCACCCCGGACTTCCGCGCCCAAGCCCTCCGCGCACACATGGAGCGGCTGGACGCCGTTCTCTTCACGCATTCCCACGCCGACCACATCATGGGCCTCGACGACGTGCGGCCGTTCAACTTCCGGCAGGGAGGACAGATTCCGATTTATGCCGCCCCGGCCACCATGGCCGCTATCCGCCGCGCATTCCCGTACATCTTCGATTGCGGCAAGAAGGAATCCAACGTGCCGCAACTCGATGCGCGGGAGATCGGCGAGGAACCGTTCGAGGTCTGCGGCGTGGAGTTTCAGGCGGTGCCCATCCAGCACGGCAGCCAGACGATTTACGGCTTCCGCTTCGGGGAGGCGGCTTACCTGACGGACCACAGCGACATTCCGGAGGATTCCATGGGGCGGTTGCGCGGGTTGGATGTGCTGTTCCTCGACGCCCTGCGCTATAAACCGCACCCCACCCACTCCACCGTGGACCGGTCGGTGAAGACTGCCCAGGCATTGGGGGCGCGCCGTGCCTTCTTCACGCACATCTGCCACGATTTGGGGCACGCCAGGGCCGAAAGCCTGCTGCCGCCCGGCATCCGGCTGGCCTATGATGGCCTGGAACTCACCGTAGGGGGACCTGCGTAGCCGCCATGCGGATTTATCGCAGCCTGGCGGAGACGCCGCCCGATTTCGGCCCCAGCGCCTTGACCATCGGCAATTTCGATGGCGTGCATATCGGCCACCGGCGGATTCTGCGGCGGTTGAAGGCACTGGCGGACGAGCACGGATGGAAACCCTCGGTGCTGACGTTCGACCCGCATCCCACCCGCGTGGTGGCGCCGGAACGCTCGCCGCGGCTGATGACCTCGCCCGAACAGCGCGCCCAACTCATGGCCGAAGAAGGCATCGAGCAGGTGCTGATCCTCCCGTTCACCGCGGAAGTGGCCCACCTTTCACCGGAGGAATTTGTGCGCCAACTGCTCGTGGAGCGACTGGGCGCAAGGGCCGTGCTGGTGGGCGCTAATTTCCGCTTCGGCTACCGCCAGAGCGGCAACATCCAGGTGCTGGAAAAGCTGGGGCAGCGGATGGGATTCGAGACCGTGATTGTGCCGGCGGTCACCTGGCGCGGCCGCACGGTGAGCAGCAGCGGAATTCGCCAGTTGATCCTGGCGGGGCAGGTTGGGCTGGCGGCGCGCTGCCTGCAACACGCTTACGCGCTCGAAGGGCCGGTGGTGAGCGGCCGCGGCGTGGGGTCGAAACAGACTGTGCCCACGCTGAACCTGGCGCCTGAAGCGGAGGTCATTCCGGCGCGCGGCGTGTATGTGACCCACACGCGCGACCTGGAGTCCGAGCGCGCCTGGGAATCTATCACCAACGTGGGCTACCGGCCGACCTTCGGCGCCAGCGACGAACTTTCGACTGAGACCTATCTGCTGAGTCCGCTCGCGGGCGGTGATCCGCGGCGCATCCGCGTGGAGTTTCTTTGGCGGATTCGCGACGAGCGGCGGTTCCCGTCGCCTGAGGCGCTGCGGGCGCAGATCCTGAAGGACGTGCGCGCCGCGCAGAACTATTTCCGGCGCGTCAAGAGCTGGATCGGGCGGGTGCCGTGCGTTTCCTCCTAAGCGTTCTCTCCCTGATTCTGATCGACCTGACGCTGGCCGGCGACAACGCGCTGGTGATTGCCATGGCCGTCCGGTCGCTGCCCCCGCGCGAGCGCAGGCTGGGCAGCGTGGGCGGCGCGATTGGGGCAGTGGCCCTGCGGGTGGTGCTCACCACGGTGGCGGCACGGCTTCTGGCTATTCCGTTTCTGCAACTGGCGGGGGGCCTGTTCGTCCTGTGGATCGCCGTGAAGGTGATGATCGATGTGAGCGATCCGCCCGACGCGGTTCCTTCCCCCAAACGATTCTGGGAGGCCGTGTGGTACATCATGGTCGCCGATTTGACCATGTCCACGGACAACATTATTGCGATCGCCGGCACATCCAAGGGGAACGTGCCCTTAATCGTCTTCGGGCTGTGCGTGAGCATTCCGTTCGTGGTGCTCTCGAGCAACCTATTGGCCGAGCTGATGAACCGCTTCCCTGTCACCATCTACCTGGGCGTGGCGATTCTGGGCTATGTGGGCGGCCAGATGGCCCTTACGGATCGCTGGGTATCGGGCTGGCTGCACCCCACCGACGTGGCGTGTTATACCGTGGAGGCGGCGCTGGCGGTAGCCGTAGTGGCGGTGGGATGGTGGCTGGCGCGGCGAAGGCTGAGGGCAGTGCCGGACCCCGGCGGCCCGGCCTAGCTTGGCGTAAACGTGGAGCGGGAGACGGAGATCGAACCCGCGACCAACAGCTTGGAAGAATGACCAGCGCAACGTTACGGCAGATCCGCTTGACGCAGCGTCCGGTGCACGGCGCGGAAAACCTCATCGAACTCCGGAAGCGCCGCCATCTGATACCCAAGGCGGGCGGCCCATAGCGCCCTCAGCCGGGCCTCCTTAGCCAGAACGGTATTAGCCAGGCTTCCGCACGGCTTCCCGCGAAACTCAAGCTTCTGCCGCATGGCGCCCGCGAGCGCGCCAAGCTCGATGCCTTCGTTCGACGTGAGGTGCCACAGGTAGTAGAGGTCTCGCGGTTCGTTGCGCGCTCTATCCGCGAGCGCCAAGGTTTTCTCGGTGGTGATTTCGGCCAGCGAATAGGCAAGGAGACGCCGGTCTTCCGGCAGGTCCGTATATTCATCATAACCGCGCAGAACCGCGCGCTCCTGAAGCGGATAGACTAGCATCTCGCGCAGCGTGATGTCCACTTTAACATCGTTGCCCCTCGGCAGCGGCCCCTCGTAGCGAAGATAGAACGTGTAGCAGTTGTCGTGCTTCTGGCGGTCTTCGCGGTCAAAGCCGAATACAATACCCGATGCTTCGCGCACGGCTGCATATACCGGCGCCAGCCGTGTCTTTAACTCGTCGGGAGTAACCGGCGTGGTGAAAGTAAAGTCCAGATCCTCCGAAAAGCGATAGTCGCCAAAATAGCAGCGCTTCAACGCCGTTCCGCCTTTGAATCCAAGCACCGCCCTGAGATCCGATTCCGCGAGCGCGGCGAGGAACCAGGCAAGGCAATAGTCGCGTTCAAGCACGCTTTCGGGAAGGCGGCGCCCACCGTCTTTGGCAAGCCTGTTCGCGAGAAGTGAGAAATTGCGCTGTGGGATCATTCAGCTCGCCCGGACCGATTCGAGTTCCTGGGGCGTGATGTTCAGTTGCAGCCGCCAGCGGCGCAGGTGCGTCCCCTCCGCCGGCAGCAGGGGATCGAGCGGAGCATAGGTCTCGCTCAGCGCGTCCCGCAGCCGTGCCAGCTCGTTTTCGGGCGCGATCGCGTAGAGTTCCAGCAGATAACCGAGGCGGCGCAGGACGGCTCCGGTCCCAATACGCAGCGCATAATCCACAAGCTTTGCCGCCTGCATGTCCTGATGACGCATCCAGAGGCCCTTGGCGACTTCCGTAACGCCGCCGCAATATTCCGGCTGGCGGAGGCCGTCGATCACGGTGCGTTCAAGGTCGCTGATGTCCACGGACTCCTGCTTTGTGACCCAGTGCTTCACTGTGCCGAAATAGTGCTCAGGCTTAATGAAGACAAAGCGGAATTCCGTGCCATGGACGGCCAGGCTTCGCAAGCGCTTCGGGCTGGAGGCGAAAACGACGAGTTGGGGCTGCGTCACCATCCGGTGTATCTCCATCGCCGAGGCATGCGAGATGAAGCATGGCGCGCTCCCTGCCAGGCTCTTTGCCGTCAGGTAGGGATCGCCTGCAAACTCGGAAGTGGTCCCTAGTTCCGGGGGGATGATGACGAAGACGCCGGGTTTCAGTCGCGAGACAAGGCCGCGGCGAACCGCTTTGTGCAGCAGGCTGCTCGCCAGTTGTGAACTGAGTCCGGTAATCTCCCGGGCGTCCGCGAGCGTAAAGGTCGATTGCGACCGATCATAAAGGGCGGCCAGAAGGCCCGCCGTCCGGCGCCCAACGGTCTTGCTGGGGATATTATCTTTCGATCCCATGTTATTGCTTTAAAGGCGATTACCCACACATAAAACATAACGACCGTTATGGCTTATGTCAATTTCAATGCCTATTGAGCGATCATATGAACACAAAACATAACACCCCAAATCCCAGGAGGCTGTTGAATCTCGCGACACGAAGGGAAGGGGTGACCCTTTTATTCAGCGACCATGGATACCAAGGCTGCCGTTTCCAGGCGTACCGGAGCGCGGAGAATCTTAGAAAACGTCGTGCTCACCGCTTGACTAATGGAGTGAAGGAAGTTGTTTTACCATTCCGGGTGGTTGAAAACGTGGAGCGGGAGACGGGGATCGAACCCGCGACCAACAGCTTGGAAGGACGACCATAAATTGGAAACAAAGAACATTGCGTTTCCGGCATCTCGTTCCGGCGATAGAGAATCGCCTGTTTTTCGCCCCGTGCCTCCGGGAGGCGCTTAACGGAGCACAAACGGAGCACACGGTTTTCGCCGGGAAAAATCCTGAATGCGATGAGGTCAGATTGTGGAGAAGGCGAGGAGTTTCCGTCCGTCGGCACCTTCACGAATCCCGAAACAGCGCCCGGAAGCTTTCCTGTTCAAAATGCTTGTCGTTCGTCAGCGCTTCCGTTAGCCATTCCCGCCGCATTACCTCCATAGATATACAGTCCGTGAGGCTGTAACGTTTGTCGGGACGGGACCGATAGAGTTGCAGGCCGGCACGAAAAGACCCGCGGCTCTGCGGGATCACCCGAACCACGGAACTCGTCAACAGGTCCTCGACACTTCCGGCAGCTTCACGACGGAAGTCCTCAGGTGCGGTTGAGAAAAAATTGAGGTATTCGGTCAACACTTCGTCGGTTGTAACGATACGCGAAGTTGCCAACTCGGCTGTCAGCGCCAAAGCACGTGGATGAGCGCTGTCGGAAAAATCAGCCAGAGCAATCCAATAGAACGTGCCGGCAAAAACGGCGGTCATACCTCGCGCTTCGGCCAGCCGTAAATGTAGTGGTCATGCTGGCTCGCGCCATCTTTGGGCATGGTCGCCATGATCTCCGGCGGAACGTTGCGCATGTGAGAGAGAATGATGTCCGCCGCCGTTTGCACGGGCCGCTCGGCAGGCGGTTTTTCTTCTGCCGTTCCCGCGAGTTGCTTGAGCCACGCCTCCAGGGTCAGACCGGCCGCTGCGGCCTTCGCTGTCAGCGCCGCCGCCGCCTCATCCGGGAGCCGAATCACGGTCATAGCTTGCTCGCCATTTCATATTATCAGCGACCAGGACTGTACGCCAAAGTCGAGTACCCTGCAACCAGGCCGGACCACCTCCTGCTCTCTACCGTATGAAGGGCTGGATGACGCCATCGTATGCGGATATCCGGCAACGTTTGTACCAGGGCATGGGATCGACACGCCAAAAACCGATCACTCGATGCGGAAGGCGGCTCTTTTCCGAGGGCTTGTTGGGCCGATATCGAGCACTGGCGCATGACGGCGGTAGACACCAGCGATCAGGCTTGGGTGTTCGCTTCGGAGCGGATGGCGCCCTCACGGCCGGACAACTGCTGGAAACGACATTTCCGGCCGCATTTGGAGGATGTCGACCTTGGCTGGGTGAATCTTTTGGTCATGCGCCGGACGCACGCCATCCTGATGAAGACGCTTGGCGTGGATGGGAAGCTCGTCGTGGACCAACTCGGGCATACCCTCGAAGTGAATCAAAACGTTCAGACGTAGTCGCCGGTTGAAATCCGGCAGGTGGCGGTAAATCAACTGGAGAAAAGCCTCAAAGTGATGGGAACGGAGCACAGGGCGGGACGGGTGATGGAAGCTCGTTCTAACTGGCTGATTTTATGGAGCGGGAGACGGGGATCGAACCCGCGACCAACAGCTTGGAAGGCTGTGACTCTACCACTGAGTTACTCCCGCTGGATTTCTTCCAAGAACGAGTATACCGCAAGGCGTTTCCCGGCTGACGGACCGGAGAGGACGGAGAGCAGCGGACACCTTCCGCCGCAGGGCGTCGCGTCCCGACCCTGCGGCACCGGCCCCCATGTGTGGGCACGCGGGTGCGCGCGAAGCTTCCGGCCGGATAGCCGTTACAATGGAATCACGTGTCCTACACTTGCTACCTGGATGCATTCTCGGGAATTAGCGGCGACATGCTGGTTGGATCGCTCGCCGACGCTGGCGCCGCCCAGCAGGCCATTGTCGAAGCCATTGACTCGCTCGAAACCGGCGCGGTGGTCTCGTTTGAGAAGGTCAAGCGCAACGGGATCGGCGCCACCAAGTACCACGTGCGCGTCCAGGAAACCCACGCGCACCGCCATCTGCCGCACATTGTGCGGATGATCGAGAAAGCGGCCATCGCGGAATCCGCCAGGCACAACGCCATCGCCGTCTTCCGGCGGCTCGGGCAGGCGGAGGCCGAGGTACACCAGGTGCCCATCGAGAAGGTGCATTTCCACGAGGTGGGCGCGGCCGATTCCATCGCCGATATCGTGGGCGCATGCGTGGCCCTCGACCAGCTCGACATCGCCAATGTCGTCTGTTCGCCGCTGAATGTGGGCAGCGGGACGGTCAAGACCGAGCATGGCCTGCTGCCGGTCCCGGCGCCCGCCACGGCGCTGTTGCTCAAGAACGCGCCGGTCTACTCGCGCGGTCCGGCGCTGGAGCTGACCACCCCCACCGGGGCGGCGCTGGCCGCGACGCTGGCGCAGTCCTTCGGCGTGCTGCCGCCCATGAAGGTTGCGCGCGTGGGATACGGCGCGGGCGGCTACGATTTTACCGATCAGGCCAACGTGCTCCGCGTTCTGGTGGGCGAACCCACCGGCGCCGATGAGGCCCTGGCGGTGGCCGTGATCGAGGCGAATATCGACGACCTTAACCCGCAAGTGCTGGCCTACACCACCGAGCGCCTGATGGAATTCGGCGCCCTGGATGTGACTCTCGAACCGGTGGTGATGAAGAAAGGCCGCCCCGGAAATCTGCTGCGTGTGATCGCCAAGCCTGAGGACCGCGAGGCGCTGGCGCAACTTGTCTTTGCCGAGACCTCCACGCTCGGCCTGCGCATTTACCCCGCCGAACGCCGGGTGCAGTCACGCTCCTGGACTGAAGTGGAAACCCAATACGGCCGTGTGCGGGTGAAAGTATCCAGCGAGGGCTGTTACGCGCCGGAGTACGAGGACTGCCGCACCCTGGCCCGCGAATCCGGCGTGGCGCTCAAGACTATCATCGCCGAGGCCAATTACGCCTACCTGAATCGAACCCGATGAGCAAATACTACCTCACCACTCCCATTTACTATGTCAACGCGGCGCCTCATATTGGCCACGCTTACACGACGATTGTCGCCGACTTAATCAAGCGCTTTAAGCGCATGCAGGGCTACCAGGCCGTACTTACCACCGG
>DATJRE010000384.1:0-7014 GCA_035505095.1 Bryobacteraceae bacterium | reverse complement strand
CCATTCAGGGCGGCGATGGCCTTTTCTCCTTCGCCGTCATTGTCCATTTCGACAAAACCGAATCCTCTGGGCTGCCCGGAATCGCGATCGGTAACGATGTTGACGCGGCCAACCGCACCGTGAGTTTCGAACAAGGAACGGACGGATTCTTCAGTCGCTCCAAAGTTGAGGTTTCCTACGTAAATATTCTTCATGTTTCTAAAGGTCCTTTTCTGACTTGAAGACGGCTAATTTGAGAGGTAGACGGTTTTAGCAGGAACTGCTAGAAAGGCCGGCCTAAAATCGGCGGAAGCATCAAATCCAGTAATTAGTCTACCACAACATTTTCTGTTAAGATTGGAGTATCGGTCTCCAGTCGTCCACTGATTTGCTCCGCCGCCCGAGAGGCACGGAGAAAGAATCGCTAAACCGGAAGGTAACTGTCTGAAAGGAGAGCAGGTGTACTGATGCTATATGACAGCACAAAGGTCCTTTTGCGCGGCATTCTGCTGTCGCTGCAGGAAGCCGGAAAGATTGGATGGGAGGATGAGGCGGAATCCGCCTGCCAGTGTTCGTACGAAATGCACCAGATGGCCCGGCCCCTTTACCAGGGGTATCGCAGCGACCCGGTGAACAAAACACCCCTGCTGGTGCCGGTTTCCGAACGGGCTGCACGCGCCATTCCGCATGTGAAGTTGATGGTGCGGGCCATCCGCCGCAAAGATCAGGCCGCGGCGTTAGAAAGCGGCCGGGCCGCGTTCGCCGAGATGTGAGTCCCTCGGTGACGGGCCGCGGAGGGATCAGCCGTGCCAGGCAAGGTGCAACCTGCGGCCGAGGAAGGCGGCCCGCCGTTCCGCCTCCTGCTGGGCGGCGCGCCGCACCCACGCCGGCTGCCTGACGAGCGGGTCTACGGCCACTTCCACGCGGCTACCCCTTGGCTTGCTGGCTCCAGGTGCCGTCCATCCGGCCATTGACCAGCAGCACGCGCGCGGTAAGCATCTAGGCCCGCGTTTTGTCCAGATCCACCGGAGACACCTCATCGCCCAGCGAAGCGATCCATTGCCGGGCGGTAGAAACGTCGGTGCGCTCACACCCTCGCGCCAAGGCGGTGGCGGCCGGCGCTGGAGGTGTGGTGCCAGGGCCCGACTCGTGAACTGCACGCTGTCCCAGGCTGGGGCCGAAGCGCAGGTGGCCGGCAAACCCTGCCGGGCGGAGGTGGGTGCCCCGACTGCTATCGTTGACCTTGGCTCCGAAAGGCGCCGAACGGGTGAGCCGACGCACTTCCCGCACCAGCCCCTCGCGGGAGATCACGCCCCCGCCCAGTGGCGAGCGCTCCCTGCCAGAGGGGCAATTCGGCGGCCCTGGGCCCACAGCCAGTTCCGCCGACGACATCCACTGGACTTGCAGGCCCCACAGCCGGCTGGCGACTGCGAGCATGCTGCCGGCGGGCGCGCGCCGGTCCAGGTGCTGGCGCCCAATGCCGCGGATTATGCCGCCTGCGGCCTCAGAACGGCATGCCGGGCAGGGGCGGTAGCACCGGCGTGACTTTGCCCCAGCCTTGCGTCTGCGCGGTCTTCATGTCCTTCACCAACTGATCCGGCAGGTTGGGTTTCAGCTTGGGACGGCCATTTTCATTTGCCAACTCCCAGCCCACCGCGGCCACGGTCTTCGAAATCTGCTGAATTTCGTGGTAATCGATCTTCTCGGGCGTGTCCGTGGGGCGGTGATAATCCACGTGCAGGCCGACGGTGAAGAAGGCGATGGGAATGCCGATTTTCGCGAAGTTGTAATGGTCGCTGCGATAGAAGATCCGCTGGCCGCGCGGTTGCGGCCCCAGGTTATCGTGGGTGGCATCGGGCGCGGTGGTGTCGTAGAAATCGTTGATCTTCATCTTCTGGTAGCCGTTGTTGACCGTGTCGATGATCTTCCCCAAGTCGTCGCTGCTGACGCGCGGACCGATCAGCAGCATCTCGCCCGGGTTCACCAGCAGGTGGGTGGGGTTGTCGTCCACGGAATTAGGATTCTTGGTGCGGCCGATCATATCCATGTTCAGGTCGGCCACAATTTTGGTCGGGTCGACCGGCGGGAACTCGGCGAAATACTGCGATCCCCACAGGCCCTTCTCCTCGCCGCCGTTCCACAGGAAAATGATGGTGCGCTTGGGCCGCATACCCTTGGCCAGTCCTTCGGCATAAGCGTGCGCGATGCCCAGCAGGCCGGTGGATCCTGAGCCATCGTCATCCGCGCCATTGTTGACGTTGTGGCCGTCGGGAAGCGGCTGGCTGAGCCCAATGTGGTCCAGGTGCGCGCTCATCACCACGAACTCATCCTTCAGTACCGGGTCGCTGCCTTCGATCATCCCGATGACGTTCTCGCCATGGCCCGGCGTGCTGTGCACGGCCACCTGCAGGCTGATCTTCTTGCGCGCGTTCAGCTCGAAGGAATCCAGCTTGGTATTGTTGGTGGCGGCTTCGAACACCTGCGCGCCGCCGGATTTCTCGCCCTGGAACAGCGCGTTGGTCAGCTCGATTCCGGCGGAGACCGCGGGCACGCTGGGGCAGGCGCCGGCATTCTGGAACTTCACCACCTGGTAGGGAGGGCCGTTCAGGTTGGCGCCTCCGCGCCCGCCACGCCCGCCGTTGGGATTGGCCATCGCGGCCGCCTGCTGGAAGTTGGCAATGGTCACCACCGCCAACGCGCCGTTTTTGGCGGCGGCTTCTTCCGGCGTCAGGTAATCCTTGCAATTTTCGCCCAGCGGATTGGCGGCATCGGCGCCCCGCCCAGCGGCGGCCGGCTGCGCATTGCCTTCCCCGGCGGCGCCAGCAGCACCCGTGGCAGCGTTGCCTCCGCGGCCGCGTCCGCCACGCCCACCGCCCCGTCCACCCCGTCCGCCGCCCTGTTCCGCGGCCAACTCCGGCGGTACACCGGCGATGACGACAATCTTACCCTTCACATCGAGACCCTCGTAGGGATTGATGTTGCCTTTCTCGATGACGTAGCCATTGCCGGCGAAGACCAGATTACCGGAGACGTCGAGCGGTTGGACCGCCGCGGCTCCCCGGCCACCGCCGAAACCACCACCGCCCACGGCCCATTCCTTGCCGTATTCGTAGTGCGTGGTCACCGGCTCGGCGTTGCCGCCGCGCCCGCCCTGCCGGCCGCCACCGCCGCCCTGTCCGCCGCCGAAACCGCCACGGCCGCGGCCGCCGCCCGGGGGCGCGACCAAGGTCAATTTGCTTTCGTCCGGCACAATTTGCTTGGAGACCATCTCAATGGGCATCAGGTAGGGTTGCAGAGGGCCGTTGGTGCCGCTGGTGGAGCCGCCCGGCTTCACGCCCCATTCGGCCAGGTGGCTGGCCACGTAGAGCGCCGCAGTATCGTACCCGCGTGACGGAAAATTGCGGCCTTCGAGCTGATCGGAGGCGATGAAGTAATCGTAGATTTTCAGCTCCTGCTCGGAGATCGCATCGGCGTTTCCGAAGCTGGGAGCGGCCGCCACTAACGTCTTGGTGGCTTTGCTTCGGGGCTTGGCGTTGTCGGCCCCTTTGGTGGAAAACGCAGCCAAGGCAAGTACGGCTACAGTGGTAGTGCTAATGATGAATCGGCGCATAAACCCTCGAAACCATTGAGTGTTGGGAACGCCGACATTATACCGCGAATGCAAACGGGGTGTGCTGACGTGGGCCAAGCGATGTGGTCCGACTGCGCGGCCAGAATCTCGGCCGCCGGCTCCGCGCGCTCGTGTCTCGGCCACCGCCACCTGCCTGCCGGCCGGACCGCTTACGGCTCTACGCGGCGTCCATGAAGCTGCGCAGGTCGCCCGCGTTGACTTCGGGCAGGCCGGGCGCTACGTTGTCCAGTTTGCCCTGGCGCATCCAGCGCTCCAGGCGGTCAACCAGTTCGAAGAGCTGCTCGAACGAATCCACAACGAACAGCAGGGGCTGGTAGTGGTCGATCTCGGCCCCCTGGTTGATGAGCCACTCGATTTGCAGCGGGTAGCGCTGCACCTCTTCGGATTCGATGGCGTGCGCCAACTCGCCATAGGAGCTGAGCAGGCCGCTGCCGTACGCCACCACTTCCCCCGAGCCGCCCGGCCGGCGCATGAGTCCGAATTCCACGGTGAACCAGAAGAACCGCGACATGGCCTTAATAATGTTCGTGAGCCGGCGGGCGCGCTCGCGCTGGTCGTGGATGCCGGCAGTCAGCTCCACCGCGGTGTGGGCGCAATCGCCGAAGCGCACCAGGGTATCGGCAAAAGCCCTCTCGGTGTGCATCGGGACATGCCCCGCGACATCATGGAAAATATCAGGTTCTGGCAGGTAATCCATTCGATCCGCGGGCCTTATGGTGATGGTGGTGGGGAACTCGCGGCGGTGCAGGCAATCGAAGAAGAGGAAGCCGGGCACGTAGCCGCTCACCGGCTTGGTTTGAAATCCGGTCAGAGGCGCCAGCCGCCAGTTGACGTCCTCTAACCGGGGAACCCGGTCGGCAGGCAGGGCCAGAGCTTCCACGCCCTTCAGAAAGTGGTCGTTGGCGTAGCGCTCCCAGCGGGGGCGGATGCGCGAGAAGAGCTTGGCCCAGGCCTCATGATTCTCTTTAGAATATAACTCGTAAGGCTGTGAGATATATAGGTCTCCGCGATTGCGGGCCTCTTCCACAAAGGGGGCGTGGCCGGTGGTCAAGCCAGGGGCCGTCAGAGTCTGAGGCATGTATCCCTCCCAGGTACCCGGTACCTGCCTACACGGTAGCAAATCCGGGGAGTAATGACAACCTCTACGAGGTGGTGCTACGGCATTGTTAGTGGCGCTGGAATCGTCCCATGTATTGGGCTTCCGCGAGGACGTGGCCTTTGATGGCGCGCAGCAGCTCCGCCCGTGGGATGCCGGCTCCCAAGCCAAGGGTGTGCACGTCGAGCGAGTGCAACTTGAAAAAGTAACGATGCGGCCCTCCCTTGGGCGGACAAGGGCCGTTGTAGCCGAGCTTGCCGAAATCGTTGACTCCGCTCACCCCGAGCGATCCCGGTTTGTAGCCCTGCGGGAGGGCGCGGACCCCGGCCGGGACATCGTAGAGTACCCAGTGGCACCACACGCCCGAGGGTGCGTCGGGGTCTTCCAGGATGAGAGCGAAGCTGCGAGTGTCGGCGGGAGGGCCGCTCCATTCCAGGGATGGGGAAACGTCGGCTCCCTGGCAGGAGTTCAACTCGGGAATCCAGCCGCCATCGGCAAAGGCGTTGGAGGAAAGGTGAAAGGCCATGAGTGGCTCGCGATATGTATAGTACCGCAATGCTGCCACCTTGCGAACGTCACCGGGCGGCGGTAAGCTCCAATTGGGAGTATTTCCATGCGGGTTCTTCAAACACTTGCGTTATGTTGCATTTTTGCCTGTGGCGCCATGGCGCAGCGCGGCGGCGGCGGTCACGGAGGCGGCGGCGGTGGCGGGCACATGGGCGGCGGCGGGGGTGGAGGACATTTTGGCGGCGGTGGTAGCTTCGGCGGCGGTGCATTCCGTGGGGGCGGTGGCGGGTTCAACCGCGGCGGATACGGTTTCCGGGGCGGTTACGGATACGGCTACGGATATGGCGGTCTCTACGGCGGTTACTATGGAGGCTACTGGCCGTACTACGGCTTGGGTTACTGGCCCTACTACGATTGGGGCTACGATTATTATCCCGATTACGGTTACTATCCTTACTCAGACTACTCTTACAGCACCGGCTACTCTTACCCGGCGTATCAAACCTCACCAAACGTGACAGTGGTATATCCGCAACAATCCGCTACGGCGGTGTACCAGCAGCAGGTGCCCCGTCCGGGGATCCACGAATATGACCAATACGGACAGGAAGTCCCCGAGGCAGGCGGCGGTGGCGGCACGACTCAGACCGGTTCGCCGATTTATCTGATCGCGTTCAAGGACCAGAACATCCGCGCAGCAGCGGCGTACTGGGTGAACGGGCAGACCCTGCATTACGTGACCCTGGAGCACGAAGAGCGGCAGGTGCCGCTTTCCAGCGTAGATCGCGATATGAGCATGCGGCTCAATCGCGAGCGGCACGTGCAATTTCAGTTGCCACAGTAATAGTACCGGCGGCCACGGTAAGTACAGCCCGGTCCCCCCGAGGGCCCGGGCTTTTTTGCGCCAGGGCAACACCGGCAGCGCTCCCAGATGCAGCGGTCTGCGCCGTTCTACCCCAACGTCGGAACTTCAATCGCGAATCGTAGTCCTATTCCGCGATTCCCGCCAAGAGGACTTGATGTATACTAGCGTGAGGTCTGAATCGGGTGATCAATTTTGGACTACAGCGACGAGCCTTTGAGGGAGCAATATGAGGACCCTTTGTCTGTTTGTCACACTGACTTTAGCTGCGTTGGCGCAGGAAGCCCTGACCAATGAATCCGTAGTGAAGATGATTAAGGCCGGCTTGGGTGAAGGCGTCATTGTCGAGATGATTCAGAGCCAGCCGGGTAGTTACTCGCTTACTCCCGACGATCTGGTGAAACTCAAAGACCAGGGCGTAGGCGATAAGATTCTGGCGGCCATGATTGCCAAGAGTACGGGGACCCCGGTGCCCTCGGGGAACGGCGGCGGAACCGCGGCGGCAGCCGACCTGCCCAAGGACGCCGACATCGGCTGCTATTTCAAGCGCGGCTCGGAATGGGAGGAGATGCTGCCGGAGGTGGTCAACTGGAAGACCGGCGGGGTGCTCAAACACGTGGCGACGGCGGGTGTGGTGAAGGGCGATGTGAACGGTCACCTGGACGGCGCGCACAGCCATAACTCCCTGAAGTCGCCGGTGGAGGTGGTGATCTATGTACCGGAAGGAGTCGCCATCACCGAATATCAATTGCTGCACTTACACGAGCAACCCGAATCGCGCGAGTTCCGCACCGTAACCGGCGGGGTGATGCACGAATCGGGCGGCGCCACGCGCGACGTGGTTCCGTTCGAAGGAAAGCGGGTGCAGAAGGGTGTGTATAAGGTGCTTCTGCCCACCAGCCTGGGCGCGGGCGAGTACGGGTTCCTGCCGCCGGGAGC
>DATJRE010000383.1:0-5303 GCA_035505095.1 Bryobacteraceae bacterium | reverse complement strand
GTGGTTGATCAGGAAGATGCTGCCTGTGTTCTCCACGCCGCCCGGCGCTTTCACCGAGCCCTCTACGCGCGTCATAGGAACATCCAGCACCTTCACGTCGGTGACCCGCGCCACCTGCACGTTGCTCAACTCGCCAAAGGTCCAGCCTGTGTCGTCGTAGACGCTCTTTTGCGGATCGTTGGGCGCCCAGTATTGGTAGTCCATCAGCGTGTCGGCAATGCGGCTATAGGGCTGATCCATGCGCAGAATGTAAGTGCCGGCCGGGAAGCTGCGCGGCTCGGCCTTGGGTTTTTCGTCGGCTCTGTGGGCGGCCCCATCGGTGGAACCGCTGGCGGCGCCGTCGGTGGCGCTTTCCGTGGCCGCGCCGCGCCCGCCCCGTCCCCCGCGCGCCGGCGCCCTTTTCGCAGGCATGAGCACCGTGAACGCCGCGGTGGCGCGCGAGATTTCGCAGCCCTGCAACTGCAACAGCCGCAGCAGGTCCGCCTGCGCGCCCGGCCGCGGATCGGCAGCCGTGAACACATAGGCGGCCGGACCCTCCACGCGGGGCTTCTCAATCGAGCGCTTGGCCTTCAGGTAGAAATTGTGCAGGAACAGTTTCTCGTTGGCCGCGAAAAAGTTGAGCGCCGTCAGCAGGCCGGTCTCTTCGTAATTATTGTTGTCGCGCTGCGACCATTTGGCCTTGGGCAGCGGCGGATTCTGCTTGAACCAGGTGCGCGCGTACTCGCTCGGCCGCAGGGTGCGCTCTTCGGTATCCGCGCCGCCGTTGCCGAAGGTCTCGTATAGCCGGCTGATGCCGTTGTGCGTCGCGGCCATGAACATCAGATAGCTGGGCGACCAGGTGTCGAACGTGCCGTGCGTGAATACCCCCGGCATGCCGAACTTGGTCATCTGCGAAACGTTGTCCCAGCCCATCATTTCCCACTCGTCCGCCAGGATCGGGTCGATCCACGCGTTATACGGCCCATCTCCCACCGTGTTGTCGTACAGGTACGGCACCGATTCGTGCAGGTCGTGAATCACCTGCGCCTTCCATCCCACGAACGTATTCAGCACGTTGCGGGTAAGCGCCAGCGTCAGGCCCATGGCATCGCGATTGTTGTCGTGCATCACATAGTGGCCCCAGTAAATCAACTGCGGCCACTGCTTGCCGGGATTGGCCAGGTGCCAGCGGTAGAGGTCCACCATGCGGTCGCGCCCGTCCACTTCCACGATGGGAGTAATCAGCGTGATCACGTGGTCGCGAATGTTGCGGATATACGCGCTGTCGTCCACCGCCAGCCGGTAGGCCAGTTCCATCAGCGCCGTGGGCGCGCCGGTTTCCGTGGAGTGAATCGTTCCGGTAATGTAGTACACCGGCGTGGAATCGGCCACCAGTTTGTCCGCCACGGCATCGTCCATTTGGATAGTGCGCGGGTCGGCCAGTTTGGCCAGGCGCGCGCGGTTCTCGTCGAGATGCTGCAGCAGGCGCTCGGAGGCCACCGCCACCGCGATCATCTCGCGGCCTTCCTCGGTCTTGCCGATGCTGAAAACCTTCACCCGCGGGCTGGCCTTTTCCAGCATCCGCATGTAGCTGTAGACCTCCGTGGAATACGGCAGGATCCCCGGCGCGCCCGCGATATCCCCCAGGACAACCTTGGGCGTGGGCACGGTTTTGGAGGCCGGCAGATAATCGGTCAGCGGCGAATTAAAAAACGGTTCAGTGGTGTATTCGTGGATTTTGGCCGTGTAGGCTTGGTCGACCGCCTGCGAGGGGTCCCGTCCGGGCGGCAGCGGAGGCGCGGCCACGGGCTGGGCAAACAGAGGCGCCGCGAGGGCGAGCGGGACAATCCACCAAATGAGTTTCATTCAACAAAATATACCGCAAGCGGCGGAGGGCCGAGGATTGCCGCGCGGATGTATACTCCCAACTATGAACTTCTCACGGCGCGATCTCGCATTCCTGCTTCCGGCGCTGGCCGCCTCGGGCGCTGGCGCCCAAACTCCCGCCCCGGCCGCCAAGCTGCCCTCCAAGGGATTCCGTTTCGAGGATCTGCCCGTCAAGCACAACGGCCAAAACGCATCCCGCGCCATCATGAACGGCCTGACCCATTCGGGCTTCGCGCTGGAGGTCCACGAAACGGACCTCGCCCCCGGCGCAGCGCCCCATCCGCCGCACCACCACGTTCACGAGGAAATGGTCATCATGGTGGAGGGCACCATCGAATTCACCGTGAACGGCGTGTCCACGCGGCTCGGGCCGGGATCGGTGGCGTACGCCGCGTCCAACGACGAGCACGGCCAGCGCAATGTAGGGGATGGCATCGCGCGTTACGTGGTGGTGGCTTTGGGACGCGATACATAGTTCGCCTCGCCTCCGCATGGCCCCACGCCCCGGATCTGCGATAGATTAATAGGTTACTGCTTACGAACTCGACCCACCGGAGGCCACCGCTATGCACGTCGACTGGAGAGGCGTTTTTCCCGCCATTACCACGCAGTTTCACGACGATCAGTCTTTAAACCTGGAAGCGACCGCTCGCCACCTGGAAACTATGATCCAGGCCGGCATTCACGGCGTAGTCCTTCTGGGAACCGTGGGCGAGAACACCGCCCTGGAGTACCAAGAGAAGCTGGCCGTCCTGCGCGAAATGAAACACGTCGCCGCGGGCCGCATCCCGGTGCTCACGGGAGTGGCCGAATACACCACCGCGCTGGGATGCCGCTATGCCCGGGACGCCGAAAAAATCGGCCTGGATGGCCTCATGGTGCTTCCGGGCATGGTCTACAAATCGGATGAGCGCGAAAGCCTCCAGCATTTCCGCACCATCGCCCATTCCACCAGCCTGCCCATCATGATCTACAACAACCCGGTCTCCTACGGAGTCGATGTGCCGCCGGAAGCCTTCGCCCACCTGGCGGATGTGGATAACATCGTGGCCATCAAGGAATCCTCCGAAAACGTCCGCCGCGTGACCGACCTGATCAACATCGTGGGCCACCGCTTCATTCTGTTCGCGGGAGTGGACGACCTGGTGCTGGAGAGCATCCTGCTGGGCGTCCAGGGCTGGGTGTCGGGCCTGGTGAACGCCTTCCCCCACGAAAACCGCGAGTTGTGGGACCTGGCCACCGGCGGCCATTGGGAGCAGGCGCGCGAGTTGTACCGCTGGTATACGCCGCTGTTGCACCTCGACACCAAGGTGAAGCTGGTGCAATACATCAAGTTGGCCATGGCGGAAACCGGGCACGGATCGGAAATGGTGCGGCCGCCGCGGCTGCCGGTAACCGGCGCCGAGCGTCAGGAGATCCTGGCCATCATCCGGCACGCCCTCGACACCCGTCCTGCTCTGGCCGCCGCCCGATGAGCGCGCGCAAGATCCACATCATCGATTCCCACACCGGCGGCGAACCCACCCGCGTGGTGGTGGATGGAGGCCCGGATCTGGGCGGCGGCTCGATGGCCCAGCGCCTCGACCGCTTCCGCCGCGAGTTCGACGCCATCCGCTCGGCCGTGGTCAACGAACCCCGCGGCAATGACGCCATCGTCGGCGCGCTGCTGTGCGAACCTTCGGACGCCTCTTGCGAGGCCGGAGTCATCTTTTTTAATAATGTCGGCTACCTGAACATGTGCGGCCACGGCACCATCGGGTTGGTGGTCACGCTCGCGCACATGGGCCGGATCGGCAGCGAGGCCGCCTCGCGCCCGGTCCGCCTCGATACCGTCTGCGGCGTGGTGGAAGCGCGCCTGGTGGGGCCGAACCGCGTCACCATCCGCAACGTGCCCAGCTATCGCAGCGCCACTCAGGTTGCCGTGGAAGCGCCCGGCATCGGCACCATCCGCGGCGACATCGCCTGGGGCGGCAACTGGTTCTTCCTGGTAAGCCACCACGGCCAGGCACTCCGCCTGGACCGCCTGGAAGAGCTGACCGATTTCACCTGGCGCATCCGCGAGGGCCTGGAAGCTCACGGCATCGCCGGCGCCGACGGCCGCCCGATCGACCACATCGAGCTGTTCGGTCCCCCCACCGTGGCCGGCGCCGACAGCAAGAACTTCGTGCTCTGCCCCGGCAAAGCCTACGACCGTTCCCCTTGCGGCACCGGAACCAGTGCCAAGCTGGCCTGCCTCTACGCCGATGGCAAACTGCGCGAAGGCCAGGTGTGGCGCCAGGAGAGCATCGTGGGCAGCGTCTTCGAAGGCGCCGTGGCGGTGGTCGATAGCCAGATTTATCCTGAGATCACCGGGTCGGCGTACGTGAATGCCGAGGCCACCCTGATTCTCGACCAAAACGACCCGTTCTGTTACGGAATTCGCGGCGCATGCCAACCAGCCTCGGCCTAGGCAGCTTCGACGTAGCCATTGCCGGAGGCGGCATCGTGGGCGCGGCCTGCGCTGCCGAGTGCGCCTCCGCGGGATTGAAAGTCGTGGTAGTCGAACCTGGTCCCGTAGGCGGCGGTGCCACCGCCGAGGGCATGGGCCACCTCGTGGTGATGGACGATTCGCCGGCCCAGATCGCCCTTACCCGGCTCTCGCGAAGCATGTGGATCGCCGTGCGCCCGGAGCTGCCCGCCGCCGTCGAATACCTGCCCTGCGGCACCATCTGGGTGGCTGCCGATGAAGAGGAAATGGCCGAGGTGCGGCGCAAGCAGGCGGTCTATGAGAGCGTTGGCGTACGCGCCGAGGTGCTCTCCGCGGCCGATCTCGCCAAGGCCGAGCCGCACCTGCGCCCCGGCTTGGCCGGCGGCCTGCTAGTGCCCGACGATGCGGTGGTTTATCCGCCCTGCGCGGCCCGCTATTTCCTGGAAAAATCCGGCGCGGCGGTCGTGCGGCAGCCGGCCATCGAGCTGAGCGGGCGTGGCATCAAGCTGCGCGATGGCACTTTCCTCGCGGCCGGCGTTACCGTGAACGCTACCGGCGCCTGGGCGCCCTCGCTGACGCCGGGCATCGAGGTCCGCAAGCGCAAAGGCCACCTGCTGATTACCGACCGCTACCCCGGCTTCGTCAGCGCCGTTCTGGTGGAACTCGGCTATCTGAAGAGCGCCCATTCCACCACCGCCGATTCGGTCGCCTTCAACGCCCAGCCGCGGCGGACCGGCCAGGTGCTGCTGGGTTCCTCGCGCCAGTTCGGCTCGGAGGGCCGTGACGTGGAACCTCACATGCTGCGCCGCATGCTGCAGCGCGCACAGGAATACATGCCGGAAATCGGGCAGTTGACTGCCATCCGCACCTGGACCGGTTTCCGCGCCGCCACGCCGGACAAACTCCCGCTGATCGGCCCGTGCCCCACCGATCCGCGGCTCTACCTGGCCACCGGCCACGAGGGCCTGGG
>DATJRE010000382.1:0-9306 GCA_035505095.1 Bryobacteraceae bacterium | reverse complement strand
CGTGAGACACGACATCCCCTTCAACGCCTGGAGCATCCTGAAAGTCTCCGCCCGCGGCAACCGCTTTCAGGTCTATGTGGACCACCGCCGCATCCTGCAAGGCGAGGACAACACCTTTACCGGAGCGGGCAAGGTAGGTCTGTGCACCATGGCCGACTCGGTCACCTATTTCGACGACTTCCGGGTCTACCCGCGGTAAGAAACCCGCGACCGTCCATCACCCCCCTCGGCGACTGAATCCGCGGGAAGCCCGCCGTCGGCAATGGGCGCGCACGAGCCTGCGGAAAGGCTGTGGTGGTCGCCTACGAGGTGACAGGCGCTCGAATTGGCGGCGGCTGGAGGTATCCCGCCGCCGCTTCCGCGCTCTGCTGGACTCGCTCGAAAAGGGCGGATGATCAGACCGCCCGCACCTACTGCAGGCGGAAATTCACTTCGATGGTGGCCTGCACGGGCACCGGCTGGCCTTCCTTAGTGCCCGGTTTGAACTTCCACTTGCTGACGGCTTCGATGGCCTTTTCATCCAGGCCCAGGCCCAAGCCGCGGACGACCTTCATGTTATGCGCGGAGCCATCCGGCCCGACCTCGATGTACAAGAGCACGGTGCCCTGGTATTTGGCCGCACGGGCGTCCTCGGTGTATTCCGGCTCGACTTTCGAGATCAGCACTGGGGCCGAAATGCCACCGCCGACGCGGAAAGGACCGCCGCCGACGCCACCGCCCGATCCGGTACCCGAACCGCCGCCAACGCCGGAACCCGCCCCCCGCCCGGCGCCCGTTCCGGCAGCCGCCGGGTCCTCGTAGCCGTTCGGGCCGAGAACCGTTTCCGAACGGAAGCGCACGGTCGTCTGGGCGGACGGCTGGAGCCCGCGCGCAAACGCGGTGGCGGTCGCCTGCGAAATGTCTCTGGCCTGCTTGTCCATCACCGCGGCTTCATCCGTCCGGTCCTGTTGCTTCAGGAAACGCGCGTACAGGTGCATGGTATTGGCGGCTGCGTCGGATTTGGGTTCTTCCACCGACAGGGCCTTCTGATAGAGCGATTCCGCCTCCACCGCGCCATCCGGTTCGGTGCGGCGCATTTCGGCCAGCCAGGTGTAGGCCGAGCCGGCTTCCGGGCCGGTGGGATCCGCATTGGCGGCCCGCTGGAAATAATCGCGGGCGGCCTCAGGATCGCGGCGCATCGCGGAGATTCCCAGGTAGACCAGCGCTCCCGCCACCTCCGGGCGGTCGCCCAGCGCTACCGCCTTGGTGTAGAACTCCACGGCATCGTCGCGGTGGTTACGCTTCGATTCCAAATCGCCCAGCTTCACCAAGCCAGTCGCATAGGCCGCGCTTTGGGTGCCGGAAACCTCGCCGCGGATGGCCAGCGCATCTTGCAGGAGGGTCTGGGCCACATCATATTTCTGCAGACGTTCGTAGGCCGAGGCGGCGTGTTCCAGGATCTCATGGTTTTTCTGTGAGTTGGCGACGCTGATGGTGAAATCCAGCTCGGGCGGAACCGCAGGCGAGGCCTGTTCCTGTGCCCGCACCGCGGCAAACGGGGCTACCAGCAAAACTGCGGCCAGCCCGGCGGCGAGCGGCGCACCGCGGCCGATGGCGTGACGGCGCACGCGCGAATCCAGGATCGCCAGCAGGCGGCCTTCCAACTGCGCGCGGCGCGCCATAGCCAGGGCGGCCCAGGCAGTGCTCGGCGGCGACTGCATCGACCGCGCCACCTCCAGCAGGTGGCCGGCGTAATCGGAGGGGCGTGCGCCAGCGGCCAGCACCAGGTCGTCGGCGGCGCGCTCGCATTCCTTCAGGAACTCGCGCCAGGCAATCCAGGCCAGCGGATTCCACCAGTTCAGACTAAGGGCGGCCCGGGCTATCCAATGCGCGGCCACATCGCCGCGGCGCACGTGGGCGAGCTCATGCAGCAACACCACGCGGCGGCGTTCTTCGCTCCACTGGAGGGCATCGGTGGGCAGGAAGATGGCCGGCCGGAGCACTCCAAACGTCATCGGCATGCTGGCGGGCCCGCCTTCGAGCAAGGCCACTTTCTCCTCGACGCCCAACGATCCGGCAAGGGTCGCTAACTCACCGCCATCCGGCCAGGCGTGCGCCTGTGCGCGAACATGGCTGAGCCGGATGTAGGCGGCCAGCATCTGAAACAGCACCACCGCGGCGCCCAAGGCCCACAGCGCCGTCACCCACAACCGCCAATCGGCCTGCCAGGGCGTGTGACCGGACGAGCCGGCCAATCCGGACGAAACTGCAGCCGCCTCTGCCGGGCCGGGCACGGCTTCCGCGCTGGCCGTAGCGAATACTCGGAAAACCAGCCCCACGTTGGCGGATCCCAGGGATTGCGGCGGCGTGACGCGCCAGGAGGGCAGCGCCAGAGAGAGCACCGGCAGCGCCACAATGGCCGCCGCTGCTGCCGTCCATACCAGGTGCCGGGCGGCTGCCGAACGGCCGCGCAACAGGAGCGCCATCAGCCATGCAACCGCCAGAACGGCTGCGCTTTTCAGAGAGATGCTGAACAGAATCGCAAACATGTCATTTGCCCTCTTGTTTGGCCTTGTCGATCATCGCGGACATGCGGTCCAGTTCTTCGCGCGTGAGGCGGGTGGAGGAAACATCCAGCAGGGCCGCCATAATCTGTTCCGGAGAGCCGTTAAAGAAGGTGTCGAGCAGGTGTTTCACCGCCGAGCGCTTGGCTTTGTCGCGCGGCACGATGGGTGCGTAGACGTACTTCAGCCCTTCTTCCTGGTGCTTCAGGTGGCCCTTCTCTTCGAGGATGCGCAGCATGGCGCGGACGGCCGAATAGCTGGGCGCATCCGGCATGGCCTCGCGGACCTCGGAGGCCGACGCCTTGCCCCGCTGGTAGAGAATTTCCATGATCTGCCGCTCGCGGCGGCTCAACCCGGCCAGCGCGTTCACTGTACCGGCTCCTGCTGGCTTTTTAGCAGCATGCTAGGAAATTAACATGGGGGCTGATGGTTGTCAAGGGCCGGCGCCCGGGCTGGCGGGCGGGGTGCGGGGCGGGGCCGAGGCCGGCCGAACCGTTCGGGGCCCTCGGAACGAAACCCACGACGGGGCTAGCACGCCTGTCAAGGCCGGGTCGGCGGGAATGGGCCTCAGGGCTGGGGGCCAACGGGGAGGATCGAAGCGACCGGCGGCTGGCAAGAACGGGGCCGACGGGGGCGCCCCGGACAACCGGACCGTCACGGGTTGGCCCAGGCAGGGGTCCCGAGTAGGTAGCATTTAGACCTCGGCCCGGCGTTGCCACCACCCGCACCGGCGTCGGTTTTTGTACCAAGCGGCACATCCCGGGCCGGCCTGGAGAAACTCCGGCCCTCCCCAAATCGTCGATTCTCGCAAGACCAGCTCGGCGGAGGACAATGCATGAAGAAATTGGACGTTCTGCGTGTGTGGGGACGAGTACTGGGTGGTCGCACTCCCTTTCTTTCGATTGAGATCACCAAGGAATGCCCCCTCCGCTGCCCGGGATGTTACGCGTACGAGCCGGAGCATCTCGGTGCCACCACCACCCTGCGCCAGCTTTCGGACTACCGCGGTCACGACCTGGTGACCGCCGTGGTCAGCGTGGTGCGCCGCATACGGCCGCTGCACGTCTCCATCGTCGGCGGCGAGCCGCTGGTCCGCTATCGCGAGTTGGGCGAGTTGCTGCCCCTGCTCGACCGCATGGGCGTGGAGGTCCAACTGGTCACCAGCGCCGTGCGCCCCATTCCCGTGGAATGGAGCGCGATCCAGTCGCTGCACGTGGCGGTCTCCATCGATGGCCTGGCCCCCGAGCACGACCGCCGCCGGACTCCCGCCACCTATGATCGCATTCTGAAACACATCGTGGGCCACCGCATCATCGTTCACTGTACGGTCACCCGCCCGATGCTGCAGCGGCAGGGATACCTGGCCGATTTCTGTCGCTTCTGGTCCAGCCAGCCCGAAGTTCGCAAGATCTGGTTCAGCATCTACACCCCCCAGGAAGGGGATTCCTCGCCCGAGCGGCTCCATCCGCGCGACCGGGAAGTTTTTCTGGAGGAGGTATCGGCCGCCGCCGCCGAATTCCCCAAAGTCCACCTGCCGTGGGCGGTGCTCAAGGGTTATCGCCATCCGCCCTCTTCGCCGGATGTTTGTACCTTCGCCCGCCTGACCACCTGCCTTACGGCCGACATGAAGACGCCCGTGACTCCCTGCCAGTTCGGAGGTACGCCGGTTTGCACCGAGTGCGGCTGCCTGGCGTCCGCCGGAATGCACGCCGTGGGAGGCTTTAAACTCGGGGGCCTGATTCCCCTCTCCGCCATCCTGAACGCCTCCCTGCGCTTCGGAGGGTCCATAGCCGCTGTCTCGCACGCGCCGACCGCCCTCTGACGCGGAAACGCGGCTGATGGTTCTGGCAACTCCCGAATTTTCAACGGCCCGTGGTCCCCGGCGCCGGCGGATCTCCCGGTGGAGCGCAGGCACCCGGTTGGGGTGCGCGACCGGGCCGACGGCTCAAACGCACCCTTCGGCCCGGTGTGCGGCCGGCGCCTGAAAAGTCGGTGGGCGGCAGAATTATTCTTGTAACGTTTGCCGGCCCTCGCGCACTATAAGGACACGGGTGGATGCCATGGGATTCGCGTAGGGGCGTCATCCTGCGCGAAGATACCTTAGCCCCCATTTGCCAGCGGGTAGGCGGCGGAGGTTGCTGGCCCGTTGCGCGGCGATGCAGACCGGCTGACGGGGCCGGTTTGCATCGCCAGAATTCGCGGCACGAGCGCCGGGGGCTGTTTTGTTTGTGGGAACGCTTCAGTCGCGGCCGGGGTTGTGCCGCATCCGCCGCTCGATGGCAAGCCGGAACTTCTCGCGCGCCCGATGCATCTTCACCCGCAGGTAATTCGCATCCACGCCGAATTGGCGGCAGATTTCGGCGCTGGTCTTCTCTTCCAGGACCGCCTGAAGCAGCTCGCGATCCTTCATGGGCATGTCGGCGATCACTTCGCGCACCAGAGCCTGCATTTCCTGGGTGACCAGTTCCCGTTCCGAGTCCGCGCGGTCGTCGGCCGGTTCGGGACAGTCCTCGGCACGCAGGTTGGTGCGCCAATCCGAGCGGCCGAATTCGCGAATCACGTTTTTGCAAACTGCGTGGACGTAACTGCGAAGGCAGCGCGCATCGCGAATCTCGTGCGCCCGAACGGCCTTCAGAACCCGTAACAGCGTTTCCTGGCGGATATCGTTGATCGCGTCGCTGCGCAGTTGCCGCGCGCGCAACACGATCAGCAGGAGCTCGCCGAAATACTGCGCGAAGTGCCGCTCCACCGCCGGATCGCCGGCGGACAAGCCATCCAGATATGCCTCGTCGAAGCTATTGAAATCCACACTGTTCCAGGTTTCTGTCTAGTATAGCCCGCACGCGGGACCCTGCGGCGCCTGAGGATCGCGGGTGAGCGACATTCCTACACTTCCCCTCGCTCGCTCCGCGTAATCCACGAAACTGAACCAGGATCTTCTCCGCGTTTTGTCCGTACCTCTACGTCCAGCGTTTCTCTCTGCAAGCGTCTGGTCCCGCCGTGGATGCCGCCGTTTAGTGATCGCGTTCGGTGATCAGCTCGGTCACAGCCGCGAGGGCCCGCTGATAGGGCGATTCGGCGAACCCGGCAATGAGCTGCCGGGCTTTGTCCGTGAACGCCTGGGCCTTCTCTTTTACCCGCTCAATGCCGCGGTATTTTTCGAGCAGCGCCAGGATTCGGGCAAAGGGCACGCGGTCGTAATTCCGCTCCCGGAGAATGGTTTCCACCAGCAGCCGCTCGGCCGGCGCGGCGCGCTCCAGGGCGTACACCAGCGGAAGCGTGACCTTGCCCTCGCGAAGGTCGCCGCCCACTGGCTTGCCCAGAGTCTTCTCCCGGGCGGTGAAATCCAGCACATCGTCCACGAGCTGGAACGCCATCCCCAGGTTCCAGGCGTACTCGCCGAGCTTCTCCTCCACACTCGTCCCGGCGCCCGCGCAAATCGCTCCCAATCGTGCGCAGACGGAAAACAGGCAGGCCGTCTTGCGGTCCACCAGCTCCATGCAATCGGCCTCACTGATGCCGATCACGCCGATGCGCTCTAGCTGCAGCAACTCGCCTTCGACCATCATCTGGGTCAGCCCGATCAGCAGGTCCAGAATCTGGAAATTGCGCTCGCGCAAGGCGATTTGAAAGGCCTGCATATACAGCCAGTCGCCCGCCAGCACGCAGGTGTGGTTGCCCCACTTCACGTTGGTGGATGGCCGGCCGCGGCGGGTTTGCGCGGTATCGATGACGTCGTCATGCACCAGCGTGGCGGCATGGATCAACTCCACCACGGCGCCAAGCTGGATGGCGGTTTCCCCTGCGCCGCCAGCCAGTTTCGCGGAAAGCAGCAGCAGGGCGGGCCGCAGGCGCTTGCCCCCGCTCGATTGCAGATACTGCCCGATGGCGGTGACGGCGTCCACCGACGCCACCGACTCGGCGGTGATCTTGCGTTCCACCAGTTCCAGCTCGGGCTGGATCAGGTCGAACAACTCGCGCGCGGTGAGGGCGTGCCCCAGCTTGCCTAAATTCATGTAAGTTAACCAGTTTACCCGTTTCGCGCCCCGCACGGCAAACACAGACTGTGGAAATTCGCGCTGGTCAGCGCGGAAACCTCCTCCACCGGCTGCCCGCGAAGCTCCGCCAGCCGCCGCACGGTTTCGGTCATAAAGGCCGGCTCGTTGCGTTTTCCGCGATGCGGCGCGGGCGCCAGGTAAGGGCAATCGGTCTCCACCAGCAACCGGTCCGGAGGCGTAATACGGGCGGCCTCCCGCACGTTTTCGGCCTTCGGAAAGGTCAGCACGCCGCCGAAACTCAGGTGAAAGCCGAGGGCCAGCGCCTCTTCGGCCTCGCGCGGACCGCCCGTAAAACAGTGCATGATGCCGCCGCCGCGCCACCGCTCGCCCAGCAGCGCCAGGGTGTCCGCCCAAGCCTCGCGCGTATGGATGACGATCGGTTTGGCGGCCTCCGCGGCAATCTCCAATTGCCGGGCAAAGGCTGCCCGCTGCACGTCCCGCGGCGAAAAATCGTAGTGGTAGTCGAGGCCGATCTCTCCGATGGCAAGCACCTTCGGGTGGTTCGCCAACTGGCGCAGCCGCTCGAACGTTTCGGGCGTGGCCTTGGAGGCGTCGTGCGGATGCACGCCCACGGTGGCGTAGATAAAAGGATACTGGTCGGCCAGGCGGATACCCGCTTCCAGGTCGGGCGGGCCCTGCCCGGTGCCAATCGCCATCAGGGTTTCGATGCCCGCGGCGCGTGCGCGGGCGATGGTTTCCTCGCGGTCCGGGTCGAACTTGGCATCATCCAGGTGGCAGTGCGAATCGACCAGCTTCACTTCAGGCGCGCTCCCGGCGGAATGTCCTCGTGGAATCCAGCCAGAACCGGTTTGCCGTCTTCCACCGACGCGGCGACAATCATGCCATTCGATTGGATGCCCTTCAACTTGCGCGGTTGCAGATTGGCCACAATTACCACCTTGCGGTGGAGCAGGTCGGCGGGGGCATAGGCTTCGGCGATGCCGGCCACGATGGTGCGTGGTTCGGTCTCGCCGATATCGACGGTCATGTGCATGAGCTTATCGGAGCCTTTGACGCGCTCGGCGGTGAGCACCAGGCCGACCCGGAGATCGACCTTGAGGAAATCGTCGATGGGAATTTTCGCGGGGCCGGAGGGCGCGGCTGCAGCGGCTGGTTCCGGCTTTTTGCCGAGCATGGCCAGTTGCTCGGCGGTGACCTGTTCTTCGAGCGCGCGCATTTTGGCGACGGCATCTTTCAACTCGATGCGCGGGAAGACGGGTGAGACTTCGCCGATCTTCTGGCCGGGCGGAAGGCCGCCCCAGGCGAGGGTTTCGAAGCGCAGGGCTTCCAGCGGTTCCTGCATGCCAAGCTGCGC
Source organism: Bryobacteraceae bacterium (assembly GCA_035505095.1). GTDB lineage: Bacteria > Acidobacteriota > Terriglobia > Bryobacterales > Bryobacteraceae > JOPF133. The sequence continues at coordinate 1,390 of DATJRE010000382.1, read as the reverse complement.
CCAGATTTTTTTGGCGGAATCGGGCAGGACGGGCGCGACCAGGGCAGTGATGATGCGCAGCGCTTCGGCGGCGGTGTAGAGAGTGCGGTTCAATTGCTCCTGCGAAGCCTGGTCCTGCTGACGCGCCAGTTTCCACGGAGCCATTCGCACGATGAACTTATCGACGGCCGAGATTACTTCCCATACTGCCTCCAGGCCTTTGGAGAATTCGAAGCGATCGAAGGTCCCCTGAACGGCCGCGATGGCCTGGCCCGCCAGCGCCGCGACCTCGGGCTCCGATCCCTCGGGAATCGTGCCCTGGCGGTACTGGTGGATCATGGTCAGCGTCCGGCTGGCGAGGTTACCCAGGCCGTTGGCCAGGTCGGAATTGTAGCGCCCGATCAGCGCATCGTAACTGAAGCTGCCGTCCTGCCCGAAGACCACTTCGCGCAGCAAAAAGTAGCGCAGCGCATCCGCGCCCATCACATCGCGAATCGGTGTGGCGCGCACGATGTTCCCGCGCGACTTACTCATCTTATCGTTCTCAAACAGCAGCCAGCCGTGGGCAAAAATGCGCGTGGGCAGGGGAAGCCCCGCGGCCATCAGGAAGGCCGGCCAGAAAACCGCGTGAAAGCGCACGATTTCCTTGCCGATCAGGTGTAAGTCGGCAGGCCAGAGGGGCGCGCCATCTCCGGCCGTCTTACCATCCACGGCGCTCATATAGGCGGTAAGCGCGTCGAACCACACATAGAAGACGTGCGGCGCCTCGCCCACCACGGGAATGCCCCACTTGATATTCGTGCGGGTGATGGAAAGATCGGTGAGACCGCTGCTTACAAAGGAGAGCACCTCGTTGCGGCGCGTTTCGGGCTGAATGAACTCGGGGTGGTCGCGATACAGGTCCAGCAGCTTTTCCTGAAACGCCGAGAGCTTGAAGAAGAAGTTCTCCTCGGTGATCGTCTCGGTGGGGCGCCCGCAGTCGGGGCACGGGTCGCCGGGCTTGGCGTCGTTCACGTATAAGTTATCGAAGATGCAGTACTGGCCGGTGTACGAGCCTTTATAGATGTAGCCGTTGCGGCGGCAGCGCTCGAACAGGCCCTGCACTACGCGTGCATGCTCCGGGCTGGTAGTGCGCTGGAAGTAGTCCACCTCCAGGCCCAGCACCTCCCATTGCCGCTGGAATTCGCGGGCAATCACATCGCAGAATTCCTTGGGAGTCTTGCCGGCGCGCTCGGCGGCGCGCTCCACATTGACGCCATGTTCGTCCGAACCGGTGGTAAGTACGGCCTGGTAGCCCTGCATGCGCTTAAAGCGCTTGATTAAGTCGGCGACAATCGTCGTGTAAGCGTGGCCAATATGAGGCGCCGCGTTGACATAGTAAATGGGAGTGGTGAGGTAGTATTTGCTCATC
>DATJRE010000381.1:0-17981 GCA_035505095.1 Bryobacteraceae bacterium | reverse complement strand
GTCTCAACCGGAGAGTACATCTATACTTATCACACTGTCCTGCCGACGACGTTCGATCCCACGGCAACCTACAGGGTGGGCATTTACGGCTCGCGAAACCTGACCGTCTGGGACCTCGGCACGAATTACGCCGATGCCTGGTTCGATTGGGTGCCCAATGGCTCCAAGCCGGCCCCACGGGATGTAGTCCGCACGCCGGATTGCGATTCCTGCCATGGAAGCGCGGCTACGACCACTGGGGCGCTTGGTCTGTCGGCTCACGGCGGGTCCCGGCGCGATGTGGAGGTTTGCATCATCTGCCACCAGCCTCAAAACAGCGATCCGAACACCGGGAACAGTCTGGATATGAAGGTCTTCATCCACCAGATCCACGACGGCAGCTCGCTGCCTTCGGTAGCTGCGGGAACTCCTTACCAGATCATCGGTTATCAGAACTCAGTAAACGATTTTTCGACCGTGGTTTATCCCGCCGATGTACGACGCTGCACCACCTGCCACAATCCCAACAACGGAGCGGCCCAGACCAACAACTGGCTCACCAACCCCAACATGGCAGCCTGCGGTTCGTGCCACAATAACGTGAACTTTGCGACCGGCGTCAACCACCCCGGCGGCCCCCAGGCCGACAACTCTCAGTGCGCCAACTGCCACATTCCGCAGGGCGAACTGGAATTCGACGCCTCGATCAAGGGCGCCCATGTGATTCCCGATCAATCCACCCAGATTCCGGGCCTCAACCTCCTTATTGTGAGCGTCGCCAACGGCGTCGCGGGAAAGGCCCCCACGGTGAACTTCACAGTGCGCGATAACCAGGGCAACGGCATCCCGATGAGCACCTTCATCTCCGAATCGGGAACTCTGTCGTTCAGCATGACCGGTCCGACGAACGGCATCGCCATGACCAACTTCGGGGCCGATTCCACTACCCCGGGCTACGTCACCGAAAGCGCCACCGGGGCCTCGTGCAGCGCCGATGGCACCTGCCAGTACACCTTCACCCATATCATCCCGGCAGGCTCCACGGGCACATTCATGATCGGCGGTGAGGCGCGCCTGACGGCAACCTTGAACCCTGGCGACACCAACCAACAGACTACCAGTTATGGCGCCGTCAACCCAGTGACCTACTTCTCCGTGGATGGCACCCCGGTGGTCCCGCGGCGCACCGTGGTCGCCATGTCCAACTGCAACTCCTGCCACGTTTACCTGGAGGAGCACGGCGACCTGCGCAACAACGTGGAGTACTGCGTGATCTGCCACAACCCGGAAAATTCGGATTTCACCACGCGGCCGTCGTCTACGACTCCGGCGCTGGCGAGCGCGCCGTCCCAGGCCATCAACTTTGCCCTGATGGTCCACAAAATCCATACCGGAACGAACCTGGAAGCCAACTTCAACCAGGACTACATCGTCGTTGGTCACGGCGGCAGCACCAACGACTTCGGCGCGGCTTTCGCCTCAGTCCCGGCCGGAATTAAGAACACGGGCGTCCGTTTCCCGCCCATGGGGCCGACGGGCAGCGTGCAGGACACCACCCAATGCTACATGTGCCACGCCAACAACTCCGAGGATGTCCTTCCGATCGGACTGCACGCAGTCACCGATCCGCAAGGGCTGTTGAATCCGGCTCCGGCTACCACCTCGGCCTGCACCGCATGCCACCTGGACAGCGCCACCATGGCGCACGCCCAAGCCAACACCGACCCGAAGTTCGGCGAGAGTTGCAGCGTTTGCCACGGCGCCGGCGCCGCCTATGACGCTGTTGCGGTACACGCCGGACAGTAAGGGCCAAACCGCATGGAGCCGGTGAATCACGGCTCGGGGCAGGCTGAGGCACCCTTTAGCCCCGCCTGCCCCTTTTTTATGCGGCGGCAGCGGTTGGGCATTCTCACCCACCGCCGTCTGGAAATTTCACCCACCCGGTCCGAGGCAGACGCAGGAACAGGGGCGGTGGATTGCGGAAATTTGAGATCCTAAACGTTTTGAAGCTGATTATGCTCCTTAGAAAGCAGGCCGGAGATTGGTCGAAGTTGTGCTGTTGGTTACGGCCAGTCATGCGTTGGCCCCAGGAAGAAGACCCTATGTACTGTGAAGAGCAGCTTGCCAGCAACCATTGGGAAGGTCCTCCCCCGCGGCGTCTTCGGGTGGGGGGCCTGGCGGCGCTGGTGGCGGTCCTGATTTTCGGCGTTCCCCTGGGACGCGCTTCCGATTCGCCAGCCGCCAAGCCGGCACAAGCCGCGCAGGCCGCGGCCCAAGAGGCCAAACCGGCGGAGGCTCCAGCCGAACCGGCCAAGCCCGCCGAATATGTCGGGTCGCAGACCTGCCAGATGTGCCATGAGGATATCTTCAACGCCTTCCAGAAAAATCCTCATGACATACTGGCAACCAACAAGAAACGTGGCTGGGAGGGCAAGGCCTGCGAGGCGTGTCATGGTCCGGGAAGCAAGCACGCCGAATCCATGAACGCAGCCGATATTGTGAATCCGGCCAAGCTCAGCCCAGCCGATACCGACCGCCTGTGCCTCAAGTGCCACCTCAATCAGCCCACGCAGGTGGGGCGGGTCTACGGCGCGCACGCCAAGAACCAGGTGAGTTGCATCTCCTGCCACTCCATCCACGCCAATGGGCCGAATGGCTTGGTAGCGCGTAAGGCCCCGGATATCAATAAGTTGTGTGCCAATTGCCACACCGATATCTGGGCCAGTTTCCAACGCACCTACCGTCACCGGCTGCCGGAGGGAGCCATGTCTTGCGTGGATTGCCACAATCCGCACGGCACCTTCATGCCCCATATGCTCCAGACGGTGAATGCCAACGAGCCGGGCTGCCTGAAGTGCCACGGCGACAAGCGCGGTCCGTTCACCTTCGAGCATGCGCCTTTGCAGATGGAAGGCTGCACGGAATGCCATGAGCCGCACGGCTCGGCCAACCCGCGCATGCTGACGCGCCACGAAGTGCGCTTCGTGTGCCTGGAGTGCCACGCCAATCTGGCGGCTCCCGCCTTACCGGCGGGCCGAACGTTGGGCACAGTGCCCCCGGCGCTCCACGATCTGCGCAATCCGCGATTTCAGAACTGCACCATCTGCCACCAGAAAATCCACGGATCCTATGTGGACCGGAACTTTTTCAAATGAGACTCCTACTGGCTCTTCTCAACACGGCGGGGCCGCGAGTTGCGCCTACGCCTGCCGGCTCACGGGGTGCCCGCTGGGGCCGGCTCGGTACGCGGTGGAGTTCCCCGAGGGACCGGCGGGCTTCCTGCCGGCGGGCGGCCGCTCCGCTCTGGACGGCGCTCTGGTTCGTGACCGCTGCAGCGTTTGCGCAGAGCGTGCCGCCAGCCGCCGTCGCTACCCCCGCCCAAACTGCCCCGGCGGCACAGTCCGCCCCGGGGACGCAAGCCGCTCCCACCGCGCCTGAACCGCAGTCCGCGGCACAGACGGGAGAGTCCGCCCCCGTCGCGCAAACTGCCCCACCCGCCATCGGCGCTCAAACTCCGCCCGCCGCGCAGGCCGCTCAATCCGCACCCTCGGCGCAAGCTGCCCCCGCGGCTCCCAAGGCCGAGGAGCCAGCCGCCAACCCCGCGCCAGCCGGCGAAGACTGGCTCACCGGCAGCGTGGACGTCGGCTACCGTTGGCTGACCGGCATCGGCGGCAACTTCGCGGAATATCGCAGCGTGGTGGACCTGGGAGCAGGTCCGCGGCTGTTCGGCCTCGACTTTACCGTCACCGATCCCAAAAAGCGCCTCTTCGACCGTCTCGACGTCCGGGCCTACGGCTGGGGCGGCGAACCCTACACTACTGCCCACCTGGACGCTCGCAAACAGGGCATCTACGACTTCACCTTCGATTACCTCAACATCGCCTATTTCAATGCCATTCCGTCCTATGCCAATCCGCTGGCGCCGGCCGGGTTCGACGACCAGGCCTTCAACGAGCGCCGCCGCAATTACAGCCTCAGCCTGGATCTCTTTCCTGGCAAGCGGATCATCCCATACCTGGTCTTCGAGCGGAATTCCGGATACGGTAATGGCGTGGAGATGTGGGTGCAAGGCGGCAACGACGAATTCCCCGTCTCCGAATTGTTCCGCGACAGCACCCTGAACTATCGCGGCGGGGTGCGCTTCGAGTTCAACCACTTCCACGTGACGGTGGAGCAGGGCGGCACGCAATTCAAAGACGACGACCAGGGCTATTACAGCGGAGTGAACAACGGCGACGTGACCACCCCGCTTTTGGGCGAAAGCCTGGTTCTTAACGGCCTGGTGCAGGCCTACGGAATCCGCGGCCACGGCCCTTATACCAAGGTCCTGCTGACTGCCGCTCCCACACCGTGGCTCAACGTTTACGGCCAATTCCTCTACAGCGAACCGCAGAGCGCGGTGCATTTCAATGAGCTGGCAGTGGGGAATTTTCTGATGGAAAGCTCGCTGCTGTTCTACGGCGGGCAACAGACCTTGGGCGTGGGCGCCGCCGTCCAACCGCAGGTCACCGGGACGGGCGGGATGGAGTTTCGGCCCTTAAAACGCCTGCGGGTGATGGAAACGGTGACCGTAGACCGCTCGCACGACGCCGTCTCGCCGCTGATCGGCCTGAACGTGCTGACCGGCGGTACCCCGGTCCTGTCCCTGACGCCCTCTACCGTCAGCTCCGCTACCAGCGTGACGTCGCTCAATTACAGCCAGGTGGTCAACTACACCCAGCAGCAGACCGACCTCATGTACGACCTGACCAATAAGATCACCCTGCGGGCCGGCTATCGGCTATTGGATGGCGACGCCATCGTGCTGCCCGGGCAACTAAGCCAGCCGCAGAGCCTGCTATCCGGCGCGCTGCGGCGGAATGTGGCGCTGGCGGGAGCTACGTATCGCGCTTCCAGCAAGCTCTCGGTCAACCTGGATTACGAAGGAGCCTCGAGCGACCGCATCTACTTCCGCACCGATCTCAACAATTACAGTAAGGCCCGCGCACGCGCCCGTTACACACTCTCGGCTGCGTTGACCCTCCAGGCCAATTTTCAGGTGCTGAACAACCAGAATCCGGCCGCCCAGATCCAGTACAGTTTCCAAAGCCGCGACAACTCGCTGGCCATTTTCTGGACACCCAAAAGCGGGAAACGCATCACCTTCATGGGCGAATACGACCGCTCGACTCTGTCCTCCAGTATCGACTACCTGCTGCCGCCGACATTCGCCCCTTCAGTCTCGCTGTACCGCGATAATGCTCATACGGCTACGTCGGCCATTGACGTGGCACTCCCCGGAGTGCCCGGCGCGAAGCTGGAGTTTGGCGGCTCGCTGTTCATCTCCTCGGGCAGCCGCGCTTCGCAGTATTACCAGCCACTGGTGCGGTTGTCCGTCCCCGTGGTGAAACACCTACAATGGAATGCCGAGTGGAAATGGTACGGCTATGAGGAACAATTCTATCTTTATGAAGGCTTCCGCGTGCATATGCTTTCGACAGGGCTACGCTACAGCCGATAGGAGACCGGTGATGAGCATCCTTCGACTGTTTTGCGCCGGTGTTCTGCTGGCCACCGCGGCACAGGCGGCCGCTATCATTCCGGGGGACGCCCGCCGCGGCGCGCAATTGTTCGACAGCGAGCAGTGCGTCCAGTGCCACAGCGTGAACGGGCATGGAGGGTCCTCGGCGCCCGATCTGGGCCGCCGCGTGGACCGTAACTTTACACCCAGTGTGATGGCCAGCCTGATGTGGAATCACGCTCCGGCAATGTGGTCGGCGATGGGGAAGCAGGGCATCATGAAGCCCACCCTGAGCCAGCAATCGGCTGCCGATCTGTTCGCCTATTTCATTTCGGCGCGCTTTTTCGAAAAACCCGGCGACGCCGGCCGGGGCAAACAGGTATTCACCTCCAAACACTGCGCCGAGTGCCACGGAATTACGACCGTCAAGGAGCCGGGTGCGCCGCCCGTGGCCAAGTGGGAGTCGCTGGCCGACCCGGTGGTGCTGGCGCAGCAGATGTGGAATCACGGGGCCAAAATGAAACAGGTGATGGCGCAGAAGAAGTTCGCCTGGACCGAGATCACCGCACAGGAATTGACCGACCTGTTGGTGTATCTGCAAAACCTGCCCCAAACACGCAACCTGGCGCAGAACTTCCAGTTCGGACCTTCCGAATCCGGCGAACAGCTTTTCCAATCCAAGGGATGCTCCGGTTGCCACAACGGCAAGATGGCCTTGGAATTACTGCTGAAGAACCAGACCATCACCCAAATTGCGGCGGATATGTGGAACCATCAGCCCGAAATGAAGCAACCCCCGCCCACGCTGACTCAGGAAGAGATGCGGCAGATTCTGGATTACGTCTGGGCGCGCGAATACTTCAGCGGCGACGGCAATGCGGAGCGCGGCAAGCGGGTGTTCGCGGACAAGAATTGCGCCGTGTGCCACAACGATCCCTCGAGCGGCGCGCCCAATCTGGCCGGGCACCAAGGCGCCTATTCGGATATCACCATGGTGGCGGCGCTCTGGGAACATGGTCCCCGCATGTTGGCTGAGATGGAACGCCGGAAGTTGGCCTGGCCGCGCTTCACCGCGGAACAGATGTCGGACCTGATCGCCTATCTGAACGGTCTGTAAGGGCCCGCACGCCCCAGCCGGGCCGCTTCCGCCAGGCGGCCAACGGGCCTCGGTCCCGCGCCTTGCAATGCTAGGATGAAACTTGCTCTCCCAGCCGGCGGCACTTATGCAGATGGCTTTATTTGCCAACCTCAGCGGCGGCGAGGCACCGGCCCATAGCCAGCGCGCAGCGGAGTGCCGGTTTGCGGACAGCGAAATGCTGCTCCGGGAAGGCCCGCGATGCGCCGGTATCTTCCTCATTCTTGAAGGCGCCTACCCGGAATCTGTTCGCGCTATCGGAGCGGAGGATGCTTTGGTCCTCCACAAGACCCGCTTGCAACGGGCGTGCCCGAAAAATCCCGAGGCCCTGAAGGGTTCGCCGATGGTGGGAGAGCGCCTCCACCACCTGGTGGAAGTCGTGGGATTGGTCATCTTTGGCGGTGTCAACGGGCGGCAGCCGCACCCGCTGCTGGAAACCGCGCGGCAGGGCGGCAGCGATGCCTTCGATCTGCCGGTCACTCCCGAGGAAAGGGTCGCACGCCTGGGTACCGTGCGCGAGGTAGTCTCACACAACCTGGCGCGGCTCCGCACCGGCGGGATCGCACGGGTCGATGATCGCCGCGTCCGGATCCTCGACCGGGCCCCCGAACTCCAAGCCGAGCCGGCCGCCGCATTCCGCTGACGCTCTCCAGGAGACGCTGATCCTATGAACCACCTGGAATTCACCGCAATCGTCCTGGCGATCTCGGCGCTGGCCGGATTCCTGGGATCGTTGACCGGCCTGGGTGGCGGTGTCATCGTCACGCCCGTGCTGACCCTGCTGCTGGGTGTTGACCTGCACCATGCCATGGGCGCGGCCCTGATCTCCGTCATTGCCACATCCTCCGGCGCCGCGGCCGCTTACGTGCGGGAAGGGTTCTCCAACGTGCGGGTGGGTATGTTCCTGGAGATCGCCACTACCTTGGGCGCGGTGGTGGGCGCCCATCTCACCACGGTAGTTCCCGGTTCGGCCCTGGCCATCATTTTCGGCCTGGTGCTGTTGTACTCGGCCTGGCATTCCTTGCAAGCGCCCCCCGGCAAGACCTCCGCTGCCGCCGATGCGCTGGCTGTCCGGCTACGGTTGAACGGCGCCTTTCCCGACGCCGGACGGCTGGTCGAGTATGGGGTCGAGCGGGTCAAAGCCGGGTTTGCCTTGATGTTTGGGGCCGGCCTGCTCTCCGGTTTGTTGGGCATCGGCTCGGGCGCCATGAAGGTCATCGCCATGGACCAAGTCATGACTATTCCGTTTAAAGTGTCCACCACTACCAGTAACTTCATGATCGGGGTGACGGCCGCGGCCAGCGCCGGAACGTATATCCGCCACGGATATGTCCGGCCGTCCCTGGCGATGCCCGTGATGCTGGGTGTGCTGGGCGGATCGGTGCTGGGCGCCCGTCAGCTTGCCGGCGCCGGCACGCGGGTATTGCGGCTGGTATTCGCTGGGGTAATCGTGGTGATGGCCGTCGAAATGATATACAGCGGGTTCACCGGAGGAATGAAGTGACGGAACACCGGATGGACGAACTGATCGGCTATCTGCTGCGGACCGGAGTGCTGATTGCGGCGGCGGTAGTGGCCGCGGGCGGCGCCTGGTACCTGGCGTCTGGCGGCCCGGCGGGAGATCCGCGCGCCATCACGCTGATCTGGGTGGGGCTGCTGATCCTGGTGGCCACACCTGTCGCGCGCGTGGTGTTCTCGCTGGTGGCCTTTGCCCTCCAGGGCGACCGGGCCTATGTGGTGATCACCGGCATTGTGCTGGCGGTGCTGGTCTACAGTCTGGCCGCTTCCTGAGGTGAAAACCGACCCCTGGACTGACGGCAGGCTGGCGGAGGAAGAGGGATTCGAACCCCCGAGCGAGTCACCCCGCTAACGGTTTTCAAGACCGCCGGTTTCAACCACTCACCCATTCCTCCGTCATTGATTATACCCGGCGCGCTCACTGCACGCCGCCCGTCTGCCCGAGAAGATCCAGCCTGGCCCGCAGTTGATCGAGCGCAGTCATCACTTCCTGGTGCCGTAGCTTGTCCTCGGCCGGCAACTTGCGCTGGATGTAGAACGTACCGCCCGGCTCCAGGACGCAACGGTCCACTTCGTGCAGCCCGTCGAATCCCTGGCGGTGCAGCACGGTCATCAGCTCGGCCCGGCTGAGGAGTTCGCGGGCCAGCGCGTCTTTCACGATATGGCCGTGCTCCACCAGGACCGTCGGCCGGCCTTCAAAAAGCTGATCCAGGCGGCGGTGGCGAAAGAGGAAGCGCACCACTATGTAATTGAGCGCCAACAGGGTGAAGGCGCCCACCAGCCCACCAGTCAGCGAATTATCGTTGCCGATGATGGCGTTTTGCACGGTGTTGGACAGGGAAAGCAACACTACCAGGTCGAAAGGATTGAGCTGTGCCAACTCGCGCTTCCCGAAGACCCGCAGCACGAGCACCAGGAAGACGTAGACGGCCACCGGCCGGAGAATCTTCTCCAGCAGGGGAACTCCTATCACGAAGATGTCCTTCCACATTGCGTTCGACACCAGCCAATCGGGCATTCGTTACCTCCACTTGACCGATTATCGGCGATTCCGGGCGGGCGGCAGTTGCGGGTGAGGCGCGGCGTTACCCCGTGATTCTCACGGAGCCGGGTTGCCGGCCGCCTTCTTGCGCGCGTCAACCCAGACGGGGAAGATTTCGGGAGTTTCCAGCCAGATGAGCATCCAGGCGGCCATTTCTGCCTTCTGTTCCCTCCGGTCATCGGAGAGTTTGGGGCTGCGGGCGAGGAATCGCGCGCGCTCCTTGGCGGCAATCACCTGGCGTCGGCAGTATTGAGCTTGGCTGGGGTCGCCGGCCTTCGTGGCGGCATCATAAGCGGCCAGCATCTCTGCCAGGGATTGCTCCAATTCTTCGAAGGTATGCTGGCGAATCCCGGCCCACGGCTGGTCGAACGGCAGGCCGGTGGCGCGCAGCAACTCGCGCAGGTAGCTCTCCGTGACCGGAGCCAGGCGCGCCAGCAGGTTGTGCCACACCTCTCCAGTAATCGCCGGCGGCTGCTCCGCTTCGAGATACTCGCGCAACTGCTGTTTGACGTTCTTACTTCTCAGTGGCACGGCGGTACCTGGCAACCGCGGCGCTGTGTTCCGCAAGGTTGTTCGAGAATTGATGACCGCCGGAGCCATCGGGCCGCAACACGAAATAGAGCGCCGCGGAATCGGCCGGGCTGAGCACGGCGCGAATGGCAGCCAAGCCGGGGTTGGCGATCGGACCGGGCGGCAGCCCTGCGTGGCGGTAGGTATTATAGGGGCTGTCGCTATCCAGATCGGTCCGGTAGATGGCGCCGCGATAACGATTGTCCAGCAGGGCGGCATAGATAGTGGTCGGATCGCAATCCAACTTCATGCCGAGGCGCAGGCGGTTTTCGAAAACCGCGGCCACCATGGGCCGCTCATCTCCAAGCTTGCTCTCTTTTTCCACCAGCGAGGCCAAAGTCACCGTCCGATGCACGCCGCCGGTGGCGTGGAGCGAGCGCCACTCCGCGCGGAACTGGCCGGTCATGATGCGGCAAAGGCCGGCTGGCGTGGTATGGCGGCTCAGCCGGTAGGTATTGGGAAACAGGTAGCCCTCCAGGCTGGGAGCTTGCGGATCGAGGTCGCGAATCAATTGCGGGTCGCGCGCGGCGGCCAGAAACTGCGCTGCGGGGAAGATGCCTAACTGCTCCACAGAGGCGGCAATATCGAACATGTTCTTGCCCTCGGGAACCACCAGCTCGTAATAAAAGATATCCCCGCGCGCGATGCGGTCGAACACCTCAACGGCCGAGGCCGCATGGTTGAAGCGGTATTCGCCGGCTTGCAGAACGTGGCCGCGATCCACCAGGCGGGCCAGCAGGAAGTCCCAGCGGCTACGCACCACTCCGGCGCGCGCCAGTTCGGCAGCCAGCGCCTGGCTGGAGGTGCCGCGCGGAAAGTCCACGAACACCTGGCCCCGGAACCCCTGGTAAGGATACACCAGGCGCCACAGGCCGAACCCCCCGGCCGCCAGTGCCGCGAGCACCAGGAATCCCAGCGGGAGAACGAAACGGCGGCGCCTCATGCGCCCACCTCGCCGTGCCCGGGAGGATCGAGGCCAAACGAGGCTCCCAGCGAATCCAGGTAGCTCTGCAGCAGGATGACGGCGGAGAGCCGGTCCACGGCGGCGGCTCGTTTTTCGATGCTGATGCCGCTGGCGCGGAGCACCCGGCCGGCCTCGACCGAGGTGAGGCGCTCATCCCACAGTTTCACCGGCAGGCGGGTATGGGCTTCCAGGGCGGCCGCGAATTCGCGCACCCAGCCCGACTGGCGGCCTTCGCTGCCGCGCATGCCAATGGGGTTGCCCATCACGATCAGGCTCACTTCGCGGGTGGCTGCCAACTCGCCCAGCGCGGCCAGATCGGCGCGCTTGTTGGTACGGGTCAGGTTAGGCAGACCTTGCGCGGTGATCCCCAGGGGATCGCTAATGGCAAGGCCGATGCGCTTTTTGCCCAGATCCAAAGCCAGAATGCGGGAGGGTTGGGGCTTCAACTCAATATCATTATAGACGGCAGCATGTTACATTCGAGACAGGATCGTATTCGCTTCGTGGCGCTCGTCACCCAGCCTACCGAAACAGCCTTGAAAGCTGCGCAGGAAGCGCGGCATCTGGCAATGCCCGTGATCTCCATAGGAGTGGTGATCGCGGTGCTCTACCTCGGGCGTGTGTTTTTTATCACCTCGATAACCGCGGTGATCATCGCCTTCATTCTGGAACCCTTTGTGGCGCTGCTGATGCGCATCCGGCTGCCGCGCAGCGTGGCCAGTTTCGTGGTGTGCAGCATTGCGCTGTTGCTGCTGTATGTGATTGGCATGGGCGCCTACTCGCAGTTCTCGGCCGTGTATGCCGATCTACCCAAATATGGCCAGCGTATTGGCGATATTGTGGACGACGTGCGCCAGAAGGTGCAGGGGATGGAGGCCCGCACCTTACAAATGCTGGTTCCGGCCCGCCAGCGCCAGCAGGAGGAAGAACGGCTGAAGGCTCAGCAAGAGGCCGAAAAGGCGCGTCGAACCCGCAACCGGAGGCAGGAGCCGCCGCCCCAGCCGGTGGTTCCGCCGGGCACCATTCCGGAGGTGCGCATTCACGAAGAGAGCCCCTCAATTGGCGATTATATCTACGACCGGCTGAGTTCCTTCTATCAGATCATGCTGATGGTGTCGTTCATTCCGTTCCTGGTTTACTTCATGCTGAGCTGGGGGGAACACATGAATCGCAGTTTCCTGCAATTCTTTCACGGCGAAGACCGGCTGGTGGCGGCCCGCAGCCTGCAAGGGATCGCGGTAATGGCGCGGGCCTTCGTGGTGGGGAATTTTCTGCTCGGGCTGTTCATGGCGACGCTGAGTTCGGCGGTCTTCTGGTTGATGCACCTGCCGTATCCGCTGCTGGTCGGCCCCCTGAGCGGATTTATGAGCCTGTTGCCGTACGTGGGGCTGCCTCTGGCGATGCTGCCCCCGCTGTTTTCGGCGCTGGCGGTGAACACCGTTTCTACCTACGTGCTGGTGATGGCGGCGGTGGCGCTGCTGCACCTGATCGCCATGAACGTGCTCTACCCCAAACTGGTCGGTTCGCGGGTGCACCTGAACCCGCTGGTGGTGACTTTCTCGCTCATGCTGTGGGGGTTTCTGTGGGACGCGCCGGGGCTGCTGCTGGCCATTCCGTTGACCGCGGGACTGAAAGCCGTATGCGATAACGTGAAGGGCCTGCGCCCGATCGGCAAGTTCCTGGGCGACTAAGGCGGGGTGGCAGGATCAGACGCCCACGAATGACTCGCACCACCGGGATCGGATCACACCCGAAAATTGGACATCGCCCGGTGCAGACGCTCGGCTACCTTGGAAAGTTCGGAGGCGCCGTTACGCACCTGCCCGCTGCCTTCCGCCATTTGGCCCGCGGCGTGATCCACCTCCAGAATCTCCCTGGCAATATCCTGCGTGGATTGGGAACTCTCCGACACCCGTACATTGGCATCGCGGACGCCGATGGAGGCCTCGGCGATGTTCCGTGCGATATCTTTGGTGACGGTGGCCTGCTCTTCGATGGCGGCGGCAATCGACGAGACAATGTCGCTGACCTCGTGAATGACAGCCGAGATCTTCTCGATTTCGGCGATGCCGCTGGCGGTGGACGACTGAACGCTTTCAATACGCGCCTTGATATCCCCGGTGGCGGCAGCCGTCTGCTGGGCAAGCGCCTTAATCTCGTTGGCCACCACCGCGAACCCTTTGCCCGCCGAACCGGCGCGGGCCGCCTCAATGGTGGCGTTCAAGGCCAGCAGGTTGGTCTGTGAAGAGATCTCGGTGATGGTTTCGGTGACCTTGCCGATCCCCTGCGCGACCTGCCCCAACTGCTGGATTTGTGTGGTGATTTGGGAGGCCTGGGCGATCGCATCCTCGGTAATCCGGCGGGCCTTTTCCGAATTGCCCGCGATTTCCCCAATGGTGGCCGTCATTTGCTCGGTGTGGGAGGTGACGCTGGCCAGGTTGGTGGTGGTTTGCTCCATCCCTGCCGCCACCGAGGCGACGTTCACGCTCATCGCTTCCGCGGCAACCGCCACGGAGTGGGATTTGCCAGACGCTTCGCGGGAATGGTCGGCCATCCGGCCGGAGCTGGCAGCGAGTTGGGTGGAAGTGGTGGACAGGACCTGCGCGCCCTCCGCGATTTCGCGCAAGACTCCTCGCAGGCTGCCGGACATAGTTTGCATAGCCACGGCCATATCCCCGATCTCGTCGTCATGGCCGGCCTGAACCTCTCCGGTGAGATCGCCCTGGGCGATTCTTTGCATGACCTGCACCGCCTGGGCTAACGGCGCCCGGATGGAGCGGGTTGCCAGATAGGCGCAAAAGCCCAGCCCCAGCGCCACCGGAATCAGCCAAAAGGCGGCTTTTTGCATGCCCGCCGCCACCTGACTGTCCACCTGGCGCATACTCGCCCGCAACACGAACGCGCCGTGAATTTCGCCGGGGTGCCAACCCTCCATGCGGAAACCCACGATGTCTTTGCCGTCCTTGTTGCCGGGGGTAGGATCACCGTGACACATCATGCAGTCGTTAGTGAGGCGTATCGGCCTGGCATAGACCATCTCGTTCTTGTCCCGGTCCTCCGCAAAGTATTCCTCCGATCCGCCGTTGCTTAGCTCACTGAGGATTTTTTCCTCTTCCGGGGTGGGTGTATTTTTGACATTTCGGGGATTGTGGGACGGGATGCGAAACTGGTAACCCTCTTTCGCCGCGACGTGTTCGATGGCTTTCCAGGCCGCGACCACCGGAATCGTGCCATAGAGCCGCGTGCTACGGAAATCGGAGCTTTTGCGCAATTCGGCGATCAGGCTCTGGCGATCGAAATCACCGCCGGTATTCATTTCGCCCACGCGATCGCGCGTGTTTTCGGCCGAAAGGACGATTCCACGCATGGCGCTGCGGGCCAGCGCGAGACCTTGCCGGCGGATGACGGATCTCTGAATCACGAGGGCAGCGATGGCGGTGATGATGACCGCCAACCATGCAATCACCACCGTGCGGGTTGCGATAGTCCATCGAAACTTAAACTTCATGACGCGCGATCTCCTACGCGAGACGCAGAGTGCCGATGCTGCTGCTCGCTAATGACGTATCGGCAGACGGGCGTGATTACTTTAGGGTTGACGGAGAAAACCGGCCGACGGTGGGCGTTCAGGGGCTGCCCGGCGTGGCCCGGAGGCGCGGCTCAGTTGCCCGTGGGGCTGGAATTGGCGGTGAGGATGTCGGGCGCGTTGTCGTTGGCCGGAACCACCCGGGACCGGCCCACCGGGCGCGCTGAGGAATGGCCACTGCCCCTCAGATCCGCGATGAGCTTGGCACAGGCATTGCGGCCGGGATCAGGGCAGCACCTGGCGAGGTGACCAATCGACGTCCCGATTGTCCCACGGAGGACAGCATGGCGATGGCAGTGCGCCAAATGGGCGCCGGCATCCAGGGTACGGTGTGAGAATCGAGATATGAGCCAAGACGAGGATCAACTGAAAATGGAGGCTGCGGAATCCGCGGCCGGGCTGGTTCAAGACGGCATGGTCGTGGGCCTCGGGTCCGGAACGACCGCGGCGTTCGCTGTGCAAGATCTCGGCAGGCGGGTGAAGCAGGGCCTGCGGATCGTGGGCATCCCCACATCGGAGCGTACCGCCGCCGAGGCGCAGGCGCTGGGCATACCGATCTCAAGTTTGGCGGAGCACCCTGAGATCGACATCACCATTGACGGGGCCGACCAGGTGGATGAAGGAAATCTGAATCTGGTCAAGGGGCATGGCGGGGCGTTGTTGCGAGAGAAAATCGTGGCCAGCGTGAGTAAGCGGCTGGTGATTATTGTCCACAGCAGCAAGGTGCTGGCGCGGCTGGCGCTCGATCAACCGGTCCCGGTGGAAGTGGTGCCATACGGCTGCCGGGTGACCGCCAGGCATCTGGAGGAGCTGGGCGCGAAGGCGTCCCTGCGGCGAAATCCGGACGGCCAACCCTACCACAGCGACAGCGGCAACTACATCCTCGACTGCACCTTCGATTCGAGCGTGCCGGCTCCCTGGCTGGCCAGGCGGCTCGACCACGTGGTGGGCCTGGTGGAACACGGCCTCTTCATCGGGCTGACATCGGAGGTGCACGTGGCGGGATCCGGCGGCGTGCGCGTCCTGACTTTGTCCGCCACGGCTTGATTCCGTTCGCCCGCTTGCGGGTGCGCGGGTATGAAAGTGGAACTTGCGTCCGAAGATGGCGGGCTAATCGTGCTGGCGTGTCCCACGAAAATCTCGAGGACCAGGGCGGGTTGCCTGGTCGAACACGAGCGCCAACTGGTTTACCAGCCGTTGGGACCCTCGGCGGAAGCCCTTTTGGCCGCGGCGCGGGCCGCACCGTACATCTGCGAGACGGACGCCACCGCGCGGGCGTGCCTCCCGGAGCCGGGCAGTGTCAAACTGATGGAAGAGGGGGCCGGCCCATGAATAAGAATCTTAGCAGCCGCCAGTGGAAGTTCAGTCTCATTTACCTGGTTTGGGTGGTTCTCGCCATATGGTCGCTGCGCACCATGTTTGCGCCTCCCCAGCCGCAGCAAGTGTCGTACAGCGATTTCGTGGCCGACCTGAAGGCCGGGCAGTTTGAAGACGTCCGCATTACCGAAACTCAACTGATCGGCACGGTGAAAAAAGACCTGCTCAAGGGCAAGAAGGGTCCGCAAAACCCGTTGGTGGAATGCTCGCGGATACCGGGCCTCAGCGCAACGCCGGTCGTGCAGGAACTGGAGGCCCAGAAAGTGAAGTTTTCGGGCACCATTCCGCAAACCTCCTGGTTGACCGACCTGCTGATTTCATGGGGGCCGCTGCTGCTGCTGTTCGTGATCTACGCGGTGGCCATGCGGCGAATGCAGAGAGGCGGAGGGCCGCTGAGTTTCGGAAAAAACCAGGCGAAGATTCACGATGAATCCAGCCGCTTCGACACCAAGTTCAGCGATGTAGCGGGGGTCGAGGAGGCCAAGAGCGAGCTGGCCGAAATTATCGATTTCTTGAAGAACCCCGAAAAATACCAGAGGCTGGGCGGCCGGATTCCCAAGGGCGTTCTGCTGGTGGGGCCCCCGGGCACCGGCAAGACGCTGCTGGCGCGAGCAGTGGCCGGCGAGGCCGGGGTGCCCTTCTTTTCCATTTCCGGCTCGGAGTTTGTGGAGATGTTCGTGGGGGTCGGGGCTTCCCGTGTGCGCGATCTGTTCGAGCAGGCCAAACTGCGCGCGCCGTGCATTATTTTCATCGACGAGTTGGATGCCATCGGCAAGAGCCGCGCCAGCGGAACGGCCTTTGTCTCTAACGATGAGCGGGAGCAGACCTTGAACCAGCTCCTGGTGGAGATGGACGGTTTCGATTCCTCCAAGGCCGTGATCATCATCGGGGCCACCAACACCCCCGAAGTGCTCGACCCGGCCCTGATGCGGCCGGGACGGTTCGACCGGCAGGTGGTGCTCGATAGCCCCGACTTGAAGGAACGGCAGGCCATTCTGGAGGTGCACGGCCGCAAACTCAAGCTGGCGCCGGGGATTAACCTGGAGAGCATCGCCGCGGAGACACCCGGGATGGTGGGCGCGGACCTGGCCAATATCATGAATGAGGCCGCGCTGAATGCCGCCCGAAGAGGCGCCAGCCAGATCGAGCTGAGCGACCTGGAGCAAGCGGTGGACCGGGTCACCCTGGGCTTCGAGAAGAAAGGCCGGCTGATCAGCCGCGAGGAGAAGGAGCGCGTCGCCTACCACGAACTCGGCCACACCCTGATGGCGTTGTCCACGCCCGATGCGGACCCCGTGCGAAGAGTTTCCATCATCCCCAGGTCCATTGGCGCTCTCGGGCACACGCTGCAACTGCCGACCAAGGACCGCTATCTGCTCACCCAGCCGGAACTCGAAGCACGAATCGGGGTATTGTTGGGCGGGCGCGCTTCCGAAGAGACGGTCTTCGACGGCGTGGTTTCGACCGGCGCCAGCGATGACCTGGAGCGCGCCTCGGAAATGGCGCGCCAAATGGTGACCCGCTACGGCATGAGCAAAACCCTGGGCAATCTGACTTATGGCATTCCCCACCAGTCGCGCTTCCTGAAAATGCCGTTCGCCTCGGAAGAGAGGAATTACAGCGAGCACACCTCGGAGCAGATCGACGAAGAAGTGCGCAGCATCATCGACCGCATTTACGGCAAGGTTCAGGGTGTGATGGTGGCCCGCCGCGGCGACCTGGACCGGATTGCCACGGTTCTGATGCGCAAAGAGACCCTGGAACGCGAAGAGCTGGAACAGTTGCTGGCGGCGCCGAAACCCGGGGAGAGCGCCGATCAGCAGGAGTTGTCCCGGCGTTCGTAAACCCTCGGTGGGCCGCTGAAGCCCCGAAAAACCTCTCGCAGTATCTTGCACTATCTCCCGGCACTCCGGTGCCAAACGGCCCGGCCGCGGTCGGCGGACTGCCGCCGGAATCCGATACTTTGCTTGTCCGGACTGCCTGCCGCCGGTGCCCCTGCGCTCTGGCGCACTCATGGCGCTTTGAGCGCGCTAGAATTTAATTTGAATCTCCAATAATTTGGCTTACAATTGATTGTGGTTCTCATCGAATGAGGTCTTCGGTATGAAACGAGCGATTTTTCTGGCCGTGCTGGTGGTGATCGCCGCGGCCATCTGGTGGGCCGAGCGGCCGCGCCCGCAAACCCTGGTGCTGACCGGCACGGTGGACGGCAACGAAGTGGTAGTGGGCAGCAAGATTACCGGCCGCATCGTCAGCCTGGCGGTGGATGACGGGCAGTGGGTGAAAGCCGGCGACCTGATCGCCGTGCTC
>DATJRE010000380.1:0-8955 GCA_035505095.1 Bryobacteraceae bacterium | reverse complement strand
ATCGGTCGGCAGCTCTGGTATCGAATGGAGCCGGGAGAGGGCTTGGCGCGCCAGATAATACTGGCGCTGCAGATCGTTTTGGGTTACCGCGACGTACACCATGGTCATGCGAATATCGCGGTGTCCGAGCAACTCTTTGAGCCCGGCCCCAGGAAAAGTGCATCTTCCCGCTTGCCGATAAAGGCACAGGTGGCCGGTTTTGGGTGACCCCCGAGGGTCTACTTCGCGCGCGACCTCTTGCCCGATCGCTTCCGCCGTTTTTTTTCTGAGCGCTGGTGGCCTCTTCCTCGACCGGCCGCAGTTCGCAGATCTGCTCGTTGACTTCCAGCAATTGGCCGCTCAGTTCCCGAAAACGGTGGTATTCGGCAACTTCGCCCTGCGTCTTTGCGAAGCCGGCTGGCGATGAGAATGTTTCCGTAACGGTTTTGCCCTCCAGTTTCCGCGTCAGCCGATAATACGGGCCATGGCCTGGATCGCCCGCCCGACGGCAATGACAGTGGGGATTTCCGCAACGGCCGCCAGTTCCCGTTATGGAACCTGAACGCATGTCGCCAAGATGGGCAATTTGGGCCTGAACGCCAATTCTTATGTCGCGCACCCGGCAAACTCAGGCACCTTGCGAAATCGCTCGGTGCATGGGGGTGGATCTACGCCTGTTTCCCCTTGCATATATAGCATGCATGTCCGGCATGCGATTGCCCAGGTCGCGCCTTCCAACGGCTCCGCTGGATCGAATCCGCTCCCTCGAATCCCGCTGCACTGATGGCCTGCCCGATCCCAGCCCTTACCCGGCTGCAACTTTACACGTGCTGTCCCATCGGCTGCGCGAGATGCGCCCCCGGCAACCGGAAGACAAATCGCGCGCCCCGGCCGGGCTCCGAGTCCACCCACAGGTCGCCGCCGTGTTCCAGCACGGTTTGGCGCGTTAGCGCCAGCCCCAAGCCCAGGCCATTGCGCTTGCCGGCGCTCACGAACGGTTGGAAAAGCTGATGGCGAATCTCCGCCGCGATGCCCGGACCGTTGTCGGCCACTTCCACCAGCGCCGCGCCGCTCTCCAGCCGCGCGGCCAGTCGGACCTGCCCGCCTTCCGGCATCGCCTCCAACGCGTTGCCGATCAGGTTCACGAAGGCCCGCTCCATCCGGTTGCGCTCCAGCGGCAACTCGATCTCGCCTGGAATTTCCAGCGCGATCGCCACGCCCTGCGACTCGGCCGCGGCCGCCAGCGACTCGCAGGCCGCCAGGGCCACCTCGCGTAGCCGGCACATCTCGGGCGACTGCGTCTTGCCCCGCGAGACGTTCAACAAGTCCTGCAACAGCTCCTGAATACGCCGCGAAGCGCGGTAAATGTTGCCCGCCAGCCGCTTCACGTGGGCCGGCGGCAAGTCCGCATCCACCAGCATTTCCGACCCGCCGTAGATGGCCGCCAGCGGGTTGCGCAAGTCGTGTACGATCGAGCCGGAGAGCCGCCCGATGGTCGAGATGCGCTCCTGCCGGATGAGTTCCTCGCGCGCCTGCCGCAGCGACGCGCACATGGTGTTAAACGTCCGCGCCAGGCGCCCCATCTCATCCTGGCTGTTCACCTCCACCTGAATGGCGTAATTCTGGCGGGCCACTTCGGCCGCCGCGCGGTCCAGTTGCTTTACCGGCTCCACAATGCGTCGCGCCAGCAGATAAGTCAGCAGCAGCCCCACCGAAACCGCCAGCAGCCACAGCAGCACGATTTTGGTCTTCATGCCCGCAATGCGGCGCCGCGCATCTTCGAATGAGCGCAAAACGCAGATCTCGCCCACAGGCTTCCGGTTGATATCCAGCAGCGGCGTTTCCAGCCGGGCGTATTCCACCACCCCGTCGCTCACCCGCTCGGCGCCGCGCGCGCGGGCCATATTCGCCACCACGGCCGCGGTGGCCTGCGGGTTCAGAGTCGAAGCGATCACCCGGCCCTCCGCCAGGAACAGGAATTCGCTTCCGCCGGTGGCTTGGGTCAACTCCTGCGCCACCACCGCATCCACGTGATAGCCCGCCACCAGCACGTCCAGCAGTTCCTGGCCCTGCGTGGAATCTACGTACACGGGCGTCACGGCGATATCGTACAGCTCGCCATTCTCCAGGAAAAATCCCGAGGATTGCTTGGGGAAGTGCGGCGCGGCAGCCTCCACCACCCCCAGGTTCCTCCGCAGCGAGAGCGACGTCACGCCGCCCAGCGAGGCGATAATCTTTCCGCCCGGGTCGGTCACCAGGAAGATGGCGTTCTCGGTCGAGATCTTCGACCACAATTCGCCCGCGACATCCTGAATGGTGGCCGGGTCCTGGGTGGTGAATGCCGCGCGCACGTTGGGCATGGTGCTCAGCAGTGTGCTCACGGAACCCAGCCACTCGGCACGCGAATTCCACAACGAGGTGTACGCCTGGAAGCTGGTGTGCACCTCCTGTTCCAGGCTGTCCGACACGGTGCTGGAAATGTTGCCCAGGACAATCAGGCCCGTCACCGCGAACAGCGCCGTCACCGCCACCGAAGTCGAAAGCAGAATCTTCCACAGCAGTGAGAGCCTGGAAAAGCGCGGCCAGCTCATTTAATCGCCCCCGGATAGGCGCCGTCGTTGGCCACTGGCGGGTATGCCTTCCCGTATTTATTCAGGTGCGGCTCCGGCAGGAACCCGGTCTCCGAAATCGAAATCAGCGGCAGCGCCAGCCCTCCTTCGGGCACCGTGATGCGCCGCTCCAGAAAGCGCAGGTTCGCGGCCAGCGCCCGTTCGTGGAATATGTGCAACTGGTAATCGCCTGGCGGCACGTCGGGTATATTGTACTTGCCGGTGGAGGGCGTCAGCGCATACCACGGAACCGGCAACACGGCGATAATCGCGCTCATGGTGGGATGAATATTGCAGAACACCCGCACAATTCCGGCGTGGCGGAAGCACCAGCCCTTACTGGTGCCCGGCCGGTAAAGGCCCAGGTCGAACTGGTCGCCTTCGAAATTCGAAAACGCGTTGTGGTAGATCGGGTCCAGGTTGGGGAAATCCACCGTGCTGCCCAGTGGGACGGCGGTAACGTGCGGCTGGAAGTGGCGGTCCTTCTGGCGAATCTCCACGCGCCGCGGCGTCACCTCCGGGGCCGTACGATCGACCGGTTCCAGCCAGATTACTACCCCGGAATAGTCCTTGTTCCGCCGCACGGCCGCGTTGCGGGAGTTGGTCAGTTCCACCTCGCCGTGAACCCCGCCCGCGGGCGGCTGCGGCGGCGCCATGGAGAAGCCCAGACTAAAAAAGATAAGCCAGCGCCAGGTCATAATGATTGTTGATCCGCACGCCCTGGTCCAGGTAGAGCGTGCGCAGTTGCGTGATTTCCGGCCCCAATAAAACATTGGGGGCCAGCCGGAAATAGAGGTTCCAGCCAAACAGCAGGTTCCGGGCAATGCGGCCGGAAATCAGGTCGCTCGCCCGGTCGTTCTGTTCCCCGCTGAACAGGTGAAAGTCCACCCGCGGCAGCAGGTGTAGGGTGATTTGGCCCCACCCCCCGCGGCTGTGGACCGCTTCGGCTTCACCGGCATAGAAGCCGAAACCCTGCTGATAACCTTCGCCCAGCGGCGCCACGTTCTGGCCGGAGTAGAAAGCCCCGCTGAATTCGATTTTGCGCAGCGGGTTCAAACCCCAGTCCAGCGAAAAGAGGTTGGAGGGAATGGAAGCGCCCCCCGCGTGGGTCACACTGGAATGAAAGCCCGCCGCCATTTCCAGATGCCGGTCGCTGTCCAGATTGTCGAAAAACTCGTACCGCCCCTCCAGCCCGGGCCGCGCGGCTTCTACCGTCCCCGTGAACGTGCTGCCCGTGTACGGTCCCGTCTCGCGAGTCTCAATCACGCCCATCTGCGCCCGCAGCCCGGTGTTCTGGCTGAAATGGAAATCCTGTTCCACGCGGACCTGCGGCAGCCACAGCCACAGGTTGCCCGCTCCGGTGAGCGGCGAAACTCCTACCTGCGCCAGCGAACTGGGTTCGCGTGGGTTGAAGATGGGCTTTTCCACTCCTACCATGATGCTGCGGGTCAGCCAGTCAATTTCAATTTCCCCCGTGCGCATGCGCAGCGTGGTGCCTGTTCCGAACAGGTCCATGTAGACGTTGCCGTGCACCGAGCCGCCCCAAAAAGTCGTGGGACCGCGGAAATCCAGACCGAGAATGGTCTGGCGGAAAGTCGCACCGGCCTCGCCGGGTCCGGGGCTGGTCGCTACCAACGGGTACTCCACGCCCCCACTCTCGCGGGAATCCAAGAAGGCGTTGAATAGCGCCATCCCGGTAATCCGGATGGGGAAATGCTCGGAGGCTTCCACTTTGGTCTGCGCCATTTCCTCAATGCGCTGCTGCTCGATGGCCACCTTGTCCTCCAGCGATTGAGGAGCCTCGGGGGGGTTGGCCGATGCCGATTGGGCCCCTGCGCCGGCTGGGTTGCCGCCGTTGGAAGCAGCCACCGGAGCCGGCGGCCCCACCGGCCCGGCAGTCTGCGCCGCCGTTCCATCCAGCCGCGCGCGCAAAGCCTTCACCTCCGCGGTCAATTCGCGGTTCTCCTGCTCCAGGCGGTCCAGCCGGGCCAGGATGGCAGCCGTTTCCGGCGATGCCTGGGCGCGCAGCCACACCGGCGCTGCCAAAAACAGCAGTGGCAAAAGCCTGAACAGTCTATTGAGTGGCGCCATCGAGAATCTGCTCCAGTTTCCTTCGGACTTGGTAGGGAGAATAAGGCTTCGGAAAGAAGGCGCTCACGCCCAGGTCGGCAACCCTCTGCGGAGTGGCCGGGTCCGTATCGGCGCTCACCACGATAATCGGCGTGCCGCGCAGCCGCGCATCGTCCCGCACCCGCCGGATCAGCTCGAATCCGTCCATCCGCGGCATGTTCAAGTCGGTCACGATGGCGCGTATGGGGGACTCGCGGTCATCCAGGATCCGCAGAGCCTCCAGGGCTGAGGAGGCCATCAATACGGCGATGCCGGGAATTCCCAATAAAGCGATTTCCAGCATGGCGGCGCTGTTTTCGGAATCTTCCACAATCAGCACGGCTCCCGGTTCAGCGGTATGCCGGTCATTTGCCTCTGCGGGCATTCTGCTATTTTCCTCCAACGCCGGCGAGAGAAACGTAAAATGCCTGCCATCCGGAAACTCGTTCATTTCAAAGGTAGCGACAAATCCTGCCTGGTCCCACATTTTTCCAACCTTCGCCTCCTGCCGCTCGTCCAACCAGCGAATGGTAGGGGCGAGCCAACTGGCACTCACCAACCCGATCCCCCGGGCCGGGTCCGCCGTCACCGTCGCGGCGCTCGAAGAGCTATACCACGCTCATGGCGCCCGCCTCAAGAGCGTCGCCTACCACATTGTCGGCAACCGCCAGGATGCCGAGGACGCCGTCCAGGAGACTTTCCTCAAGCTGCACCGCGCGCTGCCCGGTTTTCAGGGCCAATCCAACATCGGAACCTGGCTTTGCCGCATCGTCATCAACGTCTGCTACGATATCGCCCGCCGCCGCAAGCGCGAAACCGAAGCCCCGCCCGATTCCCCCGGGGCCAACCAGCAGATCGCCCTCCGCGTCGACCTGCGCGATGCCCTCGGGCGCATTCATCCCAAACATCGCATGGTGTTTCTGTTGTTCGAAGTCGAAGGCCTGCGCCATTCCGAAATTGCCGCCATTCTGGAGATCCCCGAGGGCACCTCCAAGGCCTGGCTCTTCGAAGCCAAAAAAGAGCTCAAACGCCTGCTCACGGAGGCCCGCCAATGATCTTCCAATGCCAGGATCTGGACCGCGCCCTGGCCACCCCAGAACTCCTGCCCGACGCCCGCGAACACGCCCGCGATTGCCCGCGCTGCGCCGAACAGCTCTTCCTGTGGGCCGAAATTTCGCGTCTCGCCCCGCAACTGCACGAGGAATGGGATAGCCCCACGCTGTGGCCGCGCATCCAGGAAGCGCTCGCCGCCGCGCCCAAGAGCCGCCTGCCCCGCGCCGCTTCTTTCTGGCGCTGGCCGTTAGCCGCCGCCGCCCTCCTCACCCTGGCCTGGGCGCTCTCCAATCCCTGGCGCAGCGCCGGACCCGCCGGCCCGCAAAACCGCCAGTTCCTCACTCAGGACGCCCTCCGCGAAGTGCAGCAGGCCGAAGCCGCCTACAGCCGCTCCATCGACCGGCTCTCCGCTCTGGCCGGTCCAGGTCTGGACCAATCGCCCTCCCCCCTGGCCGCTCTCTACCGCGAAAAGCTGCTGGTACTCGATTCGGCCATCGCCGATCTCCAGCAAAATGTCCAAGCCAACCGATACAACGTTTATTTGCAGGGCCAGCTCGCCTCGCTCTATCGCGAGAAACAGCGTACCTTGCAGGAATGGGTCGAAAATGCGAACCGCAATTAACCTGGTGCTGAACCTGGCGC
Source organism: Bryobacteraceae bacterium (assembly GCA_035505095.1). Taxonomy (GTDB): domain Bacteria; phylum Acidobacteriota; class Terriglobia; order Bryobacterales; family Bryobacteraceae; genus JOPF133. The sequence goes on along the minus strand of DATJRE010000380.1, from coordinate 2,563 downwards.
TGGTCTGTGGCTGTGTCCTCACAGCCCAGGCCCGCGAAGAATTCCGCCGCGAATTCAGCCAGACCGTAACCCTGGCCCCCGGCCACAGCTTTCGAATCGAAAACGCCGATGGCAACGTTCTCATCCACACGCAACCCAACGGCGAAGCCGCCATTCGCGCCACCATCCAGTGCTCCGCTCCCACCGCCGAGGAAGCCCGCCGCTGTGCCGGCCGCATCCAGATCCTCGTCGACCAGGGCGGCGGGAATCTGTCCGTGCGCACCCAGTTGCCCAGTTCCACCCTGTCGAATACCGGCTTCAGCGTGAATTACGATCTCGACGTCCCGGAGTCCGCCCCGCTCGAAATCCGCAACCGGTTCGGCGGCATCAGCCTCACCGGCACGCATGCGAACACCATCATCAACAGCGCCAACGGCAACGTGACCCTCTCGGATGGCCACGGCCGTCAGCAGATCGAAAACAGCTTCGGCAGCGTCGAAATCCGCGGCAATAACGGCGACGTGATCGTCCGCAACACCAATGGCGACGTGACCGCGGCCGATATTTCCGGCACGCTGGATATCTCCGACCGGTTCGGCAAAATCCGCGTCACCAACGCCGCCCGCGGCCTCACCATCCACAGCGACAACGGCAATATCGAAGCCTTCCGCGTGGGCGGCGTGGCCACCATCTCCAACAGCTTCGGCCCGGTGGTGGTTTCCGAAGCCAGGTCCGACCTGAATGTGCACAACCAGAACGGCGGCATCACCGCCAATGGCGTAGGGGGGGCGGCCGATCTCCAAACCACCTTTGGCCAGGTGCAATTTACCCGGATCGCCAAATCCCTCACCGTGCACGCGCAAAATACCGGGGTCAGCGGCCAGGATGTGGGCGGCGCCGCCATTGTGGAAACCACCTTCGCCCCCGTCGATCTCCGCGACCTCAAAGCCGGCGCCCGCATCACCGCCGGCAACAGCCCCATCAAGCTGGCCTCGGTAGCCGGCGAAATCTACGCCAAGACCTCGTTTGCCCAGGTGCGCCTGGATTCCGCCGCCGGACCGGTTACCGTGGAAAACAATAACGGCTCCGTCACCATTGACGCCCGTCCCTCCAGGCCCGGTCTGGAATGCCAGCCCATCGTCGTGCACACCAGCTTCAGCCCCATTCGCGTATCCGTGCCGGCCGGCGGACCGGGTTATCAGGTCGCCGCCAGCACCTCATTCGGCTCCATCCGTACGGACCACGACGTGCGCGTCACCGGCGAGTTGGCAGCCGGCTCCCTGCACGGCCGCATCGGCAACGGAAGCTGCCCCCTGCGCCTCAACGACCAGAACGGCGATATCGAAATTGTGAAAGCCGTGAACCGGTAGGCGGCACGCCAACCTCAAACATCCGACAGCCATGCGTGCTGCTATCCCTGTAGCGCAGCTTTCCCTCGCCGGGCCTTTCGTTGTGCCCGCGCCCTCGCGGTGCGCCGTACGCCCCTCGGCAGAGCGCGCCGCCGTGCCCGCCTCTCCTTCCCTCGAGCAACCTTGCGACGGGAAGGGGCCGGGCCATCTGGCACTTCTGGGCGTTTTGGGATCGCAACGAACCGAATTTCAACCCGTTTGCCGACCGCGGCCGCAATGCGCCGCAACAGGGAGAGCGAATGGCCTTCATAATCGGCATCCTCCAGGCGGCAGATGACCGAAGCCGTGGTGCCCACCTTCTTCGCCAACTCCCGCTGGCTCAACCTTGCGCTGATGCGTAGCTCGTAGAGGCGCTTGGCAACTTCGGTGTTGACGATCAGTTCCGGCGCGCGGACACCACGTTGGTACAAGTAAGCCACCGCCTCAGCATGGCGGTGTAACTGCATCCGATAGAAGCCCGCAGCTTCGTGCAAGAGCGGTGGCAACCCACGCCATTGATGCAGCAACGCCACCGCCTGCGGGAACTTCACCTGGTGGTAGAGTTCGGCGAAACGAATCACGTCGCCGCCGCGACGACAACCGTAGCAGTAGAACAAGTTTTTGTGGGGGTCAACGAGAAAGCTGGGCTTGTGGTCGGCGTGCAGCGGACACAGTCCCAGAAGGCGGCCGAAGCCGATCGGTCTCGCCTGCTGCCAATCATGTGCTTGTAGATACTGCAGCAACGGAATTCGCTGTTTCAGTTCGTCGAGCGCGATTCGATTCATGGACTGCTCGCCTCGATTGGCAGAATACGGCAGACCGCGCTAAAATCCCAGGCAAGGATGGTGGGCGCCCCCAGAAAGGGCACCCCGATGACTCCGGCGGTTAGCCAGCACCACACGCTGAGCAAACGACGTTGTGCCCATCGGCGCACGCTAGCGGGGTCCGGCAAACGGGCTGGATCTTTGCAGTGAGGTGCGGCTTGTTCAGCGGACTCGCCGGCGGCGATCCGTTCACAGGCCTGTTGTCGGCAATGGAGGGTGTAGTGCCCGGAGGGCGCTAGAGTCCTTACCCAAGAAATTGTAATGTAAATGAGTCAGGTTTTAGGCGACGAGTTTTTCCTCCTCGCAGCAGCGGTTGATCTCGGCCTGAAGACGATCAAAGGCGGCCCGGAGCGTGGAATCGCCGGGCGGGCC
>DATJRE010000379.1:0-36052 GCA_035505095.1 Bryobacteraceae bacterium | reverse complement strand
GTTGCCGCCGCGGGCCACCGCCACCGGATCGAGCGGAATCACGTCCGCGATCAGGTTATTCTCGATCAGGATGTCCTTGGGCCCGGCCGCCGGAGTTCCGTTGCCGTCGACTACCGTGGCATTGTGGATCAGAAGCCGGTGGACGCGTTGGCCGCTCGCCGGCAGCGGCTGCGCGCCGAGCGCGCCGGCCAGCGCCAAGGCCCCGCCGAAGTCCAGGATGGTGCGAAAGGTCATTGGTCGATTGTGCCACAGAGCCGTTCCACAGAGCACCCCTGGACGGATGCTAAACTAGGCATGCGGCCCTGTAGCTCAGCTGGTTAGAGCGCTTCGCTTACACCGAAGAGGTCCACAGTTCGAATCTGTGCGGGGCCACCACCCAAATCTGCTCTTCCCAATTCCCATCAGGCTGCTACCATGGGGAAGGCCCCGCCAGCCCTGGCCGGGTGACCGCCCGCGCGCAAATGGAAGACCTCCAACTGCTGGTGAAGGGAGCCTTGGCCGGCCTGGCGATTTCCGCCTCGGTGGGGCCCGTGAACGTACTCTGCCTCTCGCGCATCATCACCAAAGGCCGCGCCGCCGGGCTGATTTCAGGCTTCGGCGCCGCTGCCGCCGATACCCTCTACGGTTCCATTGCGGGCTTCAGTATCAGCTTCATTATCACCTTCCTGCTGCGCGAGATCTTCTGGATCCGCTCCGTGGGCGGCCTTGTGCTGATTGCGCTCGGCATTCAGTATTACCTGAAGAAACCTGAATCGATGCAAAAAAGCCGCGACGAATCGGCGCATTCCGATTGGGCCACCGCTTTTCTGCTGAACCTCACCAACCCCACCACGGTGCTTTCCTTTCTGGGCGTCCTGGCCGTGCTCGGAATGAGCCGCTCGCGCCAATGGTGGCACACCCTCATTCTGGTGGGCGGGATCTTCTCCGGGGCGATGTTCTGGTGGGTCACCCTGGCCCTGGTCGCCGGGCACTACCGCGAGCGCTTCAATGACCGTTCCCTGTTGTGGATGAACCGCATCGCCGGCGGGGCCATTGGCATGTTCGGAGCCATCACGCTCCTGCTGGCGTTCCTCAAGTAGCGGAGTCCCTACTGCAATACCGGCAGAGTTAAATACCCCTCCGGTACATACAAGCTGCCCTGGGTGATTCCATGCGGCGCCGCGCGCTCCAGCGCCCGCGTGAGTTCCCCCGCGGTCCTCTGGCCCGCCAGCGTTTCCGCGAAGGCCCGCGTCACCAGCGCCACCTGCTCCGCGCTCTCATGCGCAAACTCCAGCCGGAAGCGCCGGATGCCGGCTTCCCGCCACGAGCCCAGGTGCTGGCTGGCCTCTTGCGCTTCGGCGCCGAACACCGTATTGCGGCAGCCCACGTCGGCCACCACCGGGTGCGCCCGCCCGGCGCCATCCTTCAGCGCCACGCGGTGCTCTTCGCACGGCCGCCCGCAATCCTTATAACTGGTCCCCTTCGAAAGAAAGCGGCAGAAGACGCAATGCTCGGTGTGAAACACCGGCAGGTGCTGATAGGCCACCGCTTCAATCGCCGCGCCGCCAATCTCGCGCGCCAGGTCAGCCACCTGCGCCGCGTTCAGGTCGTGCGTGGGGGTCAGCCACGCCAGGCCCATCGCAAGCAGCTCTCCGGCCGTAAGCGCGTTGGCCGCATTCAAGCTGAAATCGCCTACCAGTTCCGGCCCGGAGTTCTTCCCGAGGCGCTCGTGCAGCACCTCCAGCAAACCCGCCGACCGCACCAGAATGGCGCAATCGCAGCCCAGCAGGAAATTCACAATGCGTTCCTCGCCGGGCTTGAGCACACGCGGGCTGGCCACCCGAACCATCAAGCCTGCGGCGCGGACGCGCTCGATGGAGGGGCGCAAGCCGTACAGATCCAGGTAATCCAACGTAATGCTGGCCGGCCGCGCCGCCAGCGCCGCCTCAAGCTGCCGCGCGTCGCGGACCAGCAGGTGGAGCGTGGCGGTGGTCTCAGTCTGTACGCGTGGGGCCGCTCGCGGCGCCCACACTTCGCCCGCCGCCACGGCTGCCCTAATCCTTGCGGCTCCTTGCCGCTCTTGCAACCGCTCCACGGCCTCACGCCGCACCTGGTTTAGCAGCGATCCAGGCGCGAACGGCCGCCCGCCGATCTCCAACGCCACCTCGCCCAGCTCGTAGGGCGTATTTCCCAGCCGCCCAAACTGCTCGCGCACCAGCGGCGCATCCAGGGCCGCATTCCGCGCCGCGCCCAACGGTCCCGCGGATTGCACCGTGACCGTCACGGCGCCCACCCGCCATTCGGTGTCGAGCGGCTGTCCTTCCCGCGCCTTCACGCGCACATCCACTCGCTGCTTGCGCACCGGCACCGTGGCGGCGGTAAACGGCCGCGCGGCTTTCTCCACCTGCGGATCGTGCGTCCGCCATACCAGGTCGCCCGGCCGGATACGCGCCGGGTTCACCGAACCATTGCCGAAACGCAGCTCGATCCGCCGCCCACGAGGCCGTACTTCGAACACGCGTCCGCCCTCTTCGGCCTCTTCAGGCGACCGCCAATCCGCCGCGTCGAATACCACCCCGTCTCCCGGCTTCAGCGGCGCAATGGCCTGCACCGCCGCTGGTTCGATGGATACCGCCGCGCCGGCCACTTGCATCACCCGCCCCATCAGCAATCCGCGATGACGCGGCGCCCGCCCGTTCACCACCGCCTGATGGTTGGTGCCGATCAGAAAGTGGGGCGCCATCCCGCGCGAGTAAACCTGCTCCAACTGCAGTTCGCGCGCCGGGTCCGCCGGAGCCGGACACCCCTCCCACGCCGCATCCACGGCCTCGCGATACGCGCGTGTGGCCAGCGCCACGTAATCCGCGTCCTTGTACCGCCCTTCGATCTTCAGCGCCGCAATTCCAATTTCGACAATCTCGGGAATCTGCCGCAGCGCGAACAGATCGCCCGGCGAAAGCAGGTAGCGCGCGTCGCCCAGCGGACGCACCTGCCCATCCACCAGCATTTCGTACGGCAGCCGGCAGGCTTGCGCGCACTGCCCGCGGTTGGCGCTCCGCCCGCCCCAGGCCTCCGACGAAAAACATTGCCCGGAGTATGCCACGCACAGCGCGCCGTGCACGAAGATTTCCAGCTCGCAATCGGTCGCTGCGCGAATGGCCCGTATCTCGGCCAGCGACAGCTCGCGCGCCAGCGTCACGCGCGAGGCGCCCAGCCGCTCGGCCAGACGCACACCATCCGCGCTGGTCACGCTCATCTGTGTGCTGGCGTGGAGTTCAAGATCCGGGGCAATCCGCCGCGCCATGCGGAGCACGCCCAGATCCTGCACGATGATGGCGTCGGCCCCAGCTTCGGCAATCGCCGCCAGCGCGTGCGCCGCTTCCTCCAATTCGTGGTCGAAGACCAGCGTGTTGAAGGTGACGAATCCCTTCACGCCGCGCCGGTGCAGGGTGGCCAGCGCCTCCGGCAGTTCCGCCAGCGTGAAACCCACCTTGGCGCGCGCGGTAAAATGCTTCAGCCCGAAATAGACCGAGTCCGCGCCGGCTTCAATGGCCGCGCGCAACTGCGGCCAGTACCCGGCCGGAGCCATGATTTCGGGTTTGCGAATGGCCTTCAGTTTCCACCCCTCCACCTTCCAGCGTAACAGGTGGCCGCGGCCGCCAACGGCAGCGCCAACGGCTCAGGAACCGTGGTATTCGGGTACTCGGTACCTGAGGCGGAACCGACACTGAAGTTACTCAACTGGTTTTCATTGGAATTGTCAACCACAAAGCCGGCTCAGGTCGAAGTATCCGCGAAATTGGCGGTAACGTCGCCATTGGAATTCACATAGTCGCCGATGTCCGTACCCCAGAAAACCGGTAGTCAGAGTGAAGGGCTGCCGGGCAAGACATCCATGCAGTAATATCCGCTCGAGCCGGTGGTCGAGCCGGCAATCAGAAACTGCAATTGGACGGTACCTTAGCGGTTCCGGCACTAGCCGCGCCGGGCGTCCCATAACTTGCCACTGTGTAGGAATCATAGGTGAAATAGGCCTCAGTCAATCGTGTTCGCCTCCGAGCCGATGCCGCTGGCCCGTGATGTTACGCACCATCCCGGGCGGCGTTGGTCCTACATTTCCCAAAACCTCCGGCACCGGTCTCGCCCCAGCCAATCCGGCCGCCCCTCTCGCCGCGCCGGTTGATAGTATGTCAATCATGCGACCCCTCCTGATTGCTTTGATCCCCGTGCTTGCCATCGCGCAATCCACCGTCCAGTCTCCCGATGGCGCGATCGAGCTTTCCTTCACCACCGAGAACGGGCAGCTTGCCTATTCGGTCAGCTTCCATGGCCGTCCGCTGCTCACGCGCTCCACGCTGGCGCTCGACATTCAGGACCAGCCGGAGCTGGGCGGCGCCATGCGCCTGGTGGACTCCAAGCCCGGTTCCGTGGATGAAACCTACACCATGCCGCATGGCAAGTCCAATCCGGTGCGCAACGTCTGCCACACCCTAACCCTCAACCTGCAGGAAACCCACGGTCCGAACCGCAAACTCACCATCGAAGCGCGCGCTTACAACGATGGCGTCGCCTTCCGCTATATCATTCCCAATCAGCCCATCCTCACCGAACTGCGCCTCGCCGGCGAGCGCACCGAATTTCAGCTCGCCAAGGACGCCACTACCTGGCCGCTGATCCTCGAAAACTTCCACACCTCCTACGAGGACAACTACAACTACCTGCCCCTCAGCGCCATTCACCGCGAAGACCTGGTGGCGCTGCCGCTGCTCGCCGAGCTGCCCGGCGTGGGCTGGGTCGCCATCACCGAAGCCGATATCGACAACTATGCCGGCATGTACCTCCAGCACAACGGCCATGATCCGCGCTCGCTGTTTTCGAAGCTGGCGCCTTCGGCGGAAGATCCCGGCATCGCCGTCAGCGCGGCCACACCCGTGCGCTCGCCTTGGCGGGTGATTATGATCGGCGCCGAACCGGGCCGGCTGATCGAATCCAATATCGTCATCAACCTCAACCCGCCGTCAAAAATCGCGGACACATCGTGGATCAAGCCCGGCAAGACCGCCTGGGACTGGTGGAGCGGCAGCTACGCCGAGGGCGTCGATTTCCACCCGGGCATGAACACCGCCACCATGAACCACTACATCGATTTCTCGGCCGCCAACGGGCTGGAGTACATGCTCATCGATGCCGGCTGGGCGGCGCGCGGTTCGGGTCCCAACGATTCCGGCAGCGACCTCACCCACACCAATCCGAATATCGACATGCCCGCCATTCTGGCGCATGCCAAATCCAAGAACGTCGGAGTGTGGCTGTGGGCGCATTGGAACGACATTTCGCGCCAGATGGACGAGGCCTTCCCGCTGTTCGAACAGTGGGGCGTCAAGGGAGTCAAGATCGACTTCATGAACCGCGACGACCAATGGATGGTGAACTTCTACCATCGCGTGGTGGAAAAGGCCGCCGAGCACCACCTGATGATCGACTTCCACGGCGCCTATAAGCCCGATGGCTTGCGCCGCACCTGGCCCAATTTGGTGACCCGTGAAGGCGTGATGGGGGCCGAGTATAACAAGTGGAGCGCGCGCGTCACCCCCGATCACAACGTCACCCTGCCCTTCACCCGCATGCTGGCCGGCCCCATGGACTACACTCCCGGCGGGTTCAACAATGCCACCCGCGACCAGTTCGTGCCGCGCAATCGACAGCCCATGGTGCAGGGCACGCGGGCGCACGCCCTGGCGCTCTACGCGGTCTTCGAAAGCGCCCTCCAGATGGTCTCCGATTACCCGGAGATTTATAAGGGCCAGCCGGAGATGGACTACATCCGCGCGGTGCCCACGGTGTGGGACGAGACCCACGTGATTGGCGGCCGGCCCGGCGAATGGATTTCCGTGGCGCGCCGCCATGGCCGCGAGTGGTTCGTGGGCAGCCTGACCGGATGGCGGCCCACCGATATCGATCTGCCGCTGGAGTTCCTGGGCCACGGCGACTTCATCGCCGAGATCTACTCCGACGCCCCCGACGCCGCCGACAATCCCAAGCACACCGTGCGCGAGGAGAAGCGCGTCAACGCCTCGACGCTGCTGCATGTGAAGATGGCCCCCGGCGGCGGCCAAGCCATCCGCATCCGTCCGGCGCAGTGAGCCGCGCTAGTTGCTGGAGGGCCTCTCCACTTGATCGATGACGATGACTTCGACGGGGCCCTTGGCTGCTTCCACTTTGATCCCGAATTGCTCCGCGAGTGCGCCGAAGAGGGTTGGGTGGTTGGGATCGGCGGGGACCGTGGGTACGCGGGGATCGTTGGGCCCCGCCGGAGTCGGAAGCCCGCCCAATGAATCGTCGGGAGAGAATTCCAAATGAACATCGAACGTTCCGGTAAAGCCGGTCTTATCGATGACCATGCGGCCGAGAACATTTGACAGGATTCTCACCAACTCCGCCATAGATGCCTGTCCGCCGATCATTCGCGCTCCGGCGGGAGATACCATCATCAGGATGTGGCCGCAGGGAGCCGGCCGACCCGGAGCCGGTGGCAGCGGCGGCGCATCCGGGTCGGGACTAAGGCAACTTCCCGGCTTCGACGGCGGCAGCTTGAGTCCGCTTTTGGCGACGGTGAGGTCGTACACCGGAAGTTGCCTGGTTTCGCGGCGCACCTTCAGATGGAAGCGGTCCTCCAGCAGCACCTGCATCATCCGCCGCATCTCGCTGGGGCTGGGATTGCCTTCGGCTTTGGCGTCGATATCGTAGTAGGTGGAGTCGATCCAACCGGGGCCGCCCAGAAGCTGAAAAGGCTTCACGCCATAGGCATTCTGGATGAAATAGCGCAGGGCGGCCCTTTCAACGAGCAGCCGGCCGCCCGGTAGTATGCGGACGGGATCCGCTCCCCGAAAGTCGGCAGGCCCTTGGGCATTGGGTTTGATCGACGCCACCGCAAAGCGCGGTGCATCGGCGGACTGGCCGAAAACTCCGCAAGCAGCGACCGCGGCGGCCAGCAGGAACCTCGTTCCGGGAAGCATAGTCATCCGCCGCTACTGCCCTGAGAACGTTACGCTCACCGAAGTAACCACGGAGACGGGTTGGCCGTTCAGCATGGTCGGCTGGTACTTCCAGGCTTTGACAGCCTGCATGGCCGCGGCTGCCAGCAGCGGATGCCCTTTGAGGACCTGAATGTTCTGGACCGTCCCGTCTTTGCCGATCACCACGCCGAGCGTCACGGTTCCGGTAATGCCGTTCTGTGCCGCCAGCGCAGGATATGACGGCTGCGTCTGGCTCACCAGCTTGGACTGTTGGACGGACCCTTCAACCCGGATACTGTTCGGCGGCTCCGCCATCGCGACACCACCCAGACCCGGCGGAGGAGGCGGTGGCGGAGGGGGCGGGGGCGGCGCCAGCGGCTCTTCGGCCGAGCGGGCGGCATTGGCGGGCCGGCCCGTCCGTGCAAGCTGCGCCTGCTTGCGTTTGGCGTCCAGCGCCTTCCCGACCCAGTCGTCGGCTTGCGCTATGTTGGCCTGGTAATCGGCGGCGTTGTCGGAGATCCCGGCCTTAATGCGGTAGAGCAGGTTCATGTAGGCCATGGCGTCGGAATAATCGGGGTCGAGCTGCAGAGCGGTCTGCAACATGCGGAAGCCCTCTTCGATCTGCGCGCCGTGCTGGGTGCGGACGTTTTGCCGCAGGCCCGGGTCGGGAATGATGCCGGAGTCTTCGGGCTTCATGCCGGCGGCTACACGCGCACTGGAGAAGTCGGGATAGGTTGTCGACCAATCCAGGAAGCCGATCGTGTAGTAGCCGGCCGGGTCGGTCGAATCGGCCTCAATGGCCTTCTGCGCCCACTCGCGGGCTTCGGCGAACTGCTTGCTTTCGACGCTTAGAATCATCATGTTCTTGATGGCCCGCTGATTGCCAGGGTCGCGCGCCAGCACATCCTGGTATTGCTGCCGTGCGCCCGCCAGCAACGGGCTGGAGGGATCGGTACCGGGCACGTATTGCTGCAACAGGGCGCCGGCGAGAGACAGTTTGGCGTCCAGATTGTCCGGCTCGAACCGGACCGCAGCGGCGAACTGAGCGGCGGCGGTTGGGTAATCGCCGCGGTTGTAGGCGGCCTGCCCCTGCTTCATCATGTCGGCGGCAGCACCCTGCGCACGGGCAGTCAGAGCCAGGCTGGAAGCAAGCAGCGTGCAGAGCGCCAGGGCCGCCAGTCCTCCGGCCAGCAGCAGGCGCGCTTGCCGGAGATTGGCGGCAGGCCGATGGATCAGGCGGCGGATGCGCTCTTCGAGGATGTCGCCATCGAAGACGCCGAGGGTGTAGCCGGGGCAGGGAAGGGCGGTCATTTGCGCGGCGATGCTGACGATCGAACGGGCGTAGACGCTGGCATCCATCAGGCGGCGGGTGACCATCTCATCGCAGGCCATCTCGCGGGTGCGCTCAATGCCGCGGCGGATCAGCCAGGCGGCCGGATGGAAGCTGACCGGCAGGTACACCAGCTCGTAGAGCAGCTTGCAGGCGAAATCGCGCCGCGCGATGTGCGCCATTTCGTGGCCGATGGCGGACGTGAGCACATCTTCGGACGACTCGGCCAGCAGCGATTGCGGCAGGATGACCGTGGCGCCGGCAGCCACCGGGCCGGAAACGTCAGCCGAGAAAAGCAGCTCCACGCCGCTCAATCCGAAGGCATCCTGACAGCGGCTGCGCACGCGATCGAGGAGCAGGGGAATTTCGCCGGCAGCGGCTGCCCGGCGGATGCGTACCGTGCGGAGGGACGCCCGCGCCAGCCGCGCCAACTGGAAGAGCAGGAACAGAAGATACGCGCCCAGCAGGAGGGCGCCGGTGGTTTCCGCGAGGGTGATGGTGCGCGGCGCGGGTGCGGGCGCGACCGGGGGCAGCGCTGAAGCGGCCATTCGCGCCGTGGTGGGCGCGGCGGCGATGGATGCCGCAAGAGCCGGCGAGAATTGCGGGCCCTCAGCCGGCTGCGCGGTGCGCATGCTGGCCAGCGGCAGGAGCAGTGCGGCTGCCAGGGCCGCAACCCAGACGGCGTGGCGGTAACGCGCGGGTGCCTGGCGCAGGAACCGGCAGGCCAGCGCCGCCACACCGGCGGCCAATGGAACCTGCCACAGGGAATTGACTAAGAAGGTAAGCAGCGAGCGGCTAATCGTTTCCATGTTCATCCTCCTTCGGGTGCTCCAGCAGCCTCTGAATCTGCGCGAGCTTCGCGGCGGTTAAGTGCCGGGTTTCGACCAGGTTCAGCACGAGGGAATCGGCCGAGCCTCCAAAAAAACGGTCGAGCACATCGCCGACCGCCTGCGTAACGGCTTTCTGACGGCTGAGGACAGCACGATACATATAGGCGCGGTCCTTCAGCTTGCGGGTGACCTTGCCCTTGCGGTGCAGGATGTTGAGCATGGTCTGCACGGTGGTGTAGGCGAGGTCGCGCCCTTGCATGTGGGTCTGGACGGTCTGCACGTTGGCGGGTCCGGTTTCCCAAAGGGCGTTCATGATTTCGAGTTCCAGCGGCGTGAGCGTCTGCTCGGGTTTTTTCGATCGCGGCAACCCTACCTCCTAAACAATTAGGATTATCGTCCGGGCGCGTGGGGTTTGTCAACTAAATATTTAGGACTCCCGGCCATTCTTAACCCGGCTAACGCCGGCCGATACTCCCCTAAGCGGTGCGTGGCCTTCGCCCCGGTCCCCTGGCCGGGGCGCCACGAGTGCCCGCCGCAGGAATCGCACAGGGCGAGGCCTCAAGCCATAAAGAAATTGCGGCTCCTGGCTAACCGTCCGGCTTCTTCCCTAGTCTAACTGTCGTATAGTTACCCTATGGGAAGCAGGATCGAGATTCCGCCCGGTACGCTCTATATGTTGATCTTGAAGTCCATCGCGCGGCTGGGGCCGATGCACGGCTATGGCATTGCCCAGCATATTCAGCAGACTTCCGAGGAAGTGCTGCAGGTGGAGGAAGGCTCGCTCTATCCGGCCCTCCAGCGCATGCTGCTGAAGGGCTGGGTGGCGGCGGAATGGAAGCAATCCGAGAACAACCGGCGTGCGCGCTACTACCGTCTCACGCCCGAGGGCCGCAAGCAGATGGTGCGCGAGGTGGGGGAGTTCGAACGCGTCATGGCCGCCATCGCGCGCGTCATTGAGCCGGCCTGAACCTATGCGGGAACTGCTGCGCCGTATCCGGTTTCTCCTTCATCGCGCGGAGTATGAGCGCGATCTGGAGGAGGAGATGCGCCATCACCTGGCGCTGCTCGAAGAAGACCGCGCTCGGGGCGCCGCCGCGCGCCGCCAGTTCGGCAACGTGACCTCACTCAAGGAGGAAAGCCGCTCCGTGTGGACCTTCGCCTTTCTCGAACAATTCGCCCAGGACGTTCGCTATGCCCTGCGCGGCATGGCAGCCAACCCGCTCTTCACCGCCACGGCCGTGCTGTCGCTGGCGCTCGGCATCGGCGCCAACACCGCCATTTACAGCTTCATGGATGCGATCCTGCTGCGCTCGCTGCCGGTGCCCCATCCGGAGCAACTGGCGGTCGCCGAATGGCACGCGCCGCGCCGCCCGCCGGTGGTGAAGGGCATCAACGGATCGGCGCGCCGCTACGGCCAGGTTGGCACGCTCAGCCCCAACTTTCCTTTCCGCGCCTATGAGGTTCTGCGTTCGGAGAAGCGAGTCTTTTCCACCCTGTTCGCCTATACCTATGCGCAGGCCTTCAACGTGATCACCGGCGGACAGGCGGAATCCATCCCCGGCGGATTCGTTTCCGGCAACTATTTCAGCGGCCTGAGTGTGCCGCCCGCCGCCGGACGGCTGTTGGACGATGCCGACGACCGCGCGGGCGCTCCTCCAACCGTGGCGCTCGCCTATACCTATTGGCAGCGGCGCTTCAACGGCAATCCGGCAGTGGTGGGGAAATCGATCCTGGTGAACAATCTGCCCTTCACCGTGGTGGGAGTCGCCGCGCCGGGCTTCTTCGGCGTCGATCCGCAATCGAACCCCGCCTTCTTCCTTCCCATTCACTCGATGCCGATTCTGGCTTCCGATCCCGCGGCCGAACAGCGGTCGCGCTTTCTGGACGACCATTTCTATTGGATTGAGATGATGGGCCGCTTGCGCCCCGGCGTCGGTATTCAGCAGGCTGAGGCCGCCATGCGCGAGCGATTTCGCGCCTTTGCCGCAGGCACCGCCGCCTCACCCAAAGACACCCAGGTGTTGCCCGAGTTGTCGCTTGAGGAAGGCGGCTCCGGTCTGGATTCGCTGCGGCGCCAATACTCCCAGCCGCTCTACGTGTTGATGACCATGGTGGGGCTGATCCTGGCGATTGCCTGCGCCAATCTGGCCAACCTGCTGCTGGCGCGGGCCGCCGCACGCCGCCGCGAAATCGCCGTGCGCCTGAGCCTGGGCGCCAGCCGGGGCCGGGTCGTGCGGCAGATGCTGACCGAAAGCGTGCTGCTTGCGGTGGCGGGCGGGACTCTCGGTTTGGGCGTGGCCCTGGCGGGCATCCGCTTCATCACCTGGCTGATGGCCAATGGGCAGGAGCAATTCACGCTGCGCGCCGCGCTCGACTGGCCGGTGCTCGGCTTCACCTTCGCGCTCGCGCTGGTCGCGGGAGTGCTGTTCGGCCTGGCGCCCGCCTTGCAGGCCACCAAAATGGATTTCACTCCAGCGCTCAAAGAGAACCGCCTGCAAGGCGCCAACGCCCACGGGCCCCGTTTTCGTCCGCGGTTGGGCCAAACGCTGATCGCGTTGCAGATGGCCGTTTCGCTGCTGCTGGTGATTGGCGCGGGCCTTTTCGTACGCACGCTGTTCAATCTGCATTCCATCGACGTCGGATTCAACCGCGAGAATCTTCTGCTGGTGCGCATCAACGGCCGCCAGGCGGGCTATCGCGACGCCGCGTTGGCGCGCTTCTACGCCGGGTTGCTGGACCGCTTTCGCGAAATTCCCGGCGTGCGCGCGGCCAGCGCCTCCAACTTTCCCCTGGTGGCGCATTACGTTAACGATTCCTCGGTGATCATCCCTGGCCGGACGGCCCAGCCGGGCGATCCGGGAACCGACATTCTGAATGTCGATCCCGCGTTTCTGGAGACCATGCAGATTCCCGTGCTGCTGGGCCGCAGCCTGGAGCCAGGCGATCTGGCGTCGCCCACCGTCGCCGTGGTCAATCAGAAATTCGCCTCTACCTTCTTCGGCAGCGGAAATCCCGTCGGCCGCCAGTTTGCACTTAGCAAGGAGACCAACCCGTTGTTCCAAATTGTGGGAGTCTCCAAGGCAGCTCACTACAATTCGCTGCAGGAAGAGGTCCCGCCGGTCATTTATATTCCGTACACGCAGAACCTGGCCAATCTTGGGCAGCTCTTCTTCGAGATTCGTACGGCGGGCTCGCCGTTGAGCGCCGCGGGATCGGTCCGCCGCATTGTGCACGATGCCAGTTCCAGCGTTTCCATTAGCGAGATGTCGACGGAGGCGCAGCGCATCGAGCAGACCATTTCCCAGGAGCGAACCTTTGCCGACCTGGGCAGTTGCTTCGCGGCGCTCGCGCTGCTGATTGCCTGCGTCGGTCTGTACGGCGCCATGGCCTATACCGTGGCACGGCGCACGGGGGAGATCGGAATCCGCATGGCGCTCGGCGCGCAACGGCCGGGCATTATCTGGATGGTGCTGCGCGAGGTGCTGGCAATTTCCGCCGCGGGGCTGGTGTTGGGCTATGGCGCGGCGCGCCTGACCACGCGCTTCGTCGAATCGTTCCTGTTCGGCTTAAAACCCAATGACCCGCTGGCGATCGTCGCGGCGGTGGGCATTTTGCTGGCCGCCGCGCTGGCGGCCGGTTACCTGCCGGCGTGGCGCGCTTCGCGCATCGATCCCGCCGCCGCCCTGCGCAACGAGTGAGCACGGACGGCTACTGGTACCGTAGCGCCACCATCGGATCGACGCGCACGGCGCGGCGCGCCGGAAGATGGCAGGCCAGCAGGGCGACCAGCGCCAAAAGGATCGCCACGGCGCCAAACGTCAGCGGATCTTGTGGCGTGACGCCGAAAAGCTGGTTGGCGATGAGGCGGGTCAATCCCAAGGCGGCGGCGATCCCGACGGCCACACCAACCAGCGCCAGTTTTACGCCCTCCCCGAGCACCAGGCGCATCACATCCCGGCGTTGCGCGCCGAGCGCCATGCGGACGCCGATTTCGTGGGTGCGTTGGCCGACCACGTAGGAAATCACGCCATAAATCCCGACGCACGAAAGAACCAGCGCCAGCGCCGCGAAAATGCCGAGGAGAACCATGGAGAGCCTCCGCGCGGCAAAGGAGCCGGCGATGACGTCGTCCATGGTTTGCACGTTGTAGATAATGTCGCCGGGGTCAAGCTGCGCCACCGCACCGCGAACCTGCCCCATGATGGCTGCGGGGTCGCCCGCCGTACGCAGCACCACGGCTACGGCGCCCGCGGCGAGGGGCATGAGCTTCTCGGGAAGCTGCATGAAGGGATAGTAGAACTGCGCTTCCACGGCCGATTTTGCATCCGTGCCCAGCCCCCACTGCTTTATGTGGCCCACCACCCCGACGATTTCGGCCTCCACGTTGAACTGCTCCAAATGGACGCGCTTCCCAATCGGATTCTCCTGCGGGAACCAGGTGCGCGCGAAAACGTCATCGATGTCGATCACTATGGGGGTGTTCTCGTTGTCCTGCGGAGTGACGAAGCGGCCGCGCTGGAGAGTCATCCCCATGGCCTGCTCGAAACCGGCTTCCACCAGGTAGAACATGGCCTGATGCATCTCGTTGTCATTGGCAGGCTTGGGCTGGCCTTCGATCCAGAAGGGTAGGGCAGAGTCATGGATCATCGGGCGTGAGCCGAGCGTGACGGAAACGGCCTCCACGCCGGGCAGGGAACTCATCTTCTGGTCGAACTGGCGCAGGCGCGCACGCGTTTCCGCGGAGGTGGTTGCGGAAGAGGACGGCATCGATATACTGAACGTGATGGCGTGGCTGGGATTGAATCCGGGGTTGACCCGCCACAGCGCCGAGAGGCTGCGCAGCATCAGCCCCGCGCCGACGAGCAAAACCAGCGCCATGGCGACCTCAAGGGCCACGAAAAATCTCTGCAGGCGGTGGCGCGTGCCCGTCGTGCCGCGGCCGCCTTCCTTGAGGATCTCCAGCATATTCACCCGTGAGACCTTGAGCGCGGGAGCCAGCCCGAAAATCGTTGCAGCCAGCAGCGAAACGGCCAGGGCGAAGAGCAAAACGCGTCCGTCGAGCGAGATTTCTTCAACGCGCGGCAATGTGCCCGGCAGACTGTGGACCACCGCTTTGGTGCCGCAATAGGCGAACAGGAGTCCGAGCGTGCCGCTGAGGCCCGCCAGTAAAACGCTTTCGGTGAGAAGCTGGCGGATGACGCGCAAGTGGCCGGCGCCCAGGGCCGCGCGAAGCGCAAACTCGCGCGAACGGCCCATGGAGCGCGCTAGAAGAAGGTTGGCCACGTTGGCACAGGCAATCAGCAGCAGGAAACCGACCGCGGCCAGCAGCACCAGCAGGAAGGGCTGGACGTTGCCGACGATATCCTGCTTCATGGAAACCAGCGTGACGCCGGTTTCCTTATCGGCCACCGGGAAGGCCGCCGCCAGGTTGCCGGCGATCACGTCCATGTCGGCCTGGGCCTGCACCAGCGTGACGCCCGGTTTCAGGCGGCCGATGGCGTGGGCGCTCACGGAGATGCGGCGGTCGCGAAACGATGGATCGTTCCATTGGCCTATGGGAGTGTACAGATCGCGGTCGTGCCCGTAGAAAGTAAAACCGGGAGGGACCACGCCCACGATCGTATAGGACGTGCCGTTCAAGATGAGCGATTTTCCGAGGACATCCGGCGAGGCACCGAATTTGCGCCTCCACAAACCGCCGCCGAGAACGACCACCGGCGCCCGCCCCACCTGGTCGTCATCGGGGTGGAATGTGCGGCCCAGAACCGGCTGTATGCCGAGAGTGGAAAAGAAGCCGGCGGAAATCATGTAACCGCTCAGGCGTTCGCCTTCGGCCGAGCCAGTGACGTTGTAATCCTGGTTGCGGTACAGGGCCATCGAGGAAAACGTGCGGGTGTCGCGCTGCCAGTCGAGGAAGTTCAGATAGACCACCGGCCCCTGGTCGAATCCGGGCGCCTTGCCATAAACCGCCACAAGCTGCCCGGAGTGCGGATACGGCAACGGGTTGAGCAGCACGCCGTTCACCACCGAAAAGAGCGTCGTGCTCGCGCCGATGCCCAGCGCCAGGGTGAAGACCGCGGTGGCTACGAATCCGGGCGATTTTCGGAACAGACGGGCGGCATAGTGGAGGTCCTGCGGCAAGTCCCTGAGCCAATCAAGCATGTGGGAGTAGACGAGCCGCCGGGCCGGAGGTTTCGGGAGTAAAGGGCGGCGCGCCGCCCATCCCTGTCGCTCGTCAGGCCGCCGGACGGCTCAGGAAGCCCGGCACGAACAGAGGCGTGGCGTCGCCGAGCCCGGTGGGACGCCACGTTGCCGACTCCGCCGGGCCAGGACCGATGATATTGCGCAGGGCAAACAGCGCCAGTTCCAGGCGGTCGCTGGCTCCCACTTTCCGGAACAGGTGGGAAAGATAGACCTTCACAGTCCCTTCGGTGATCCCCAGCAGGTGGGCGATCTCCTTATTGCGCAGCCCCTGCGCCAACAGGCCCAGAAGGTCGCGCTCGCGCTGTGTGAGGGTTACGCGGTTGGTGCTGAGGATGCGGTCGCTCAAGACCTTTTCCAGCCAAAGCTCGCCCGCCGCCACGGTCTCCAGGCACTTAAGGTGCAATTCAATGGCGATGGACTTTCGCAGAATGCCGCGTACGCCCAGGCCGATCACCTGCGCGGCGAACTCGGTGGATACCACGTCCACCCAGAGGACGGTCGCGCCCGCGCGGGCTTCGGAGTGAATCTTTTTGAGCGTTTCCAGCGTTACCTCCGCGGTCAGGTCCACCAGCACCAGCGCGGCCGGCGTGGCGCGGATCTGTTCCACGAGCTCCGGGATTGTGTTACTAACTGGGGCCAGGTTGAAATCCTGGTGTCCGGCAAGAGAGACACGCAATCCAGCGGCCAGAACCGGATGAGTGGAGTAGCAAACGATATCTTTCAATGTTTTAGGCTCCAAATATCTTAATATAGCGTTCCGATGGAATTCGTCCCAGGAGGTCCCGAAGACTATCCCCGATGGTATAGACAATCATCATGCGCGGCTCCGGTTTGCGGGAACCGCCAAATACATTTACCTGGTTTTAACGAATAGTGGCCTCGGAGTACTGCATTTCTCATGTCTCCGCGCTTATCAATTGCGGGTGTTCGTGCTCCCCCCAATTGGGGGCAAGTGGGAGTTGCAGGCCCAGAATAACCGGTTACGACGCCAGGGGGCAGCGCGGAATCCTCAGTCCACCGTCTTCCAGGGCGGCGCCGGCCCGCAGGAGGAGGGCTTCCCGGAACGGCGCGGCGACCAGTTGCAATCCCACGGGCAGTCCAGAGCGGCCGATGCCACAGGGAATCGAAAGCGCCGGGTAGCCGAGCGCGTTGAAGCTGCGCACCAGGCGCGTGGCGGCCAGACGAACGTCCTCCTCCACTCCTCCCAAGGTGGTGGTGGTCTCGCCGATGCGCGGGGCCGGGGCGGGAGTGGTCGGGACCAGCAGACAGTCCACTGTCTTCCAGACCCGGCCGAACTCGCCGCGCAGGCGGCGGCGCAGGCGCTGGGCGTTCACATAATCGGTGGCTGCCAGCAGCCGGCCCTGGTCGAACAGCGCCAGAACGTCGGCGCCGAACTGGTCGCGCCGGGCCAGAATCGGCTCCGCCAGCGCCGAGGCCTCCGCCGCCAGGATCAGGCGAGCTACGGTGTTGAGCGCATCCACATCCGGCAGGCGTACGGGTTTGATCGCTGCGCCCAGACGTCCGGCCAGTTGGATGGCTGTCTCGACCGCCGTTTTCACATCCGGATCCAGCCGTTCGAAGTAGTAGTTTTCGGGAACCCCGATGGACAGACCGCGGATGGAGCATCCCTCTTCCGGGATGTAGGAATCCACTGGGCGCCGTGAGGACGTATCGTCGCGGCGGTCATGGCCGGCAATCGCTTGCAGAACCGCGGCGGCGTCGCGTACCGTGCGCGCCAGGGGGCCCATATGGTCCAGGCTGTAGGCCAGCGGCATAACTCCATAGCGGCTGACGCGGCCGTAAGTCGGCTTCAGCCCCACTACCCCGCAGAAGGACGCCGGAATGCGGATGGAACCGCCCGTATCGCTGCCCATGGCGGCGAAGAGGGTTTCCGCGGCTACGGCAGCGCCCGAACCGCCGCTCGATCCACCGGGGCTGCGCGCGGTGTCCCACGGATTGCGCACCGGTCCGAAATGGGGGTTGGCGGAGGTGATCCCGTAAGCCATCTCGTGCATGTTGAGCTTGCCCATCAGAACCGCACCGGCGGCTTCCAGCCGTTCCACTACCGCGGCGCTGTAATGGGGGACGAAATCCCAGTAGACCCTGGAGCCGCAGGTGGTGCGCACGCCGCGGGTGGCGAACAGGTCCTTCAGGGCAATCGGAATTCCGTGCAGCGGTCCCGCGGGGGACCCGGCGGCCAATTCCCGGTCGGCCTGCCGGGCGCGGGCCATCGCCGCGTCGCCGGTCACGGTAATGAAACTGTTCAGGCGCGGTTCCAGCGCCTGGATGCGGGCCAGCGAATCGGTGGCTAGTTCCACCGCCGACACACGGCGGGCCCGCAACGCGCCAGCGGCTTCCAGAAGCGTCATTCCGCCCCGTCCTCCTCCAGCGGGCAAATGCCGGTGGCTGGTTCGAGCGAAGGCGGAAGATCGGCCGCCAGCGGGCGAAAGGCGGCTTCCAGTTTTTCGAGAGTCGGGACGATGCGGTCCAGTTCGGCTTCCGGAATGTCCAATCCCCGGGCACGGGCGACGGCTTTAAAATCGGTCATTAAGATCTACGATAGCGGATCTCGCTTGCCGTGGTTGGCGGTCCAATGCGCACCTGCCAGGATGATCAGCGAAGAGACGAAGGCCAGCAGCAGGATGGTGGCTGAGAATCGGAAGACTTGGTACTCGTTTTGCAGTTTGTGAGCGAGCGACGGAGCGATCAGCCGGTTCACATACTTGAGAGCCTCCAGCAGCAGGCCCACGCCCAGGGCGACGGGAGCCACCCGGCGCGCTTCAATCTTGCGGTTAGGCAGCAGCCAGTACACCAGGAACAGCGCCAGGACCGAAACCGGCAGCGCGGCCAGCTTGAAAATGGCCAATTGCACCCAGGCCTGCTCCGCGCCGTGCTTACCGAGGGCCGCTTCAATCCATCCGGAATTCATAGCGGTGAGCATCAGCGACAGCATGGCCAGACCGCCGCAAAGGAAAATCAGGCCCAGGCTGACCAACTGATTCTTGAGGTAGGATCGGTTTTGGGTGACGCCCCAGGCGCGGTTGAGCGCCACTTCCAGCGGCTCGAAAATGCCGTTGGCGGTGAGCAGCAGCAAGAACATCGAACCCCAGTGCAGGTGCGGAATCATATACGACTGCAAATTGCGCACCAGGAAGACGCCCGGCTCGCCGGCGAAGAAATCGCCCAGTGCCAGATAGATGGCCTGCTGGGCCGCGGGCCAATGCAGCACATCGCGGCAAAACGAAAGCATCACCAGCAGAAAGGGATAGAAAGAGAGCAGCACGCTGGCCGAAACCGCCAGGGCGTACACGTGAGCCTCGGTTTCCATCAGGTAACGCACCGTAGGCCCTACGCGCGCCCACCAAGGCCGGATTCGCCGAGCGGCAACAGGCACCAAAATACAGGCTAGCAGCTTTCCGCAATCGGCCCGCGGGCGGATGCGATAGGCTCTTTACTGGAGGTAGATCATGCGACTCCCGATCTCGTCCTTTGCGGCCGTATGGCTTGCGGCCGCAACCGTGGCCGCCCAAACCAATCTACCGGTACACGAGCCCGATGTACCCTACGTGCCCACTACCGAAGCAGCGGTACAGGCCATGCTCAAACTTGCAGATGTCAAGAAGACCGATGTAGTCTACGACCTTGGCTGCGGCGATGGCCGGATCGTCATCGCGGCGGCCAAAGACTTCGGCGCGCATGGAGTCGGTATCGACATCGACCCCGTGCGGATTAGCGAAGCCAAGGAGAACGCCCGGAAAGCCGGCGTGCTGAACCTGGTGCGGTTTGAACAGAACGATCTCTTTCAGGCCGACATTCGCGAAGCCAGCGTGGTGACGTTGTTCCTGCTTTCCAGCGTCAACCTGCGATTGCGGCCCAAACTGTTACAGGAATTGAAGCCCGGTGCGCGGGTGGTTTCCAACACCTTCGGTATGGGCGACTGGCGGCCGTCGAAAGAGGCCATGGTGGGCAAGCCGGGCGATGGCACCTATTGGAGCCATCAGCTATACCTGTGGATCATTCCGCCGCGGGAAGGGAAGTGAGGCCGACAGCCGCGGATGCCGCGGAGACAGCCCCCAACGCCCAGTGCGAAATCCACGGCGGGTACCACTGCCACAGGCTCTGAACTGATGCGGTTAGCCCCGGGATGGGTATATTCCCTGCAACGCGATGCAGAAATTCAGCGCCAGATACGGCGGCATATTATCGTGCGGCTCGGAGGTTGGCGCCGGTGCGTACGGTTTTCCATGTCCTTTCCGAGCGCCGCCCCAGACGTTGCCCCGAGGGCTGGGGAGGGTGCCTTCGGGCACGGCCATGGCCGAATGGCCGTGCGCCGGCATGTCGGTCGGAAGAAGCCGCCGGTAGGGGTACCTTGGTTTCCGGACCCGGTGTAGCCTTGAGGAACATGCGAATGCGCCGGTATCTGTTGGATGGTAAGGGTGACGGTCCCCGTGCCGCCGTTTTGCCCGAGTGTAAAACCAGCCCCTTGGTGCACCGGCACGCGCGACCGCAAGTCAGGCAGCCCGAAGGTGCTTTGGCTATCCGCCGTAAGTAGTGCCGCGCAGGCGGATCTCGCCACCTCCGCGGAATTCATGAGAAGGTCCAGTTACACGGTTCCCCTCACCTTGGCGTTGGTTTACGCCCCACCGCATCGGGAAGAACTCCAATCAGTTGACTAGGGTGACGAGGTATTTACCCGGTCGATCGCCAATCTTTTCCAACTGGCGGCCACCGGACCTCGGTTTCGCTGAGCAGGCTCTCGAACAAGATAGACATCACCGGAGCGCCGTGCCGGTTTTCCTCCAACACGAAGCTCGATAGCGGTTTGCCAAATTGAAAAGGCGTGCGCGAGCCTGCTGCCCCTCACCGGCGCTGGTGGCCAAGAGCGTGTGCGCCAACCGCAGGATTCCAGCAATTCTGGCGTTGTTGCTGGTGCTGGTGAGTCTGGCGGCCTGGAAATTGACCAGGAGCAGCGGCCGGGGCTACGCGCAAGGCCCACCGGCGCGGCTCTATCTCTCTTCCGCACAGCGGCCCGAGGTCTCCTATAAGGGATCGGCCAAGGCCTTCTCGCGTGGGCTACTCTCGCGTGAGAGAATTGGAAATCGCGCAGCCGCAGCAGACTGGACGGTCATACGGCAATGGCGATCTGGGTCAAACCCCCATGCGATGAAGCGGTCATCCTGACCGGCGCCGCCACTTCGGGCCTTGCCGCTCCAGGCCGTACCGATGCCAGGCGCTGGGTGCTGGCCGCGGCCATCCTCGGGTCGAGCATGGCGTTTATCGACAGCACCGTGGTGAATGTCGCCCTGCCCGCCCTGCAGGCCGGATTGCACGCGACCATTTCCCAGGTGCAGTGGGTCATCGAATGCTACGCCCTCCTATTGTCCGCGCTCGTCCTCACCGGCGGGTCGCTGGGTGACCTGTACGGAGAGCGCCGTGTCTTCGCCGCCGGCATCGTTCTCTTTACGGCTGGCTCTGTGTGGTGCGGCATTTCCTCCGGCATCGGCCAGCTCATCGCCGCCCGCGCCCTGCAGGGAATTGGAGGCGCCCTGCTGATTCCCGGAAGCCTGGCTCTGATCAGCATCTCGTTCTCCCCCGCGGAGCGCGGCCGCGCCATCGGCACCTGGTCTGGCTTCACCTCCATTACCGCGGCTGCCGGCCCGGTGCTGGGCGGATGGCTGGTGCAGCACGGGTCATGGCGGTTAGCATTCTTTCTCAATCTTCCGATCGCGCTGGCGACGCTGCTCCTCACCTGGCGCATCCCGGAATGCGCCTCGGCCAGCCGGGCGGCGCCGATCGATTGGGTGGGCGCCCTGCTGACGGCGATTGGCTTGGGAGGGATCGTCTACGCCGCCATCGAAGGCGTCCCCATGGCGGGCGGAATCGGCGCCCTGGCGCTGATCGCGTTTGTTTTCCTGGAAGCCCGATCGCCAACCCCCATGCTGCCGCTCGGCCTGTTCCGCTCGCCCAGCTTTCTGGGAGCCAACCTGCTGACGCTGTTCTTATACTTCGCGCTGGGTGGCCTCTTGTTCTTCCTCCCGCTGAACCTGATCCAGGTGCAGGCCTATACGGCTACCGAAGCCGGCAGCGCCCTGCTTCCTCTCATCCTGCTGATGTTCCTGCTTTCGCGCTGGTCCGGCGGGCTATTGCAGCGTTACGGCGCCCGGCTCCCTCTGATCATCGGCCCACTGGTGGCCGCGGCGGGGTTCATATTGATGAGCCGGCCGGCCATCGGCGGTTCGTATTGGACTACATTTTTTCCGGCGGTATTGATGCTGGGTTTCGGGATGGCCATCAGTGTGGCGCCGCTGACCACTACGGTGATGAATGCCGTCCCCCCGGAGCGCACCGGCATCGCCTCGGGAATCAACAACGCCGTGGCGCGGGTCGCCGCGCTCCTGGCCATTGCGGTGCTCGGGCTGGTATTGAACGGCGTATTTAGCCGCGCGCTGGACCAGCGGCTGAATCTTTTGCACTTGCCCGCTTCGGTTCGCCGCCAGATCGACGCGGAAAAACCACGGCTCGCCGCCGCCCAGCCGCCCGATCCGCAAGGCCGGCGGGTCATTGAAGAGTCTTTCGTCGCCGGCTTTCGGATGGTGGCCTGGATCGCAGCCCTGCTGGCCGCCGCCAGTTCCATCACTGCGGCGGCCCTCATCGGACGCCCCGCTCTTCCGGGCCGCGGCGGGCCATAAAGAGCCGACGGCCCGACTACTCGAACTTCACTGCCGTGCTGTTTCCGCCGCAGATCAGCACTCCGATGCGCTCACCGCTTCGCGGCCGGTAGCGGCCGGAAAGCAAGGCGGCGAAGGCCGCCGCGCCGCCAGGTTCGGTGGCCACCCGCAACACCTCCCAAAGCCTCTCCTGGGCCTGCCGGATGTGGTCGTCTTCTACCAGCACCACCTGCTCCACAAAGCGCTGCGCCAGGGGGAACATCAGCGCACCAACCCGTTTGGGAGCCAGCGAATCGGCCGCAATCCCGCCAGCCTCCGCATCCACCGGATGGCCGGCTTCGAGGGCCCGAGTCAGCGTAGGGGCAGCCTCCGGTTCCACGCCGATCAGCCGCACGCGCCCCTCGTACCAGCCGGCCATCCCGCCGATCAGTCCGCCGCCGCCCACCGCCACCAGCAGGGAATCGAGGGCCGGGTCCTGAGCTTCGAATTCCAGGCCCACGGTGCCCGTGCCCATAAGAGTTTCCGGCTGGTCGTAGGCGTGAATGGGCAACCCGCCGGTTTGCGCGGCGAAGCGCTCGCTTTCCGCCAGGGCGTCGGCGTAGCGGTCGCCCGAAACCACCAGGTTCGCCCCGTAGCCGCGAATGCGTGCCATCTTCGCCTCCGAGGAGACGCTGGGCACAAAGATGGTGGCGGGCTTACCCATCCGCTGCGCCGCGTATGCCACCGCCGCGCCATGATTGCCGCCCGAAGCGGCGATCACGCCAGCCGCCGGTACGCTCCGGGTGAGCAGATTGGAGAAGGCGCCGCGGGTCTTGAACGACCCGGCATGCTGCAAAAGTTCCAGTTTGAATGCCAGCCGGTGACCGGGAAGCCCGAAATCCGCGCCATCCACTTCAATCACCGGCGTGCGGCGGATGTAAGGGGCAATCAAGGCGGCGGCCCGGGCAATTGCGGCGCGATTCATGCGGACTCGATTCTAGCAAAACGTTGCGGCCCAGCCGGCACCGGCGGCTCTTACGGAGGCGACGTGACTCGGCGCCACGGGCCAGCCGCTCAGTCCGCTTCCCGCCTACGCCGCGCCCGCTTTCCCCGCGTTTGCCTTTTCCAGTACTTACTCTTACAATTGGAACCGCTCCCGGCAGCGAGTCAAGCTGGCCGAGACCGGAGGATCGCGTGAATCGAGGCGCAGAGGACCAACCGATGAGCAGCCCAACGGCGACCAACGGTGGCAAAACTTGCCGCTTTCCGCTGTCCGGCGCCGCGGCGACAGCCCCCAGATTACAGATCGTCAGCGGCCGCACCTCGCGCCAACACGCGCCCGGAAAGCCGGCCGTCAACCTGTCCTCCCTCTTCATCCAGTTGGTGGAGCTGCAGCAACGCTTCGGCGCGCAGATCCTGACCCTGGAACAGGGCATTCAGCAGCAAAGACGGGAATTGGTCACCACCCTCGGCCGGTTGCCCGAGATGACGAAGAAGATCAACTGGTTGATCGCCGGCTTTTATGAGCAGGGCAGGAAAGAGGCCACCCTGCGCGAGAGGGTCGGCCGCCAGGAAGCGGCCATGCTGGAAGTCAGCAAGTCGGTGCGCTCGCTCTGCGAAACCCAGGCCCGCTGGAAGGACATCAGGGATCAACTGGCTGACGTGCTGGCGCAGGCCAGGTCGATCCAGACGGTGGCGCCGCTCGATCCGGCCAGCTCATCCGTCGACGCCAATCGGCCCACTCCGTTATCCTGAAGCTATCGCACATCGGGTTCTCATTCTCGGCGGCGGATTCGGAGGGTTGTACGCCGCGCGGTCCTTGCGCCACGCCAAAGTGGACGTGACGCTCATCGATCGGCGCAATTTCCACCTCTTCCAACCGCTGATGTACCAGGTAGCCACGGGATCATTGTCCCCGGGCGAAATCAGTGCTCCCTTGCGTTCCATCCTGAGCCGCCAGCGGAACACCCGCGTCCTGCTGGGAGAGGCCGCCGGGATCGATCCGGTCGCGCGCCGCGTGAAGCTCCTGGACGGCGGAGAATTCGAGTACGATTCGCTCATCGTGGCTACCGGATCGAAAACCTCCTACTACGGCAAAGACGAGTGGCGCGAGTGGGCGCCCAGTCTGAAAACTGTCGAGGAGGCCACGGCCATCCGCCACAAAATCCTGTACGCCTTCGAGGCCGCCGAGCGGGTCACCGAGCCCGCCGAGCGGCGCGCCTGGCTGACCTTCGCCATCGTCGGCGGCGGGACCACCGGGGTGGAACTGGCCGGGGCGCTCGCGGAGATCGCCCACCAGACCCTGAAGCATGATTTCCGCTCGATTCATTCCGCGGATGCCCGCATTCTCATCCTGGATGGCGGCCCACGCCTGCTCGCTGCCTACCCCGAAGACCTTTCCAGGCGCGCCCAGGCTGCCCTGGCTCACCTGGGCGTCGAAGTGCGCACCGGCGTACGGGTCGTCGGATTGGACCGGAACGGCCTTTCGTTGCAAGCCGCCGGCGGCGCTCCGCAGTGGCAGCCAGCCAAAACTGTCTTATGGGCAGGCGGTGTCACGGTGACCACTTTCGGACGGACGCTGGCGGCCAGTACCCACGCGCCCACCGGTAAAGATGGACGCATCCTGGTTGCGCCCGACCTGACCATCCCAGGCTTCCCCCAGATCTATGTGGTGGGCGACCTGGCAGACTTGAAGGATTCGCACGGCAAACCGTTACCCGGCGTGGCGCAGGTGGCCATGCAAGGCGGGGCATATGCCGCCCAAGCCATTGTCCAGCGTCTGGACGGCCCCCGCACACTGCCGTCTTTCCATTATTTCGACAAGGGCGACCTGGCCGTCATCGGGCGCGGCTCGGCGGTGGCGCGCATCTTCGGATTCCATCTTTCCGGCCTGCCGGCCTGGCTGGTGTGGCTGTTCGTCCACCTGATGTACCTGGTGGATTTTCAAAACCGGGTGCTGGTGTTTGTGCAGTGGGGCTTAGAGTACCTGACCTTCAGCCGCGGCGCCCGCCTGATTACCGGCAACGCCATCACCGATTCGGTCACCGCGGCGCCCGCCATGAAAAATCGCGCCGAAGAGTAAGCCACCATCGGATGAGTGGGCCCCGCCTATGCCGGAGTCGCTGGCCGAAGCCGGGCACCACTGCACACCTGCGTCCGGAGCGCCACTCCGGCCGTCTGGTTACCCCTAATGAACCGAAGTATCGGAGCCCGGCGAGCGAATGCCTTCCACGTCAATGGTGTTACCGTGTCGCGAGCCATCGATGACCACTGGCATGTCGCCCTTCTTATTCAGCTTCAAGGCGCCCTCCTGGAGTGCCGCCTCGGCCTTGGTGTCGCCGGCCGCGTCCAGCATCCGGACCCTGCCATCCGTGTGAATCGCGAAATTCGTGGTGGAGGAGGTAGGAACGCACTGCACCCAGGGCTTTCCGCCATTTTCGGTTCGATTCTGGTTGTAGCAGGATGCGTCCATCAATTGGCCCGTGTACATGATGGTGATGCCAAAGCTGAGCCCCGCCGTCAGACACAAGCCCATACCAAGTTTTGCAAAAGTGCTCATAGTATTCCTTTTAAACCCGTAGTTGGCCGGAGTGATCCGGCTAACAGTGAGTGTGCAATCGCCGTGCCAGCAAGCCTGCTGAAGTGTATCCAAATATGCAGATAACGCAGCGCGTTGGCGCCACCACCATCGCCCCTGCCGAAGCTCACGCCGGGGTAGCCGCCGGCCCTGGCAGAGTTGGAATGGATGCTGGCGTGCACCGCCATTAAAGGGTGAGCATATGGAAGTTTCCAAGGCGTCCGTGATACAGATCATTGTGCTGGTGGCCATAGTGGCCCTGGCCATTCTGCTGTTTGTGTACCTCCAGGGCGGTCTCTCGCACGCAGTACCCCAATAAGCGGCAGCTTTTGAAACGCCGATCCCGGTTCATCGTTGACGGGTTGGGGTCCGCTTTCCGCGGGCAGCCACATAAACTGCCATAAACGTATTTTCTCCTGCCCATAAACTTTCGTCCCATTCTGCCGATATACAACCTGTAACGGATTTTTGCCCAGGAAACCCAAAATGAGATTTCTCTTCTTTGCCCTATCGTTGATGTTATTCACGACGCAAGCCTTTCCGCAGGGGAGTCCCAAAAAGATAACCCAGCACGATGCCATGGAGGCGATCGCCCACAAAACCGCGCCGGATTATCCGTTAATTGCCAAGCAGTTGAAAATTCAAGGAGTTGTCGAAGTCGAAGCGGTGATCGGCGAAGATGGTGCGGTGGAGCACGTCAAGACCGTAAGCGGCAGCCCGGTCCTGACCAAGGCCGCCGGCGATGCGCTCCTGAAGTGGAAATTCAAGCCGTTTACCGAGGATGGCAAACCCATCAAGGTCGTCGCGACATTCTCATTCACATTCAATATGTAAGGCTTGGAGAAGAATAAAATGAGTCTCAGCAAGAAGCTGTTGGGCGGCTTTGCCGTAATGCTGGCGCTGGTAATCGTGCTCAGCGGGTCCTGTGTGTGGATCATTCGGGATTTGAAGGGGGATTTGGACCGTGCGGTCAACTCCACTGCCCGGCAGCAGTACCTGGCGGGAGAAATCAATTCCGCGGCGGCGGAGATGACCAGTCTCGAAAGGGCCAGCGTGCTGGCGGCGGTGCTGGGCCAGTCGGGACCCGCCAACGCCTATCAGCAGCAGTTCCAGCAGCCCGCCGACCGTCTTCGCAAGGCTCTCGACGAACTTCGTCCCATGGCGCTGGCCGGGGAAGCGGACACCCTGCTGCAGAACCTGGTGGCCCGCAACAGCGAGGTTCAGCAATCTCACGAGGATCTCAAGCGCGCTATGGCAAGCCAACAGCTTGACGCCGCTCTGGATATTTTTGCCAGGCAGGTGCAGCCGCATCTGGACGAAATCGGCCGGGCGGCTTCTTCGCTGGTCGAACAGCAGAATCGCGATCTGTCGGCCCAATCTTCGGCAGCCTCGGCCAAAACCACGCGCGCCGTGGCGATGACGGTGGGGTTGGCGCTGCTGGGCCTTCTTTTCGGCGGCGTAGTGCTCTGGATTGTCCGCCAGGTGAATAGTTCGCTACGCCGCTTGGCGGAGCGCATGGCAGAGGCTGCCCGGCACGTGGGCGGGGCGGCATCCAATGTCAGCAACTCGAGCCAGTCGCTGGCCCAGGGAGCTTCCGAACAGGCTGCTTCGCTTGAGGAGACTTCCGCCTCGGCGGAAGAGATTTCCTCCATCACTCATAAGAATGCCGATCGCGCTCACCAGGTGGCTGATCTGATGCAGCAGACGGCCCAGGGGTCCACCGAAGTGAATGCCACGCTGGATGGCATGGTCGCCAAAATGAAGGAAATCGACGCATCCAGCAACAAGATTGCGCGGATCATCAAGGTTATCGACGAGATCGCCTTCCAGACCAATATTCTGGCGCTCAATGCGGCTGTGGAGGCGGCGCGGGCCGGCGAGGCCGGTTTGGGCTTCGCCGTGGTGGCCGACGAAGTCCGCAACCTCGCGCAGCGCTGTGCGCAGGCCGCCAAAGACACTGCCACGCTGATCCAGGATTCCATCGAGACCACCCGCGACGGTCACACTCATCTCGACCACGTGGCCCAGGCAGTCCGCGGAATGACCCAGAGTTCCATACAGGTCAAGACCCTTGTAGATGAGGTGAATCTGGGGAGCCAGGAGCAGGCTCGGGGGATGGATCAGATCGCTCGCGTGATCGTGCAAATGGAGAAAGTTACACAGACCACCGCAGCCAGCGCAGAGGCCGAAGCCGCTGCCGGCCACGAACTGAATACTGAAGTCCAAAACCTCCAGGAACTGGTCCAGGAAGTCCAGGCAATGTTTGGATCGAACTGAGCGGGCCGGCTGGCTGAGCCGGCCCCCTCGAAATTACATCGCTTTCAGGCTTTCGACGCTGATGGTGTCGCCATCCATCTTGCCGGTAATCGTCACTTTCTTTCCGGCCTCGTCCTTCACCTTGTCCTGTTCCTTAATCTGGTAAACTTTCCCGTCTTCGGTGGCGAGAACTGCCGGCGCTCCGCGTCCGATGCAACGCTTGGCACAGGCTTCATTTCCCAACATTGCCTTGTTGGTCGAGCAGTTCTTGTCGACAATGTAACCCGTCCAACTGTCCGCCGCCAAAGCGCACAATGACAGACTGGTCGTGAAGGCAAACGCAATAACTAGCTTCCTCATGGCACCCTCCTCTGAAAAACCTGGTTCTTCCTGACTATACTCCACTTACGCACCCGCCGCAAGTTTGGATGGGGCGGGCGGGGGCGGGCGGGCGTCGGCGGCGGCCTTTGCAGTTGTTAATTTGCGGGGCGCCGGCCAGCCCATTCCTGGGATCAGTAGAACAGATACTTGCGCCACTGTGCATCGCCTTTGCCCAGCATGCGCATCAGGTGTCGGCTGGTGTGCAGGCTGAAGGGCCGCGGCTGGCGCGCCAGTTTCATGCCCGCCTCTTCAGGCGTTCGATTTCCCTTGTGGTTGTTGCACGGATGACAACACGCCACCAGGTTCTCCCACGCCGATTCCCCCGCCCGCGACCGTGGAATCACATGGTCCAGCGTCAATTCTCCGGAAGGAAGAATACGATGGCAATACTGGCAGGTGTACCGGTCGCGCATCAGGATGTTCTTGCGCGACAGGGCGCGCGTTTGGTGAGGAATGCGCCGGTATTCGAGCAGCCGGATCACGCTGGGCAGCCGTACCGCGTTGCGCGCCGAGTGTACCGCATGCAAAGACTCCTCTTCGGCCGCCGCTACGCCTTTGAGCACCAAGACCAGGGCACGCCGCGCGGCGCAAATGTTGATCGGCTCATAGCTGGCGTTCAGCACCAGGACGGGCTTCTGCAGTCGATCGTTCGCCATTCAGAATCGTACCCCCCATTCGTCCGTCCCGGCAGCCTCGCCACCGGTCTTTCCCACCAGCGCCATCTCGCCATCCTGGCTCTTTTGGGCCGCCACTCGCACATCCCAGCGCCGGTCGACCCGTGCCAGCGTCAGAATCCCCACGCGGCCGGCGCCGGCCTTTTTCAACGCCGCCGCGCACGCCGCTGCCGTGGACCCGGTCGTCAGAACATCGTCAATCAGCAAAACCCGTTTGCCCGCCAGCCGGTCCCGGCGCAAAACCATCCGGCGGCACGCGAAAGCCGACGCCACGTTGCGCCGCCGCTTCTGGTTGCTCAAGCCCGCCTGCGCGGTGGTGGGCTGGACGCGCTTCAACAGCGAGACGAATGGGACTCCGCAGCGCCGCGCGAGGTCCCGCGCCAGCAACTCCGACTGGTTGAAGCCCCGCTGCCAGCGCCGCCGCCAATGCAACGGAACCGCCGCGATCATGTCCCAGGCTTCATCGCGGGCCAGCGCCGTCCACAGCAGATCGCCCAGCGGCCGGGCCAGCGTCCGCACCTTGCCGTATTTATAAATGTGGATCAGCTCGCGCAGCACGCCTTCATACGATCCGTACGCGTATGCCGCATCAAAACCACGAAGGCCGCTGCGGCAAAGCGCGCAACGGCCTTCGGCGTCCAGCGGGAAACCATTCTCAAATGGCATCCGGCAACTGCTACAGAAAAACTCCGCATTCAGCGGAGCCGGTTCTTCCAGACATTTGCGGCACACCGGAATGCGCGAGACTTCGTTCAGGGGACGGCCGCAGACGCGGCAATCGTCGGGAAACAGCAGGGTAAAAAGGGCGCGCAGGGCTGCTCGAAGGAACGGAACGCGATTGCTGGCGGCTGCAGCTCGGTTACGACTCGAGAAGACCCACCTCCACTGAATCCCCATTGTAGCCGATTTTGCGGGTCGGCGGTACTCCTATGACCCTCCGCGGCCCTACGCCACCCTCCGCTCAGCATCCTCCGCCCGTTGCCTGTGCAAACAGACGGGCAGGTCGGGCGGTGTCCCCGTCTGCCGGTTCGCCAATCGCGGCGATTCACCGCTCAACCAGCCCTCACACACCCAGCAGCGGACCTCGAAGCGCGCCACCATCGAGTAGCCGCCTGCGCCGAGGACAACGCCCCATCTGCGGAATACCTGGTACATTTTCGGTACCCGGCCGGCCGCCGCTGCGCCACCACTGCTTCGGCGCAATCGCCCGACGCAGTAGAATACAAGGCGGAGGGATTGGTTTGGGCGGTTCGCGAAAGATCTTTGCCCTGGCGCTGGGCCTTGCCGCCCTGACGGTTGGCCGTCTCTCCGCGCAGGTCGCCGTGGTTCCCCGGCCGCTTCCCACACCCCCGGATTCCCCGCACCCGGTCACCAATCTGCGGGTAGACTCCCACCTGGTGCTGGTGCCGGTCTCGGTCTGCGATCCCCAGAACCGCCCCGTCACCGGTCTCGAAAAGGAGCACTTCAAAATCTTCGACGACAAGGTCGAGCAAACCATCACCCAGTTCGGCATGGAGGACGAACCCGTGGCCGTAGGCCTGGTCTTCGATATCAGCGGCAGCATGGGCGACAAACTGCGTCTCTCGCGGATGGCGGCCTCCAAGTTCTTCGACACCGCCAATCCCGACGACGAGTTTTTTCTGGTCGAGTTCAATGACCAGCCGAAGGTCGTGGTGCCGCTCACGCGCGACTATGAGGACATTCAGAACCAGCTCACCTTCGCGCAGTCCAAAGGCCGCACCGCGCTGCTGGACGCCATCTTCCTGGGCCTCCACGAGTTGAAGCGCTCGCAGAAGAACCGCAAAGCGCTCCTGGTCATCTCCGATGGCGGCGACAATGCCAGCCGCTACACCGAAACCGAGATTCGCAATACGGTGCGGGAATCCGATGTGTTGATTTACGCCATGGGGGTTTACGAAGCGCCCGGCGCCCGCGGCCGCTCGCCCGAGGAAGCTGCCGGCCCCGGTCTCCTGAGCGAGCTCGCCGAGCAGACCGGCGGCCGCGAGTACGCCGTCAACGCTATGGAGATGCCGGATATCGCCGCCAAAATCGGCGTTGAATTGCGCAACCGGTATGTGCTGGGCTACGCCCCCACCGACGACCAGCGCGACGGCCGTTATCATCACGTGACGGTCAAACTGGTGCCGCCCAAAGGCCTGCCGCCGCTCAAAGCCTACTGGCGTCTGGGATACTACGCGCCGTCGAATTAGTTCTGCGACCGGATGATCAAGTTCCTCCGTTCGCCCGCCCGCGCCGTGACCACCGCCTTCGATTCGCCGACCCACCGCTAATCCCGCGGCGGTGAGCTGCCTCCAGCCGAGCCCAGGTGTGCCAATCCGCACCCGATCCTGCCAGCCCACTCAGTCCACCATCCTCGGGTCCCAAGCGTTTTACCGCCGCGTGATCCCCTTCGCAGCGGCAGCCCGGTCGGCCGGACCACCCAAGTGTTGCCGCTCCGCCCACGTCTACCCCTCGGCTCCCAAACCAACCCGCCGCGCAGGCGCCCCTGCCTGTAGCTTAAACTGACTGTTCGCGGGTCTTAGTCATCAGGTCTTCTGGAAACGGATGCAAGTTCCCAAATGGGTTCCCTTCGTCGTGGCGTGCACGCTGGCGGTTTCGGGCGCCACTGCCCTCGATGCCCTGGTGTTCCGCACACCCTGGTACCTCTCCCATCTGGAGCCGGATTCCTCCACGGGCCTCTTTGAACAGGTTCTGGCGCGCGAGCGGGACGCCCAGCATCATAACGGCGACAACCTGGTGGTCACCTTGGGCGATTCCCGTTTTGCCTACTCCCCACGCCTCTCCAACCAGATCACGGCCCAGACCGGCTACGTTTTCCGCCACGCCGGGGTGGCCGGAACCGATGCCCGCGCCTGGTACTACATGATGCGCGACCTCGACCCGACTCGCCGCCGCTACCGCGCGGTGGTCATCGGCATGGACGACTACGACGACGAGGACGAGGACTTCAATCCCAACGATGACATCCGCGCCCTCCACTATGTAATCGCGCGATTGCGCCTGCGCGACGTGTGGGAATTCGCCACCTCGTTCGAAAGCCCTGCTCTGCAATGGGAGGCCTTCCGCAGCGGGATTTGGAAAGGCACGGTCTTCCAAGCGGACGTGCTGGATTTCCTGGCCCATCCTGAATGGCGGCTTGGCAAGGTGGCCCTCGACCGCAAGTTCTTCGAATTCTGGACCTACGGCTACGTGGAGACCGATCGCAGCATGGCGGGCCTGTCAATTGACTGGAAAACCATGACTGCCACCATGCCGCCGGGCTTGAACGAGGACCAGATCGCCACCGTGAAAGCCGCGCTCCTGCGCAGTCCGGCCCCGCAGACCGGACGCCTGGCCGCCTTCCGCCGCCACTGGCTCGGCAAAATCATCGACCTCTATCGCGGCTCGCCCACCAAAATCGTCTTCCTCCGGCTGCCGCGCGGGCCGGTTGTCCGTCCGGACAACCTGGTGCACAAGCTCAGCAGCTCGATTCGCGAGTTCGCCCGGCGCCCTAACGTCATGCTGGTGCCCGAGCACGCCTTCGATTCGCTGGAGCACCCCGAATTGTTCCGCGACGCGCTGCACCTCAACCGCGAGGGCATCGCCCGCTTTTCCCCCATGCTCGCCGTCGAAATCGGCCATATGCTGGATGCCGTCGCGACGCAGAAGGCGGCCAGGTAACCCGCCATGCTCTTCAATACCACCCACTTCTTCCTCTTTTTGAGCGTGGTGCTGATCCTCTTCTACGCCAGCCCGCGCGCGGCGCGCAAATACATTCTGCTGGCGGCCAGCTATTTCTTCTACGGAAGCTGGAACTACAAATTCATCGCCCTGCTGCTGACCTTGACGGCCATCGACTATACAGCCGGCCTGTGGCTCGAAAAAACGCCGCCCGGCGCCCGCCGGAAGGCCATCCTGATTCTCAGCCTGTCCGCCAACCTGGGCTTCCTGGGCTTCTTCAAGTACTACAATTTTCTGGCCGGCAACCTGGCAGTCCTCATGGGCCGGCCCGCCAATTTCTTCTGGCTGAACGTGGTGCTGCCCCTCGGAATCAGCTTCCATACGTTCCAAAGCATGTCCTACGTAGTGGACGTGTATCGCGGCGAGCAGGTGGCCGTGCGCAATCCGATCGATTACGCGCTGTTCATCTGCTTCTTCCCACAACTGGTGGCCGGACCCATCGTGCGGGCCCGCGAGTTCTTCCACGATCTGCTGAAATGGAATCCGCCCAGCCAGGAAGACGTCTCGCGGGGCCTCTTCCTGCTGGCTCTCGGCCTGACCAAGAAGATGGCCTACGCCGACCAGTTCGCCAAGGTCGCCAACCTCTACTTCGGCAACCTCGCCGCGCACCCGGCCATGCGCGAGGCCTGGAGCGGCGTTTTCGCCTTCGGCATGCAGATCTATTTCGATTTCTCAGGCTACACCGACATGGCCATCGGCATGGCGCTGCTATTCGGGTTTCACTTTCCGGTGAATTTCCGCCGCCCCTACCTGGCCTCCAGCATCACCGACTTCTGGCATCGCTGGCACATCTCCCTTTCCCGCTGGCTGCGCGACTATCTTTACATTTCGCTGGGCGGCAATCGCCACGGCCGCTGGAAGACCTATCGCAACCTGATGCTGACCATGCTGCTGGGCGGCATGTGGCACGGGGCAAGCTGGAATTTTCTGATCTGGGGCGGCTATCATGGCGGTCTGCTGGCCGCCGAACGGGCCTTCCGCTCCGGCACTCAAAAGCCCTGGCCCGGCGGGCTGCTCTATCCTCTGAAGGCCGCCGCCACATTCCTATTAGTGATGATCGGCTGGGTGTTTTTCCGCGCCGCCGACTTGAAGCAGTCCATGCGGGTGCTGGCGCAGCTCGTCTCGCGCACGCCCGGCCACGGCTTGCTGCAACACTGGCATTTCGCCCTGGTGGCGATTGCCCTGGCGGTATCGCTGCTGGAAGAGCGCTTCGAGATGGTCGAGCGGATCATGAAAACGCCCACCCTGGCATACGCCGCGTCCATGGCGCTGATGCTCTTCTGCCTCGACGTTTTCGGGGTGATCGACCAGGCCATCCCGTTCGTCTACTTTCAGTTCTGAGGGATGAGGCTATTTCAGCAAGTCGGCCAGCGCCGGCGCAAGCTGGGGAAAGCGGAAGGGAAACCCGGCCGACTCGGCGGCTTTGGGGGCCACCCGCTGGCTGGCCAGCAGCACCTCCGCCATCTCCCCGAACAGCACCCGGAGCGCCAATCCGGGAATCGGCAGGAAGGCCGGGCGGTGCAGGGCGCCTGCCAGGGTTCGCGTAAACTCGGCATTATCCACTGGGTAGGGCGCCACTCCATTGACCGCCCCGCTCACCGGCTGGTCGAGCGCCAAGTGGTACAGCGCCGCCAGGTCCTGCCAATGAATCCACGACATCCATTGCTTGCCGCTGCCCAATTTGCCGCCCACGCCCATGCGGAATGGCGGCAGCATACGGGCCAAAGCACCACCGCGGCTGTCCAGCACGATGCCCGTGCGCATGGTCACCACCCGCATCCCCAGCGCTTCGGCCGCGCGGGCCTCGGTCTCCCAGGCCACGCAGACCTCCGGCAAAAATCCGCTGCCGGGCGTAGCGGTTTCGGGTAGAATCTCGTCGCCGCGCGAGCCGTAGTAGCCGATCGCCGAAGCGCACACCAGCACGCCGGGCGGCCGCGACAGCTTCTTCAGCGCTTCCACCAGGTTGCGCGTGCCCGTGACGCGGCTGTCGCGAATGCGCCGCTTGACCTCCTCGCTCCAGCGCTGCGCCACCGGCTCGCCGGCCAGGTGGATCACCGCATCCGCATCGCGCAGGCTCTCGGCGGGCGGTTCACCCCGCGTGGGGTCCCAGGGTGACAGGCGCACGCCGCCCGGCAAATTGGTCCCCGCGTGACGGCTGAGGACATGGAGGGTGTGCCCTTCCGCGCCGAGGGTCTTGAGCAGGCGCCGTCCGATCAGCCCCGACGCTCCCGATATGGTGATTTTCACAATCGATCCTTGGCGTTCATGGTTATTCTAGCGCGCGGGCCGATCCTGGAAACCTGACGCGGAGACGCTGAGGAAACCCATTTTGTTCTCCGGGTGTTTCTCCGCGCCTCTGCGTCTCTGCGGTGAAGGCCTGGGCCCACAGTTACAATGAATGTACACATGAGGGCCTGGAACCGGGCAAAACTGCTGTGGGGTTACCTGGCGCGCCGCACCACGCTGCCGGCGCTGCCCGTCGAGTATATCGTCGAAACCACCGCCAAGTGCAATCTGTACTGCCCGATGTGCCCGCGCGAAACCCATAAACAGCCCAAAGCGGATATGACGGACGAAGTCTTCGAACGTCTTGTCAGCCAATCCGGTGAAACCGCCGAGCACATGATGCTGATCGGCCTGGGCGAGCCGTTCATGGACCCGCATATCTTCGAACGCATCGAATTCTGCCACCGCCACAGCATCTCCACGCTGCTCTCCACCAACGGCACGTTTCTGGACGAGGCCACCGCCGCGCGCGTGCTCGATTCGCCGCTCGAACAGATCACCCTCAGCTTCGACGGCTTCAAAAAAGAGACCTTCGAGTTCTACCGCAAAGGCGCCCGCTTCGAAAAGGTGCGCGACAATTTCGTGCGTTTCGCCCGCATGAAACACCAGCGCCGCTCGCGCCTGCAGGTGGTGGTGCAGATGGTCAAAATGGATGGCAACGCCTCTGAGGTGGACGATTTTCTGGCCTTCTGGGGCGGCATCCCTGGCGTGGACCAGCTTCGCATCAAGGCCGATGAAACCAACCTGATGCGTCCCGATGCCGGCCACGCCGCCGCCGATTGGAAGCATCCGTGCCACTACCTGTGGCGCGGCCCCATCTACATCAAGCAGAACGGCGACGTGTACCCCTGCTGCCAGAGCTACATGCTGGATGGCAAACCCGTGGGCCACATCAACGGGCAGCCCCTGGTGGAGATCTGGAACGGCGAGGAGATGCGCGCGATGCGCCGTCTGCACGCTGCCGGGCGGGGCGGGGAAGTGGATGTCTGTTCGCGCTGCTGCACCACCATCCCCCACCCCGCGCTGGTGACCGGGAGCCTGCTGCTGGATGGCCGCACCGTGCGCCGCCTGCTGCCGGTGGTCGAGCGGCTGGTGTATCTTTCCAAGCTGCCCGCGCGCCTGCTGCGCCCG
>DATJRE010000378.1:0-6301 GCA_035505095.1 Bryobacteraceae bacterium | reverse complement strand
TCGGCGCTCACGGGCAGACTGGTGGACGACACGATGGCGGCCGCGTGCGCCAGCATCTCATCGCGCGCCACGGCGTGATCCGGCCGCCCGCTGGAGAGGGCGTAACCCGCGCTGGTGGTGGCCAGGGCCTCAAAGCCCAGCAGCGTCAGCAGGCGCGCGGTGCCGGCGTCCCACGGATTGGGAATCAGGAAGGCTTGCGGGCGCTCGTGCAGGGCGCGGAACGCGAGTCCCTTTTCGGCCTGTCCCTGGTCAGCGTGCATCGCCATGGCTCAGCGCTCTCCGGCGAGCTTCGCGGGAATGCCGAAGGTGCCCTCGACCGCCTGCACGAAGTGGCGCTCTTCGCGGAGGATGAAGCGCCGGGTCTGCGCCATGGCGAAATTATCACGCGCTTCGGCATCCGACCGCAAGCGGGTTTTGTAAGCCTCGTAGGCGGCCAGGCTGTCGAAGGCGATCAGGCCCCAGGCCACGTAATTGGTGCCTTCGTGGGGCAGAAAATAGCCCACCAGGTGGCCGCCGCAGCGGGGAATAATGCGGCCCCAGTTTTCGGCGTAGGCCTGGAAGGCGTCGCGTTGAAAGGGGTCGATTTCGTAGCGGATCACGCAGGTAATGGTCATCGGTGTTCTCTTCGCGGCCGGCGGTGGCCCACTGGCAGTATGGCAGTTGTGCCGCAGGGACGATTCGTCTACGATCAAAGCATGATTGTGGAGACAGGAACGGCGCGCCAGGCGGCGCGGGCGGGGGATACGGCGGCGGCCGCCGGGGTGGATGCGGCGGTGGCGGGGATCGCGGCGGCCATCGGGGAGCCGGCCCGCGCGCGCATGCTGTTCTGCCTGATGGACGGACACGCGCGCACCAGCACCGAACTGGCGCTGGAGGCCGGGGTAAGCCCTTCCACCGCCAGCGTGCACCTGCAACGGCTGAAGACCGAGCGGCTGGTGAAATTGCTGGCCCAGGGGAAGCATCGCTATTACAGCCTGGGGGGACCGGCGGTGGCCAGCGCGCTGGAGGCCTTGAGCGTGCTGGCGGGCGTCTCCGCAGGGATGTTCACGCCGCACACGCCCCTGCGGCTGCGCGCGGCGCGGACCTGCTACGACCACATGGCCGGCGCCCTGGCGGTAGCGCTGAACGGCCGATTCCAAGCACTGGGGTGGCTGGCGTCCGGAGCGGCGGAGAATGCCTACGAGCTGACCCCGGAGGGCGCCCGGGCGTTTGACGCTTTGGGGATGGACATCGCGGGCATGCGGAATCTGCGCCGCCGCTTCGCCTGCGCCTGCCTGGATTGGAGTGAACGCCGCCCGCATCTTGGCGGGGCGCTGGGAGCGGCCCTGTTGCAAGCCGCGCTGAAACGCAACTGGGTGACCCAGGACCTGGACAGCCGGGCCCTCGCCATCACCGCCCGCGGACGCCGCGAACTGCTGGCCCGCTTCGGCGTGCGCGCGTGAAGGCGGCAAGGCCTCCCGGTTACGCCGCCCGCAACTTGCCGCGCACGGCTACTTGCAGGCTGCGGCGGATGCGCCGCTCGCGCCGCATCCGGCCAAACCAGAACCAAACGTAACCCAGTACCGCTAAAACCATCAGGAAAGCGATTGTCATTGGGGCCGTATCCATGTGTCCAGGTTTATCACGAACGATTTGGTTTTGATAGTTTTACAACTATCAGTACGTTTGACGGGGGTAGACCCTACGATGGGTATGGGTGACGCTAGCCGGGTCGCAGGCGGGCTGCCGGGCGGCCCGCCCGATTGACGAAAGTTTTCGTTGACTTTCACGAAGATCTTCGTCAATATAGCTGCATGGCGATCCAACAACGGCGTCCGACCGGGGCGGAACTCACCATCCTGCGGGTGTTGTGGGAGGGCGGGCCGCGCTCGGTGCGGGAGATTCACAAAGTGCTCGCGGCGGGCAAACCGGCCAAACCGATCGGCTACACCACCGTCTTGAAGCTGCTGCAAATCATGACCGAGAAAGGCCTGGTGACGCGCGACGAATCGCAACGCCCGCAGATTTACCGGGCGGCCTATTCGCAGCAGCACACCCAGCGGCAGATGGTGGGAGACCTGGTGCAGCGGGTCTTCGGCGGGTCGGTGAAGGCGCTGGTTTTGCAGGCGCTGGCCACCCGGAAATCGACGCCCGAAGAGTTGGAAGCCATGGAAAAGCTGCTGGAGCGCTTCGAAGGAGGGGGAAAATGACGGCATTGGCACAGGCTCTGAGCGCGGCCCTACTGCATTTCGTATGGCAGGGGTCGCTGGTAGCGGTGGTTTTGTGGGCGGCGCTGTGGGGGATGCGGAGGCGGCCGGCCACCTGGCGGTATGCGGCAAGCTGCGCGGCGTTGGCGATGCTAGCGGCGCTGCCGGCGGCGACCGTGTGGCTGCTGCTGCGCGGCGCGCGCTCCGCGGAAACCGTGACCGTCCCGGCGGCCTATTTCTTCGCCGGCGCGCGGCCGGTGGCGGGGCCGGCGGTATCGTGGCTGGCGCGGGCGGAGGGCTGGGCGCTGCCGGTATGGTCGCTGGGGGTGCTATTGCTTTCGCTGCGGCTGGTGTGGGGCGCTCGGCAGCTTTACGGGCTGCGGCGGCGCGGGGAAGCGGCCACCGGCGCGGTGCTGGCGGTGGTGGAGCGGCTGGCGGTACGCATGGGCGTGCGGCAGCGGGTAGCGGTGTGGACCTCCGCGCTGGCCGATGGGCCGGCGGTGGTGGGCTGGCTGCGGCCGATGATCCTGCTGCCCTCGGCGACTTTGCTGGGCCTCACGCCGGAGCAGTTGGAGGCCGTGCTGGCGCATGAGCTGGCGCACATCCGGCGCCTGGATTACGCGGTGAACCTGGTGCAGATGCTGCTGGAGACGCTGCTGTTCTACCATCCGGCGGTGTGGTGGGTTTCGGCGCGCATCCGGCACGAGCGCGAGTTGTGCTGCGACGATCTGGCGGTGGAATCGTGCGGCAACGCGCTGTGCTACGCCCGCGCGCTGACGCGCCTGGAGCGGCTGCGCCTGGAGGCGCCGGGGATGGCGATGGCCTCGACCGGCGGACCGCTGCTGTATCGCATCCAGCGGCTGATGGGCGTGGCCGGAGCCGAGTACCGGACCTCGCGCCTGCCCGCGATTCTGGCGGTGTGCGTGGGGCTGGGCTGCCTGGCGCTGAATGTGCATTGGGCCAAAGCGCAGGAACAGACGCAGGCGAAATCCCCGGAGCAGGATACGGTGACAGTTACCACCCGGGATGGGCAGAAGAACGTCACGTTGAGGTTGTTAGGGCGAAACGGCGGCCCCGACAGCCGCGGCGTGCAGGTGGATACCGGCGGCGCGACGGTGCTGAAGCGGGATCCGATCGAATATCCAGGACCGGCGATTGAGCGGAACATTCAGGGAACGGTGACGGTGGAGGCGATTCTGGACGCCAACGGCGAAGTGAGCGATGCGCACGTGCTGGCGGGGCCGCAGGAACTGCGCAAGGCGGCGCTGCGATCGGTCCTGGGATGGCGCTTTCAGGCGGACCCGGCCGGCGCGGGCGCGGCGCGGCAGGTGAATATCACGTTTCAGATTCCGGCAGGAGGGTTTCCGAAGGAACCGGAGGCGCCGCAGGGCGTGTTGCGGGGGCCCAATGCCGGGGCGGCCAGATTGGTGGCGATCAAGCAGGGCGAGGAGACTGTGAGCTTCCTGGAATCCCAGGTGGCCCAATTCAAGCAGCAATACCAGGGGCAACTGGCGGCTGGGAACTCACCCGAGCTGGAAGCTCAGTACGACGGCTTGCTGCGCAAACTGAAAATGATGGAGGAAGCCCAACGCCGGCTTGTGGTGGGCGATAGCGCCGCCGCCGTGGTGGGCCGTACCGTGAAGAGCATCAACATGCGAGGCCTTTCCGACGAGCGGAGGGCGGAACTGATGGCGCGGCTGCCCATTCACGACGGCGACCCGCTCTCGGCCGAATCGGTGCAGAAGCTCGAAGCAGCCGCCCGCCAGTTCGACGAGCATATGGCGGTCGGCTATACCCTTACGGAAGGCAACACGGTGGAAGTCCACCTTGTGTATATAGAGGGCGGGCCGGGACTGCTGTTCTTCAAATAATGCGCAAGGTCCTGCTGAAAGTCCACCTGATTCTGGGATTGGCGGCCGGTCTGTTCCTGGTGGTTCTGGGACTGACCGGCAGCGTGATGGCTTTCGAAGGCGACATCGGCCACTGGCTGCATCCGAGGTTGTGGTATGTGGCGGAAGGCGGGCAGCCGCTTGCGGAAGGCGAACTGATTGCCGGCGTGGAGCAGCGGTTCGCCCCGGCGCGCGTGGGTGCGGTGGAGCTTTCGCAGCACCGCGACCTGGCGCAACTGATGCAGCTCACGGACCACTCGAACGTCACGGTGAATCCATACACCGGCGCGGTGCTGGGCCGATGGACAGGTCCCACGCGGGCGGATGTGTGGCTGGGATATATTCACCAGATTCATCTGCGCCTGGCTAAAGACGGGCGCGCGGCGTGGGCGCCGGCGGGGAAGATCGCCGTCAGCTACGCGGGGCTGGCGCTGTTTCTGCTGGCGCCCACGGGGCTGGTGCTGTGGTGGCGTACGAAACGCGGCTCGATTCACTGGAAGGCCTCGTGGTTCAAGGTGTTCTTCGATGCGCACCAGGCCATGGGGATCTATGCAGGGCTGTTTCTGTGGGTCGCCGCGCTCACCGGAATGCTGATCGGCTTTCCCTCCGGCGAAAAGGCCATCTACGCGCTGACCCACTCCGGGCCGCCGAAGGTTACGCGGCCGCCGGCCTCCACGCCCGTTCCCGGCGCCACTCCCATCGGCCTGGACCGCGCCATCGCGGTGGCGCAGCAGGCGATTCCGAATGCCGCGGTGGATTTGCTGCTGCTGCCGCCGAATCCCAAGGGCGTGTACCGGGTGATTCTGCGGGTGCCGGAGGAGACTTCGGGCAGCGCGCACTCGAGCGTGGTGGTGGATCAGTTCAGCGGGCAGCCACTGGCGGTACACAATTTCCTGACCGGTTCGGAGGGCTACCGGTGGATCCGCTTCAACCGCTCGATTCACACGGGCGATATCGGCGGCCTGGCGGGGCACCTCGTGATGTCCCTTTCGAGCCTGCTGCTGGTGGCGA
The DNA here is from genome assembly GCA_035505095.1 of Bryobacteraceae bacterium. GTDB lineage: Bacteria > Acidobacteriota > Terriglobia > Bryobacterales > Bryobacteraceae > JOPF133. The sequence continues at coordinate 1,215 of DATJRE010000378.1, read as the reverse complement.
TGGTGATTACGGGCGTGGTGATCTGGCTCAAGAGGCTGGCGGTGTAGCGGCGGCGGCGATTTCGGGCACGGCGAGAACGCTCCACGGGCCGGGGCCTTCGGGCACGGCCGCGGTTTCGCCGGTGCGGCGGATGGAGCGCAGCAGGTCGAGGGCTTCGGGCAGAGCGAACTGCTCGCCGAGGTAAGCATCCAGGAAACGGCCGCCGCGGATTTCGCCACGCGATTCCATGCGGCGCAGTTCCACCAGCAGGTCGCGCCAGGGCGGGGCCAGCGGCTCGCGGCGGACGGCATCGCGGAAGAGCACACCCCAGCGCACCAGCAATTGTTTGGCGAAGGCCGCGGCCTGGCCTTCGGGGTGCGCTTGGGTGTGGCGCAGCAGGTCCCAGCGGCCGGGAGCGTGGCGCGGGCGGGCCAGGCGGCCTTTGCCGTGTCCGGCGCGGCGCTTGGGATCGAGCAGGGCGCGCAGGTTTTCGAATCCATCGGCGGTGACGAGGCCCGCCACCACCAGTTCCCAGAGGCCGTCCTCCACTTCGCTGGCCAGGCGGCCCGTGGCGCGGGTGAGATCGGCGAAGAAGGAGGCGCCGCGGGCTTCGAGCGCGGCCAGCACTTCGCGTGCGGGGTGCGAGAGCGATTCGCGCGGGGTGCCGGGGGCAGCGACGGGAGGCGCTTCCTGACAGTCGCGGCTCGGTTGCGATGCGGCGGGCGAGAGTGGGGAAGCGGCGACGCGGGCTTCCAGCACGGCCAGCAGTTCGCGCGCGGGATGCGAGAGCGACTCGCGCGGGGTGCCGGGGGCGGCGGGCGCGGGGTCCGCTCCCTGACGGGCGCGGCTCGGTTGCGATGCGGCGGACGGGAGTGGGGAACCGGCGACGCGTGCTTCCAGCACGGCCAGCAGTTCGCGCGCGGGGTGGGAGAGCGGCTCGCGCGAGGCGCCGGGGGCGGTGGGCGCGGAGGCCGCTCCCTGACGGTCGCGGCTCTGTTGCGATGCGGCGGCGGCGGGCGGCAGAACCGGCGCAGGCCGGGGGGCCTGGACGCCCTGTGGGACTCCCACCGGAGGGGCCAGCAGCCAGGCGGCGTCTTCGCGGAGGAAGATGGCCAGCGGGGCGACGCGGGTGGGACGCGGGGAGCGGCGGTGAGTGGTTTCGGCGCCCTCTTCGGGGACGCGGTCGAACGCCGGGTGCGGCGAGAGGCGCCCCCAGCTTACTTCGCCCGAGAGACA
>DATJRE010000377.1:0-4526 GCA_035505095.1 Bryobacteraceae bacterium | reverse complement strand
GGTGGCATCTACAACGGGCAGCCGGACGATTTTGTGGCGCGGCTTGCCAACCTGATCCCCATGGGCCGCATGGCGCGGCTGGACGAATACCAGGGCGCCATCCTGTTTCTAGTCTCGGACGCTTCTTCCTATATGACCGGCCACAACCTGATTGTGGATGGAGGCCGGACCACATGGTAGAGCCGGGGGCCTATGCCGCCGAAGCGCTGTTCTCGCTCGAAGGCAAGACGGTTCTGTTGACCGGCGCGAGCGGCTTTCTGGGGCGCAGCATGCTGCGGGCGCTGCTCGACAATCGCGCCACGGTGGTGGCCTTGGGCGGTTCGGCGCGCATCGCCGGCCAGGCCCCGGCGCTGAACGACCAATATGGCGAAGGGCGTGTACACGCTTACCAGGTGGATTTGTACGATGTTCCAGCCGTGGAAGCCATGCTCACGCGGATCCAGAGCGAGCACCCGGCCATCGATGTGCTGGTGAATAACGCGCACGAACTGGGAGCGCGCACGGGCTTCAATGTCCCCGAAGGTCACCTGGAGGCTGCCACCCTGGACGGGTGGATGCGGAACCTGACGGCGGGGGTTTATTGGGCCGCCCTGACCACCCAGCGGATCGGTGCGGCCATGAAGGAGCGGCGCAAAGGAAGCATCGTGAACATCTCCACCATGTACGCGGTGGTCGCGCCCAGCCCGCAGCTTTACGAAGGCACCAATTTTATCAACCCGCCGGGCTACAGCGCATCGAAAGCCGCCCTGCTGGCCTTCACCCGTTATACCGCGTCGTTCTGGGGGCCTTACGGCGTGCGCGCCAACGCCATTCTGCCGGGGCCGTTTTCCAATACTGAAGATACCGGGGCGAACAGCGTGGCGCCGGACGATCCGTTTCTGGAGCGGCTGAAGCGCCGCACCGTGGTGGGGCGGGTCGGCAATCCGCGCGAGTTGGTGGGCGCGCTGCTGTACCTGGCCTCCGACGCTTCCAGCTTTACCACTGGGCAGGCGCTCATCGTAGATGGCGGATGGACCATCGTTTGAAAATTCTGATTACCGGCGGCAGCGGGTTTATCGGGCGGAACCTGGCGGAACACTACGCGGCTTACCAGGTGGCTCTACCCGGGAGGGCGGAATTGGACCTGCTGGACGCGGGGGCAGTGCGCGATTACCTGGAGCGGGAACGCTTCGACGTGGTGATTCACGCGGCCACCGAGCGCTCCAATCGGGCGGTGGGCCTCGGGTCGGACCTCTTGGAACGTAACTGCCGCATGTTCTTCAACTTGGCGCGCAACCGGCAGGTCTTCGGGCGGATGCTATTTCTGAGCTCTGGCGCGGTGTACGACCGCGCGCTGGTTCCGCCGCTCGCGACCGAAGACGAGTTCGACGCGCGGGTGCCCTCGGAAGGTTACGGCCTCTCGAAATACGTCTGCGCCAAGTCGATCCGCGCGGAGGAAGAGATTTACGAGCTGCGGCTGTTCGCGGTCTTTGGGCCGCACGAAGACTGGCGGGTGCGCTTCATTTCGAATGCCTGCTGCCGGGCGGTGTGGGGTCTGCCGGTGACCATCCGGCAGAATGTGTTCTTCGACTACCTGGATGTGGCCGACCTGGGGCGCATCTTGGAGCGCTTTCTGACGGGGCGGTTCCGGTTCCGGCACTATAACGTTACGACAGGGCGTCCGGTGGATCTGAAGACTCTGGCGGAGGAAGTGATCGACGCATCCGGGAAACCGCTCCAGATAGTGATCCGGCGGGAGGGCTTGGGGGGCGAGTACAGCGGTGCGAACGGACGCTTGCTGGAGGAACTACCCGGGTTTCAGTTCCGCGAGCGGAAGGAATCCATCGCGCGGCTGTACGAGTGGTACGCAGCGCGGAAGGCGGAGATCGATCCGGCGCTGCTGCGCTTTGACGAGTAGGGCTGGCGGAGCGGCGGAAGGGCCGCCCAACCAGCCTCCAGCTCTATCAGGCTGGCGTCTTTCCCGTGGAGTGCGCCGGCGTCCCTGCACTCGGTCCGCTTCGGCCAGACTGGCTGGATGAGATGAGAGCGTTTACGGGCGCCGAAACAGGAGCCAGAGAACTCCGGCTTTGCGGGAGGACACTTACCGGGGCGGCGTAGTACCGAGGCACCAGGCCATGTCGCCTTTTCCGGCGCGGCCCTCCAGATAGTAGGCCCCGGCGGCAAGCACCGTGCAGCCGGAGGCACGCATGAGCGCGGCCAGGGATCGCTCGGTGTAGTAGTTGATGTGTTCGTGCATCAGGTAAAGGCTGGCGGGCCGCACAAGCGAGAGGGCCAGAGCCGGCCGGGTGAGAGAGACGATTCCGACCTGGGCCAGCCGCCGGGCTATGCGCGACCAGCCGAGCGCCTTTTCGCAGGGGACTTCGAGAAACACCAGGCCGCCGGGGGGCGCGGCTTCGAGGATCTGGGCCACCAGGCGGCGCGGGAAGCCGACGTGCTCCAAAACGTTGCTATTGATGACCAGGTCGGCCTGGCAGGTGGCGGGATTGGTGGTGGCGGTAACGCCGTCGACTGCCGGGATGCCGGAAATGTCGTAAACGAAAGCCTCGGCGCCGGGGAGGAGGCCGGCTACTAAATCGCCGCGGTCGCCGCCGAAATCGAGGATCCGGCGGATCCGGTACTGGCCGAGGTGCTGGCCCAGGATTTCGGCCAGTTTGGCGCGGCGGTGAACGTATGACTCGGGCGAGGCCAGGTCGGCGTTGAAGGTAACGGTGTACCAGGGTTCTGCGGCGTGGCGCATACGCTGGTACTCTTCGGAGCGGTAGTTGTTGTAGAGGCGCTGGGCCTCGCTGTCATCGAGGCGGGGGTTGTAGAAGAGAAATCCGCAGGTGTTGCATTCGACAAGGGCCACCGAAAACGGCGGCCGGTCCCAGATGCGCCGGGCCAGGAAAGGGGCCACCAGGGCCGTGCGGCGGCGGCGGATAGGGCCGTCGCAGATTACGCAGTTGGAAGCATCGATCATGCCGATTGTCCCAACCCGTTCCGAAAGGCAGTGGAGTGGTGGGCGCCTTTAGGTGAGTCTAGCATCTCCTCGCGGAGGAACGGCGTCCGGAGGGCCATATGGCCGTACGGCCGTGGGTATGGATCTCTGGGCACGGCGTTGGTGCGCAGCTTTTGGCCGGCGGTTAAGTTGTTGAAGCCGGCCTGCCGCGTTTACCATGTCTTTTGAGGCACTTCGCGGAGGATTCCCGGAGAGGTGCCCAACGCAATTCCGCAAGCTTGGAGCAGGCGGCGAGGAGGCGGCGCACTCGTGAGAAGCATCAGCATCGTGACCCCTTGTTACAACGAAGAGGGCAACGTGGAAGAACTGTACATGCGGGTGCGCGCGGTCATGGCGGATTTGGGGCGGTACCGCTATGAGCACATTTTCATCGACAACCACTCGGTGGACGATACAGTGGCGATCCTGAAGCGCATCGCGTCGGCTGACAGCAACGTGAAAGTGATCGTGAACGCCCGCAACTTCGGGCACATCCGGTCGCCGCTGCATGCGCTCTACCAGACCACCGGGGATGCCGTGATCGGGATTGTAGCCGACTTGCAGGACCCGCCGGAGATGATTGTGGACCTGGTGCGGGAGTGGGAAAAGGGCTACTCGATGGTGCTGTGCATCAAGCGGTCGAGCGGCGAGAATCCCCTGATGTTCCGGGTCCGCAAGATGTATTACCGGCTGATTTCCCAGCTTTCGGAGATCGAGACGTTCGAGAATTACACCGGCTTCGGCTTGTATGAGCGGCGGGTGATCGAAATTGTGAAGTCATTCCGGGACCCATACCCCTATTTTCGGGGGGTGATTGCGGAGATCGGGTTGCCGCACGCGAAGCTCTACTACGACCAGCCGGCGCGCAAGCGGGGCTTCACCAAGAACAACCTGTACACGTTGTACGACATGGGGATGTTGGCCATCACCAACCTGTCGAAGGTGCCGCTGCGGCTGGTGACGTTCACCGGGTTTGCAACCGCGGGATTGTCGGCGCTGGTGGGGCTGGTTTACCTGGTGTACAAACTGCTGTTCTGGAGCCGGTTCTCGGTGGGCGTGGCGCCGCTGGTGATCGGGATCTTCTTTTTCGCTTCGGTACAACTGATTTCGGTAGGGATTCTCGGGGAATACGTGGCTTCGATTCACACCCAGGTGCAGCAGCGCCCGCTGGTGGTGGAGCAGGAGCGCGTCAATTTCGAGCATGAGCCGGGGCTGCCGAAGCAGTAAGGGCGGAGTTGGCGCAATATTTCGGGCTGATGCTCTTCCCTTCCCTGCCCCGGCGGAAGGCCCGCATCAGGCAACCGGCGAAAAGCGGGTGACTCCCGTCGCGATTGGCGCCGGCCATTCCGTGACGGCTGAGTCGGCCGTCCGAATATACTAGCTGTAAATACAAGTTGTAATTACAACAGGTAAGCGGCATATGTCTCATAAGGCCGCTCTTGCTTTCCACGTCGTACGCCTCTACAATAAGAAGCCTAATGCCAACCGTCATTGCAGTTGCCAATCAAAAGGGCGGGGCGGGGAAGACCACCATCAGCGTGAATCTGGC